>JBKPTB010000106.1:0-19787 GCA_046735315.1 Actinomycetota bacterium
GGTGACGACCTCCTGATAGCCCGTCATCGCCGTGGTGAACACCGCCTCGCCGACGGCGAAACCGTCGGCAGCGACGGACTGCCCGCGGAAGACGGTGCCGTCCTCGAGCGCGAGGAAGCCCGTCATCCGGCGTAAGCCAACCTGCCGGCGGCGATCGTCGCCCGCACCTTTCCCTGGACCGGTTGCCCGAGCAACCACGAGTTCACGGAGCGCGACCTGAAGAGGTCCCCGGTGATGCGATAGCTCGCCTTCAGGTCGAGCAGGACGACGTTGGCGGCGGAGCCGACGGCTATGCGCGGTTCGTCGAGCCCGTAGATGCGGGCGGGCCCACTCGACATTCGCTCGAGCAAGGTCTCGAGCGGAACGAGTCCCGGCTCGACCAGGTGCGTGTACAGCGCCGGAAAGGCGGTTTCGAGCCCCGTGACCCCGAACGGAGCGGCCTCGAACGGCACTTCTTTCTCGTGTCGCGCGTGCGGCGCGTGGTCGGTCGCGATTGCCGTGATCGTCCCGTCCTTCAGTCCCTCGATCAACGCGGTTCGATCCGAGGAGGATCGGACGGGCGGATTCATCTTGAGATTCGGATCGAGGGAGCGCACCGCCTCGTCCGTCAAACACAGATGGTGCGGCGTCACCTCAGCCGTCGCCGTCACTCCTTCGGCGCGCGCACGACGGACGGCCTGCACCGACTCCCACGCCGAGAGGTGCAAGAGATGCAGTGGCTGCCGCTCGTAGGCGGCGAGCGCGAGGTCGCGCTCGACCATCAGGCTCTCGGCGACCGACGGATAGCCCGTGAAGCCGAGCTCCGCGGACACCTCGCCCTCGTGCATCTGCCCGCCGCGTGAGAGCGTCACTTCCTCGCAATGAAGAGCGAGCCGACGGCCGGTCACTGCTCCGTACTGCAGTGCTCGGCGCATGAGCCCAGGCGCCGCGACGGGCACCCCGTCGTCCGAGAAGCCAACCGCACCGGCGGCGGCGAGCTCCGCCATCTCCGTCAACTCGCCTCCCGCCTGACCCTTGGTGATCGCCGCGAGAAAACCGACGGGGACCTCCGCTTCCGCGCGCGCGGTCTCGACGAGGGACCCGAGCGTGGCCGCCGAGTCGACGACCGGCTCGGTGTTCGGCATCGCGAGGACGGCGCAGTACCCGCCCGCCGCGGCGGCGGCAGTTCCCGATGCGATCGACTCCTCGTCCTCGCGTCCAGGTGTGCGCAGGTGCACGTGCGGGTCGACGAAGGCGGGTGCCAGCAGGAGTCCGTTCGCGTCGACGACCCGATGCGAGTTCGTGTCCAGGTCCGTTCCGAGCGCGGCGATCACGCCGTCGTCGATGCGGACGTCGAGCGTGGCGTCGAGTCCGGCCCCGGGGTCCAACACACGTGCGCCGCGAACGACGAGGTTCTCCTTCGGGGCGTCCTTGCCGACGAGCATCACGCCACCTCCAGCACGGTTTCGGTCTTGATCCCGATCGGCCCAGTCGTCAGGAGGTCGTAGAGGACCGCCATGCGCGTGACCAGCCCCGCGCGAACCTGCGTCTCGATCAGTGCGTCGGCGTGGTCTGCGACCAGTGGATCGATCTCGACGCCACGATTCATGGGCCCGGGATGCATCACCTTCTGTCCCAGCCGCAAGCGCTCCGGCGTGACTCCCCACTTTGCCGTGTACTCACGCAGGGAGGGCACGTAGTTCGCCCCTTCCTGCATGCGCTCGCGCTGCATCCTCAGGACGTAGACGACGTCCGCGGCGCCGATGGCCGTGATGTCGGTGGTCGCCTCACAGCCCATCGCCTCGACGCCGCGCGGCAGGAGCGCCGGCGGGCCGACCAGGGTGACACGTGCGCCCATCAGCCCGAGCGCCTGGATCAGCGATCGCGCCACGCGCGAGTGCAGGACATCGCCGACGATCGCGACGTGCAGCTCTTCGAGCCGGCCGAGCGACTCGCGCATCGTGTACAGGTCGAGCAGCGCCTGCGTCGGATGCTGGTGCTTGCCGTCGCCCGCGTTGACGACGTGCGCCTCGGTGACGCGCGCGACGAGGAGTGGCGCGCCGATCTGCGGATGGCGGATGACGATCACGTCGGGGTCGTACGCACCGAGCGTGATCGCCGTGTCTTTCAGCGATTCCCCCTTGTCGACCGAGGAGCCGCTGGACTTGATCGACATCGTGTCGGCCGAGAGCCGCTTGGCCGCGAGCTCGAAGCTGGACGAGGTGCGTGTCGACGACTCGTAGAAGACGTTGATCACGAGGCGTCCCTTGAGGGTCGGCAACTTCTTCACCTCGCGCTCGAGACTGCGCTCGAAGGTGCGCGCGGTCGCAAGAAGGCGCTCGATGTCGTCGCGCGTGACGTCCTTGATGGAAATGAAGTGCCGCCGCGGCGGCGAGGCGGGCGGACGCAAGTCCTCCCGCATGACACGGATGTCAGCCATCGTGACTCTCCTCTGGCGCGGGTACGAGCAGGATGCGGTCGACCTCGTCCACCTCGACCAGCTGCACCTGGATGCGCTCGTCGCGTGAGGTCGGAAGGTTCTTGCCGACGTAGTCCGGCCTGATCGGCAACTGCCGGTGTCCACGGTCGACGAGCACGGCTAGTTGGATGCGCTCCGGACGCCCGTAGTCGAAGAGCGCCTCGATCGCCGCCCGGATCGTCCGCCCCGTATAGAGCACGTCGTCGACGAGGACGACCGTCTTGCCCTCGAGCGGGAAGTCGAGTGCCGTCGAACGGACGACCGGCTGCGGATGACGAGGCGCTCCACCGCCTCGAACCTGGACGTCGTCGCGGTAGAACGTGATGTCGACTGCGCCGAGCGCGGGCTCCTCGCCCGCGCGCTCACCGACGAGGCGGCGGAGGCGCTGCGCAAGCGGGACGCCGCGCGTCTGGATTCCGACGAGCGCGACCCGGGTCAAGTCCGGGTTCGCCTCGATGATCTCGTGCGCGATCCGCGAGAGCGTCCGGCGGAGCGCGTCCGCGTCCATCAGGACCTTCTCCGCCGACGTGGGCGCAGGCAACTGCATGCGACTCCTTTCCGGCCTCACTGGACCGGCTTAAAGGGGTTCGGGATCGCGCGGAGCTTACTTCACTGTCCGGACGGCGTCGATCGACGGCGGCGCTCTACGGCTCGCCCACGATGTCGCCCGGCTCGGTCATGGCCTCGATGGCGTCCTGCGCCTGTTCAACCGACGACTCGGGTACGGAGATGGTGACGGAGTCGTCCTCGCCGCCGGCGATCTCGGATTCGATCCCGGCCGAACGCAGGATCTCCTGGATCTCCTCCGCCTCGGTCACGTCGCCTGCGACCGCGACTCGCACCATGCTCGTCATTCCGGCGCCGATGATACGGCCTCGGGCTCGCGACGGTGAAGCGCGCCACCCTTGACGAGGTTGGGCGATCCCTTCTCTGCGAACGGCACGTCGACCACGTCGAAATCGCGAGGGACGACAGTCTCGGCGAATATCTCGCGGGCTTCCCGGGCGATCTCGGTCCCGAAGTAGCGGCTGGATAGGTGCGTCAGTGCGAGCAGGCTGACGTTCGCGCGGCGGGCGACCTCCGCGGCCTGAGCGGCGGTCTGGTGCATCGTCTCCTTCGCTCGGTCGCGTTCCTCCTCCGAGAACGTCGCCTCGGTGACGAGAACGTCGGCCCCCCACGCGGACTCGACGACTTGCTCGGCCGGAGCGGTGTCCCCGGTGATGACGAGCTTCCGCCCCGAACGAGGGGGGCCGAGCACCTCGTCTGCGGTGACCGTGCGACCGTCCGGAAGCGTGACGGGCTCGCCGCCTTGCAGGGTCCCACGTGCGGGTCCGTCAGGCACACCGAGCGCGTCGGCTGCTTCGACGTCGAACCGTCCGGGACGCGTCGCCTCGATCAGCGACCACCCGACGGCCGAGACACCGTGTGCCACGGCGAACGTCGCGAGCCGGTAGCCGTCCCGCTCGAGCACGTCGCCGGGTTGGAGCTCGTGCAGCTGGAGCTCGTACGTCAGCTTTCCGACGACTCGTTTGAGGGAGGCCAGCAGGTCGACGAGTCCGCGGGGCCCGTAGACGTCCAGCGGCAGCTCTCTTCCGCGCAAGGCGAACGTCTTGAACATGCCTGGCAGGCCGAGGACATGGTCGGCATGGAAGTGTGTGAGGAACACCTCCCGCAGCTCGACCAGTCCGACCGAGGAGCGGAGAAGCTGGCGCTGTGTCCCCTCGGCACAGTCGAAGAGAAGCCGCTCGCCTCCCCGGCGCACGAGCAGCGCGGCCGGGGCCCGCTGGGCCGTCGGCATCGAGCCGGCCGTGCCGAGGAAGACGATGTCGAGATCCACGGCGCGATTCTAGGTTTGGGGCCCCAGGGTGTCCTCTCGCGTGAGGCTCGCGTTAGGCTCGGCGCGTGCAGCGCGCCGCCGGCCTGAACGTCACGACTTGGGGAGCCGGCGAGCCCGCGGTCTTCGTCCACGGCAGCTTCGGCAGCGGAGAAGGGACGTGGAGGGAGCAGCGTGCGCTCGCGCAGTCCTACCGGCTCGTGCTGGTCGACCGGCCTGGCTTCGGCGGTAGTCCGGCCAAGGGCCGCGTCGACTTCGATCGCGACGCCGACGACGTCGCCGGCCTCCTTGACCCGGACGTGCACCTCGTGGGCCATTCCTACGGTGGCGTGGTCTCGCTACTCGCTGCTGCCCGGCGCCGCGACGCGGTGCGCTCCCTCACGGTGATCGAGCCCCCGGCGCTCGGGCTCGTTCGTGGTAACCCGAGCGTGGACGCGTTCATCGCACGTGTGCAGAGGGCCGGCGAGGAGGCCACGGATCCGAGTGACTACAAGCTTCGCTTCCGCCACGCCTTCGGCTTCGACGCCCAGCCGGAGGAGTTGACGGGCGCCGATCTCGAAGCGGCACGGTCGTCCTGGCATGAACGACCACCGTGGGAAGCCGAGATCCCACTCGACGAGCTCCGCGGCCTGCGGCTGCTCGTTGTCCGGGGTGACTGGGAGGACACGCCGCGGCAGGCCCGCGAGTTCGGCAGAGCTGCGCTGCACGCAGTCTGCGACGTGCTCGAGCGCGAGCTCGAGGCAGAGTCGGCAACGCTCCCCGACGCGCACAACCCGCAGCTCCTCGGGACACCGTTCAACGACTGCGTGCAGTCTTTCTGGGAGTCGTCGTGAGCGAGGACATCCGCGAGCTGATCCGCCGCGAGGTGTCTCCAAGCGACCAGCTGGAGATCCGCGAGCTCTGGAAGCGGCACTCGATTGCCGAGGACGAGCGCGACCTGCCCGGTCTGATCTCGACGCTCACGCCGGATTGCGTCTACGAGCTCGTGCAGACGGGTCACCGCTGGGAGGGCCACGAGGGCGCTGCGCGGTTCTATACGGAGCTGCTGTCCGCGTTCCCGGACATCCACTTCGACCTGACGGACATCGTGATCGGCCCGCAGGGCGTCTGCGAGGAAGCCGACGTGACCGGCACGCACCGCGGCGAATGGCTCGGCGTACCCGCGTCGGGGCAGAAGCTCGGCTGGAAGGTCGTGATCTTCTTCCCGTGGGATCGGGAGCGGCACCTCTTTCGAGGCGAGAAGGTCTACACCGCGGGTCTGCCGCTCCCCGGTTCCTGAGTTATGGCAAGACGAGCTGCTGCCCGGCGACGATCGTCGTGCCGTGCAGATGGTTTCGCTGCTGGAGCTCCCAGATCCCCTGCCGGGGATCTCCCGAGTAGTGGGCGCTGGCGATCGACCAGAGGGTGTCCGTCGGCTTGACCACGTACCGAACGGGCTTGCCCGCGCCGCCGGAGGGCCGGGCGACGACGCCCACCACGAGGGAGACGGCCAGGAGCAGAACGAGGAGTCGAGGGAACATGTGTTCGTAGACTATCGAACACGTGTTCGCCCTGTCAAGCCCTCAGAGCGTCACCAGCTCGGGCGTGATCCGACGCCCCCGGATCGTCAGCACCAGCATCGAATGGGCAGGCGCGCTGCGGCGTTCGGTCGGCGAGCCCGGGTTCAGGATCCAGAGGTGCTGGAAGCGCTCGACCTGCGGCACGTGCGTGTGCCCGTAGACGACCGCTTCGCAGTCCGAGAACCGAGCGGCAAGCCGGGCCTCGCGCCTGAGCTTCGGCCCAGCGTCGTGGACCATCCCGATCTGGACGTCCGCGACCTCGAGCACGCGCTGCTTTGGCAGGCTCTTCTTCAGCGCCTGCTCGTCCATGTTTCCATGGACGCCCTCGACCGGCGGCCCGAGCGCACGCAGCTCGGCGAGAAACTCCGCGGTCACGAAGTCTCCGCCGTGGAGGACGAGGTCGGACGCGGAGATCAACCGCACGCATTCGCCCGGGAGCGCTCGAGTCCCACGCGGGAGGTGCGTGTCGGAGATGACCGCGACGCGCGTCAGGAAGCAGCGACCGGCTCGGGCGCAACGCTGCGCGGCGCGTTGACGAAGCGACCCGCCTTCCAGACGAGCTCACCATCGGCGTACACCTCTCCGTCGGCGCGGAGGTCGCAGATCATGTCCCAGTGGAGCCCCGACTCGTTCCGGCCACCGAGCTTCTTGAAGCTGGAGCCGAGTGCGAAGTGCATCGTGCCGCCGATCTTCTCGTCGAACAGGATGTCGTGGGTGAAGCGGTCGATCTCGTAGTTGAGGCCGAAGGCGGCCTCGCCGAGGATGCGTGAGCCGTCGTCCATGTCGAGGAGCGATTGCAGGTAGTCGTTTCCGGTTCTCGCTTCGGCCTTGACGACGCGGCCCTCGGCGAACCGCAAACGCACGTCCTCCACCCCGCGCCCCTGGAAGATCGCGGGAAACGAGAAGCGGATCTCGCCTTCGGTGGCCGTCTCCACCGGACTCGTGAAGATCTCGCCGTCCGGCATGTTCAGCCGCCCGTCCGCGGCCAGCCAATCCCTCCCTTCGACGTTGAACCTGAGGTCGGTGTCGGGACCGAGGACGCGCAACTCACTGAACGCGTCGAGCTCACGGGCCCGGCGGTTCAGCTCGAGCGAAACCCCCTGCCAGTGCGCGACCGGGTCCTCGTCCACGCGCACGTGGCACGCGCCGTAGACGAAGTCCTCGTAGTCCTCGAGGGACATCTCTGCGTCCTGTGCGTGGGCCTCAGTCGGAAAGCGTGTGCCGACCCAGCTTGCGTTGCCTGCGTCGATGCGCTCCCAGAAGCGGTTCGTCAGCTTGCGCCTCGACGCGATGCGCCGGCTCACGCGCTGCGGATCGGCCTGGCTCAGAGCACGCGTGTTCCGGTCCGCCCAGATCGTCAGGACGGCGTCGAGCTGCTCGACCTCGAAGCGGTCCATCTCGGAGACGAACGTCAGCTGTTCCTCCGAGGACTCACGCAAGGCGATCACGTCGGTCCCTTCCACGTCGATTCGGCTGCGCGGGTGTGCGCCGGCGCGGAGCGTCTCGCGGTGGAGCTCACGCACGAGCGGCGCGGCGACCGTCCCTGCGTCGATTCGGACGATCTGCCCCGGCTTCAGCTCGAGTGAGTAGGTGATCAGCAGGTTGGCGAGCTTCGCCACGCGCGGATCGGTCATGTCGATTCTTATACCTCATTCCGGTCCGCGCTTAGACCGGCCCGAAACGACATGTCTTAGCCGCGGAACGTACGACTGAAGGTCGTCGTGCGGTCGGGATTCGTCTCCGCCCGCAGCGTCACGGTCACGCGATAGGAGCCGGGGCCGAGCTTCGGCACCTTGAAGAGGAGGTCGTGCGCGGCCTCACCCTGACCGGAGGCGCCGGTCAGGCGCCGTGTCTTCGCCGGCCGCGTGATCCTGACGTCATAGGAGAATCCCTCGTCCGCGCGAACCAGGAACGATCGCGGCAGCGTCTTGAATGTCGCGCCTGCGCCGACCACGTGCTCGCTGTGGCTCCACTCGTGGAGCTGGCCCTTGCACTGCTGGTTCGCGACGATCGCCTGCCTGACGGCGGCATACGAAGCGCGATGCGTTCCGTCGGCCATCACCATCCCGCTCTGCCAGGCCGGGAGGCTCGTCTCGTCGACGGCGTGGAAGAAGTTCAACAGCGCGACGTTCGGATCGCACGCCATCATGGCGATCAGCTGCGAGTAGTAGGAAGCCTGCGTCGCCTCGTCGACGGTCGGGACGTTCTCGGCACCGGTGTACAGGCCGCTCTTCTCCGGCGCGATCCGCGTCTGATAGCCGACCTCGTCCACGTAGATACGGACGAAAGGCCCTCCCCCGGACTGCCCGGCCTCACGGAAGAGCGGTTGGGCGGTGCCGTGAAACGCGTCCCACCAGGCCTGCTTGAAGCGGTCGAGATTGACGCAGCCCACCTTCGGCCACGGGTAGCCGACCGAGGGCGCGTCGGTGTTGAGGTTCGGATAGCAATGGATGGAGACGTCGTCGGCGATCGGCGTCGTCCGGCCGCTCGCGCGATAGGCGTCACCCACCTCCTTGAGGAAGCGGATCGGCGAGTGCGAGACGTTGCTCACGGCGTCGAAGTCGTCGTTCCCGCGGGGCGACAGGCCGAACGCGATCACGTCGATTCCGGGATCGACCGCCTTGACGGCGTCGTAGCAAGCGGCCATGGCCTGCTCCTGGACGTAGCCGGAGATGCCGTTGCCCGCCTCGTCGAACTGCGGCTGGTGAAAGCGCGGCTGGTTGCCCTCGTTGAGGCAGATGATCTTCCGGACGTACGGGTAGCGCTGTGCGACCCTCGCTGCGTACTGTGCGAACAGCTGGACGCCGTTCGGCGTGTCGACGAGGGCGCGCGCCTTCAGGGGATAGATGGCGAACATCACCTCGAGACCGCGTCGCATCGCCTGAGGGATCGCGCGGTCGAGGAAGGCCTGGTCGACGATCGTCGTCGGGTTGGCGGGATCCCAGAAGACGGCGATCCTGTTCTCCGTCAACCCCAGGTCGGTGAGCATGTTGAAGAAGTTCGCCCCACCGTCGTCGGCGTACTTCCCGGCGTCGTCGGCGACGCCGAACGTCGTGCTCGACGCCGCACCGGCGAGTGCGAGCGCCGCGCAGGCGCACGCCAGGACCGCAGTGATCCGCCACATGCCCCATCTGTCGGCAGATCAGCGCGTGGCGTTGAGCACTGCATCGAGGAGTTTGTCGGCGCCGAAGCGGACCGGGTCGTCCGCGGCCAGGCCGGTCTCCTCCTCCGCCGCCGCGATCGCCTCCCGCGCCTCCTGCTCGGAGACGTTCGAGGTGTTGAGCGCAATGCAGGCCACCTTGGCCGGCCGGAGCTTCAGAGACATCCGCTCGTGCAGGTCGACCAGCTCGCTCAGGCTGACGATCGGCGAGGCAGTCGGATCGCCTTCGACGACTGTCCGCCCCACCTCGTGGCAGAGGACGTACAGGTGCGGGGCGCTGCCGTGGATCAGCCCGGCTGTGACCCCGGAATAGATGGGATGGAGGATCGCACCCTGGCCCTCGACCCAGAGGAGGTCGCCGCGCTTGCCGCCTTCGACGACCAGCCGTTCGGCGGCGCCGGCGAGGAAGTCGGAGACGACTGCATCGACCGAGATGCCCCAGCCGGCGATCGCGATGCCCGTCTGGCCGGTGGGGACGAAGACCGATCGGAGGCCTCGCTCCCGGGCGGCGAGGTCGAGCTCGCAGGTGGCGGTCATCTTCCCGATCGCGCAGTCGGAGCCGACCGTCAGGACGATGGTCGCATCGACGTCGAGGTTCTCGCCGGTGGCCGTGCTGAGGTCGGACGGCGGCTCGCGCAGGTCCCGGAGCTCCACCCCGTGCTGCGCGGCCAGCTCGGGCAGACCCGGGATGTCGTGGAGGCGCACGTGCAGTCCGTTCTCGAGGTCGAGCCCGTGCGAGACGCATGTCTTCAGGAGCTCCTGCCAGTCGCCGGGAAAGTGGCCGCCTTGCGTGACGACTCCGACGAGCGCCGTGTCGGGGTTGAAGCGGAGTGCTTCGTCGACCGTCGCGACGATCGGGATGTCGTCGTCGATTTCGCCGGCTCGTTTCGAGTCGAGCATCGCCACGACGGACTCGCGGCGGTAGCGAATCACGCCGCGTGCGGTCTTTGCGTAGTGCGGGTCGTGCGAGAACTCCTCCGCGAGGATCACGTATCGCTTCGGCGACGCCTCAGTCACGGTGTCTGACACCGGCCTTTTCCCGCGCTGCGGCTGGGATTGCGGAGCTCACCCGCGCGCGGGGTGCGTCTCTCGTGACCCTTCCGCGCGGATCCCGTCTTGCTGTCTGACACCGCCGTTCGAGACGCCGAGTCCGGGGCGGTTCGGGGGGAGCTGCACGCCGTTGACGAACTCCACCCCTGGCCACGGATCGTCGGCGATGAGAAGGTTGCCGTCGAGGTCGACGTGGTCGCAGAGACTCGCGATCTGTGCCGCGGCCGAGATGCCGAGCCCCGACTCGATCATGCAGCCGAGCATCACGCCAAGGCCGAGCGCGCGCGCTGCGTTGGCCATCCGCATTGCTTCGCGGATGCCGCCTGACTTCGCCAGCTTGATGTTGATCCCGTGGGCACGCTCGGCGCAGCGCGCGACGTCGCCAAGGTGATGGCAGTCCTCGTCGACGTAAATCGGGACGGGCGAGAGCGGCTTCAGCCGCGGCCCGTCCGCATCCCCTTCCGGCAAAGGCTGCTCGCAGTACTGGACGCCGAGCTCGCCGAGCTGCGGCAAGGCGTCGCCGGCCTCGTCGAAGCTCCAGCCCTCGTTGACGTCGACCTGCAGCGGGACGTCCGTCACCGCACGGACGGCGCGCACGCGCTCGACGTCGAGGCCGTCACCACCGCCCAGCTTGAGCTTCAGACGAGCGAAACCGGTCGCCTTGGCAGCACGCCGGCCCATGTCGTCCGGGTCGCCGAGCCAGATCGTCCATGACGTCGGCGGCCCGGCGCGCCTCAGCCCTAAGAGGCGCCACACCGGCAACCCGAGCAGCTTCCCGTGCAGGTCGTGGAGCGCCGCATCGATCGCTGCGCGAGCGGCCCATTCACGCGGCGGCAGCCTTGACTCGATCTCGTCGAGTGCGAAGGGATCGTCGCCGAGCAGATCCGCATGCTCCTCGAGGTACGCGAGCGCGCTCTCGGCCGTCTCGCCGTGGTAGTCGACGGGCGCGGCCTCACCGAATCCCGACACGTCACCGTGACGGACCTCGACCTGTGCGACGTGCTCCGCGTCGGTCGCACCGCGCGAGATGACGAACGTCTCGGCGAGCTCCAGAGGGACGATTCGGGCGCTCAACTGCATCGGGGCTACACTAGTCGTCCCTACGCGCCTGTAGCTCAGGGGATAGAGCGTGCGCCTCCGGAGCGCAAGGTCGCAGGTTCGATTCCTGCCAGGCGCACCTGCCGAACGAGATCCAGCCCGGCGCCGGCATAGCCGGCATTCGCGGCGACTCTCAGTCCAGGCGATACGGGACGCTGCTCAGGATCACTCTGGGCTCGAAGAGCAATAGGCGCTTGATGTACAGGGCGCGCTGGTTGTGGAGGAGTCGTTGCGGTCCGCTGAAGATCAGCTCGGGCATGATCACCGCTGCCTCGGTTTCCGGATCGGCTGTGAGCTGCCGGAGGTAACGGAGCAAGGGATCGCCGATGTCCCGGAACGGCGCCTCTTCGATCTCGAGCGAGAGACCCATCCCAAGCTCCGCCCAGCGGCGACGGAGAGTCTCTGCCTCGTCTCCGTCGAACGCGAAGGAAACTGCTCGCGTGTCGGGCAGACCGAGCGTCGCCGCGTAGTTCACGGCGCGCATCGAGGCGGCATGGGCACCAGAGACGAGGATGCGGCACGCCACATGCGTTGCAGACTGCTCGTATCCGTTCTCGGCCAGCACCGGCACATCCGTGATGACCACACCGGGCTCCCGTAGCAGCCTCAGCTTCAGCGAGAACTGCGTCTTCCGCGACATCGCCTCCACGAGCGAGGGGCGGTCGAAGAGCTCCGGGATGACGACCGTGACGAAGCTCGATTCCCCTCGCGGCAGTGCCCACAGATACTCGATCACCGCTTCCGCGCGCCCCGATTCGGGCGTGAGGATCTCCAGGTCCGGTCGCAGATCCGTCAGCTCGCGGAATCGCGGCCGGATACCGGGGTCGGTCCCGCGGCCGGGCACGTGGATCGCGCGGAAGTTGTCTCCCGCGACACGCCGCGCGTACGACAGCGCCTCACCGAGCGCTGCGTCCATCGAGTCGACGTACAGGACGACCTGGTTCGTCGCGGGCGGCGCGGCCGCAACGGCGGTAGCTCCTGCACGCAGGCGTCGTTCGACCTTCCGGTAGTGGCCCTGCACGCGATAGAAGCCGAACACGAGGAGCGGAATTGCGACAGTCACCGCCCAGGCTCCCGCGAGAAACTTCGTCTGGATCACGAGGATCGCCACGACGAAGGTCGCAACAGCGCCGAGGCCGTTGATGAACGCGCTCCTTCGCCAACCGGGTTCGCGACGCCGGAGCCAGTAGCGCACCATCCCGGTCTGGGAAAGCGTGAACGCGGTGAAGACGCCGATGACGTAGAGGTGGATGAGCGTCAGGACGTTCGCGTTGAAGATCCAGATCAAGAACGCAGCAAGACCTGAGAGAACGATGATCCCGTTCGAGTAGACGAGACGGTCGCCGAGGTTGATGAACTGCCGCGGAAAGAACCTGTCGCGCGCCAGAACCGCACCGAGTCGGGGAAACCCCTGGTACGAGGTGTTGGCCGCCAGCACCAGGATCCCGAAGGTCAGCCCCTGAACGGCGTAGTACAGAAAGGACGTCCAGGACGAGGCGGGGAACGTGCCGCGTGCAATCTCCGAGATCACGGAGACGGATCCGCTGGGACGTGCATGCATGTGCACGGCCAGGTACGACACCCCCAGGAAGAGCGAGATTGCGATCCCCCCCATCACGAGCAAGGTCTTGGCCGCGTTCCGCCCTTGAGGCGGGCGAAACGCGTTGACCCCGTTCGAGATCGCCTCGACCCCGGTCAGTGCAGCCGCGCCCGACGAGAAGGCGCGCAGGATCACCAGGACGCCGACCGTACCCGCGGCGCCCGCTGCAAGGGGATTGGACACATGCGCCTGCGGACAGGCCCCCGCGACGCATTTTCCGACTCCGGTCCCGATCATCGCGTACATGACCGCGACGAACGCGTACGTCGGAAGTGCGAAGAGAATTCCCGATTCTCGGACACCGCGCAGGTTCACCAAGGTGAGCAAGACCACGAAGAGCAGTGAGAGACCGACCTGGTGGGACCTGAGGGACGGGAACGCCGAGGTCAGCGCGAAGACTCCGGCGGTTACGGAAACGGCGACCGTGAGGATGTAGTCGACGAGGAGCGCGGCGGCCGCGACGAGGCTCGGCAGTGTTCCCAGGTTGTCCTTCGCAACTACATAGGCTCCGCCGCTGGTCTCGTACGCCCTGACCGTCTGGGTGTACGACAGGACGACGATCGCGAGCACGACGGCAATCGCGATCGAGATCGGCAGCACGAGATGGGCGGAGCTGAGAGACGCCGCGACCAGAACTGCGAGCGCAGCTTCCGTGGCGTACGCGACCGACGAGAGCGGATCGGAGGCGAAGATCGGCAGGGCCAGCGTCTTGGAGAGAAGCGTCTCGTGCATCTCTCCCGTCGCCCGCGGCCGGCCGAGGACCGCACGCTTCAGGAAGTCGAGGCGTTCCCCTCGCTGGGCGAGAGACGCGCGCCGCGCATCCTCATCAGTCGTATCGATCATTCCTTCGCCGCCGACCCTGGCGGTCACGCTAGCTACCTGTTCTCAGGCTACGAAGGTCGACCTGGAATCTCTAGACGTTCTTAAGTCCGAGGGCGCGCACGGCTACTTCCCGGCGTACCCTTGAAGAGAGATCGATGCGAATCAGAGCAGCTCTCTTCAGCCTCGCCTCGGTCGCACTCGTGACCGGGGCCGTTTACGCCCTGCGGCCCGTCGCACCCGTTCTCAGTCTCGGCGTGCTCTACCTCTTCGCGGTGTTTCCAGTTGCTGCGTTGTGGGGCCTGCCGTGGGCGGTCGCCGTCTCGCTCCTGAGCATGCTGACCTTCAACTTCCTCTTCCTGGCGCCGACGCACACGCTCAGACTCGCGGATTCCGAGAACTGGGTCGCCCTCGCCGTCTACCTCCTGACGGCCGTCAGCGTGAGCGAGCTCTCGGCCCGCGCACGCCGTCGCGCCGCCGAGGCCGAGCGGCTCGCACGCGATGCGCGCGACGCGGAGGAGCTCCGTCGAAGCGACGCGGTGAAGACCGCCGTGCTGCGCTCGGTGAGTCACGACTTGCGGTCGCCCATCACTGCGATCCTGACCGCCGGAGACGTACTGGAGAGCTCAGGCGAGGCGCTCTCGAACGACGAACGCGAGGAGCTGCACACGGCGATTCGCCTCCAAGCCAGACGGCTCAACCGCGTCGTGTCCAACATGCTCGATCTCTCCAAGCTCGAGGCCGGTGCCGCACAACCCGCTCCCGAGCTCTGGACTGTTGACGGGCTCATCGCGCGCGCTCTAGAAGCGATTGGACCCGAGAACGCGAGAATCGTGGCGAGCCTGCCAGACGAATCGCCGCCCATCCGCGTCGACGCGGCCCAGCTCGAGCACGCACTCGTCAACCTGCTCGAGAACGCCCTGAAGTTCTCGTCGCCCACCGACCTGATCGAGCTTTCCGCCGAGACACTCCGCCACGAGGTGGTCGTTCGCGTCGTCGACCACGGCCCTGGGATCCCCGCGACCGAGCGCGAGCGAATCTTCGAGCCTTTTGCGCGCGGCACGACCGGCGACGTCGGGCCAGGGTCAGGGCTCGGTCTCGCGATCGCGCGCGGCTTCGTCCAACTGAACGGTGGACGGCTCTGGCTCGAATCCGCGGGCGAGACCGGAACGACGTTCGCAATCGCTCTTCCTGCGGAGCCGATCCCGACGGGTGCCGCGCGATGAGCAATGGACGAGTCCTCGTCGTCGACGACGAGCCCCAGATCCTGCGCGCTGTGGAGATGAAGCTCAGAAGCGCAGGTTATGCAGTTGACACTGCGGCCACCGCCCAGGAGGCACTGATGAAGGCGGGGATGCGCCCTCCGGCAGCCATCATCCTCGACGTCCTTCTTCCGGACGGCCGGGGCACGGATGTGTGCCGCGAGCTGCGTGGCTGGTATTCGGCACCGATCGTCGTGCTCTCTGCGGTCGGTGAGGAGAAGGAAAAAGTCGATGCGCTGGACGCCGGAGCGGACGACTACATCACGAAGCCCTTCAGCGGCGACGAGCTTCTTGCTCGGCTTCGAGCGGTGCTCCGGCGAGCAGCACCCTCAGCTGAGCGCGTGATCACCATTGGTGGACTCCGAATCGATCTCGAGAAGCGAGTCGTGACGATGGACGATCGGCCTGTCGCCTTGACCCCGATCGAGTACGACCTCCTGCGGGTACTGGCGCAGAACGAGGGAAAGCTCCTCACCCATCCAGCTCTCTTGCGGGAGGTCTGGGGACCGGCGTTCCAGGAGGAGTCGAATTACCTTCACGTACACGTGTCGCACCTCCGTCGCAAGCTCGAGCCTGATCCGGCCCGACCGCGGTATCTCCTCAACCAGCCGGGTGTGGGCTATCGGCTCGTCGACCCGTCGGAAGTAGCCGTGCCTTAGTGACTTCTTAGGTCCCACAAGCAGGGCTTAAGACGTCGTTATGAGCCGCGCCTCTAGCGTCGTTGCTGGATGGCACTCGAGCTCGGATATCGCCGAATCCTCGTGCCGGTCGCAGGGAACGTCGAATCGGAGAGGGCGATGGACGTCGCTTGCCGGCTCGCGTCCGCGCGCGCCGGGACGGTCACCGCTGTCGCCGTGATCGAGATTCCGGCGGTCCTGCCGCTCGATGCCCACATGAAGGCCGACGAACGAGCAGCGCATCAGCTGCTCGAGCGGCAAGAGGCGATCGCCGACATCTACGGTGTCGGAGTGTCCCCTCGGCTACTCCGGGCACGGGACGCCGGCAGCGCGATCGTCATGCACGCCGAGCTCCAGAACAGCGAGCTGATCGTCATCGGCGCACCACGCCGTCGCAATTCCGCTTCGCTCTTCGGCACCACGGTCGAGCACGTGCTGAAGCGAGCGCATTGCCGAGTCCTGTTCATCGGCAGCGCACCCGTCGCACTCAGCTCGATTCACACCGCCGCGTAGGAGACGATCACTCCCGTAGGCTCCGCGCGGTGCGGGCCTACCTGCGCAGCTTGAATCCCCGGTTGCCGCGGGACGTCTGGATCCTGCAGGCGGGCGGGCTCGCGAACATGTTCGGAAACGGGGTGATCGGGCCGTTCCTGATCATCTACCTGCACAACGTCCGCGGGATCTCGCTCGGGATCGCCGGGCTCGTGGTCGCGTCCAACTCAGCGGCGGGGCTCGTGTCGGGGTTCGTCGGCGGCGCGCTCTCCGACCGACTCGGGCCGAGACGCGTGCTGTCCGGAGCGCTCGTGCTGATGGCCGTGGCCTTCGCCCTCTTCCCGCTGATTCGCGAGCCCTGGCAAGCCTTCGGACTGAACGTCCTCGTCGGGCTCGGAAGCGGCTCATTCTGGCCGAGCCAGTCCACCCTGCTCAGTTCGCTCACGCCGAGGGAGCGGCGTCACGCCGCCTTCGCGCAGCAGCGCATGACCATGAACCTCGGCATCGCCCTCGGCGGGCTCGTCGCGGGTGCGATCGCCCGCACCGACCGGCCGGGCACATTCACCTTCCTCTTTCTGCTCAACGCTGTGACCTTCCTCGTCTTCGTCGCGGTGCTGAGGCTGGTTCACGCGCCCCACCACATCGATGCGCACCACGAACCCGGACGCTACGCCGACGTGCTCCGAAACCACGTTTTCCTTCGCTTCATCGTCCTCAACGTCATCTTCATCGGTGCCGGGATCGCAGTGATGAGCGAGCTCCTGCCGCCGTTCGCGAAGAACGTCGCGCACGTGAGCGAGCCCGCGATCGGAGTGCTCTGGTTCGTCTTCGCGGGCACGGTCGCAGTCGGCCAGCTGCCGATTGCCAAGCTCGTCGAAGGCAGGCGCCGGTTGCCCGGTCTCGCACTGATGGGAGTGATCTGGGCGGCGACGTTCGTCGCGGTTCTCGTCGGAGGAACGTGGTTCAGCGGAACGCAGGCGGCGCTGATCTTCGGAGTCGCCGTCGCCGGGTTCGCCCTCGGGGAATGCCTGCACGGCGCGATCTACGCGCCGCTGGTGGTCGACCTGGCAGAGCCGCGCATTCTCGGCCGTTACATGGCCTTCTCCAGCTTCTCTTGGCAGCTCGGCTGGCTGGTCGGTCCCGCGGCGGGCGGCTTCATCCTGCAGTCGGCGCCTCGAGCGCTCTGGGCCGGCGCGGCGGCGATCTGCCTGGTCGCATCGGCGTATGCGTTGTCGTTGGAACGGCTGATTCCGGCGGACCTCCACCTGACGCCGCACGTGGATTCCCTCGCAGGCGTCCGGGGTACGATGGCGAACATGGCGCCAGCGACCGACGAACCCCTCAGTACCGATGCCAAGCCTCCCCCGCATCCGGAGGACGAGGTCTCGCGGCTTCGGCGAGGCGGTCGCACCGCGCCCGGAACCACGCGTCGCTGAGGTCAGCGCCCAGGGTCTGACCTGGATCCATCTCGGTCCGCCCGTCGACCCGGAGACGGTCAACGAGCTGCGCGCGCGCTTCGGCTGGCACCCCCTCGACGTCGAGGACGTCCTGTCGAAGAGACAACGGCCGAAGATCGACGACTACGGCGACGAGGGCTACCTGTTCGGCGTGCTCCACTTCCCCGCCTACGACAAGAACGTGCAACGGCTGAACGCGGGCGAGCTGGACTTCTTCCTCGGGCCGGACTACCTCGTCACCATCGCGAACGTCGAGCTCCTCCCGGTGACGCGGCTCTTCAACCGCGTCCAGGAGGACGAGGAGTTCCGGAACCAGCTCTTCGAGAAAGGTTCAGGCCGGCTCCTGTACGAGGTGCTCGACGACCTCTTCGACTACTGCTTCCCGATCCTCGACAAGATCGCCTACAAGCTCGACTCGATCGAGGACGACATCGAGGATCGCCGCTCCGAGGAGATCGTGACCGACATCTCCAAGGCGAAGCAGGAGATCATCTCCTACCGCAAGATCATCAAGCCCCAGCGCCCCGCGCTGCGCCTGCTCGAGCGGCACATCGAGCGCTTCCTTCCCGAGAACCTCGAGCTCTACTTCGACGACCTCGTCGACGCGTCGGAGCGCATCTGGGACCTGCTCGACAACTACAAGGAGGTCGTCGAAGCTCTCGAGGACACGAACGAGTCGGTCATCTCGCATCGCCAGAACGACATCCTGCGTATCCTCACGATCTTCAGCGTCATCCTGCTGCCGCTCACCCTGATCTCGGGGATCTTCGGCATGAACGTGCTCTTCCCAGGTGAGCACACGCACGCGGCGTTCTGGGCGATCGTCGGTCTGATGGTCGGCGTGATCGCCGGGATGATTGCGTTCTTCAAGGCCAAGCGCTGGCTCTGAACCAAAGGGCGGTGTGGCCCAGGGCGCGGCGCTTACGGCCTGCGCCGCAGTTCGGATGCCCGCCATTGGGGAGGGGGCTGGGCAGCACCGAAGTCCCTGGGCCGAGCAGAGCGTCCCACCACGAGCCGCAGAATCCAATGACCCTTTTGGGGGTGTCTGGTGCCGCCGGTGGCGCCGTAACACCACCGACGGCCATCAAAGCATCTGCAAAGTGGGCGCACGAACCACCTGATCGAACGGCTCGATCGACCAACCTTTTTGGCCGATTTTGAGAAGTCTGCTTTAGCCGGCGATTCCGTGGAAATCCGGGGTCGCTAGCTTCACCGACTCCATGAGTCCAGCCAGGGGCGCCTTGAGCAAGATCATGACGAGCCACGGACTGTCGTAGCCGCCCCACTCACCGAAGACGCTGCTTCCCGCCGTGGTGGGCTTATCGAGCCACCGTCGATCGGGAAAGTCCGGATCCACGGTTTCGCTGTCTTCAAAGATCGCGGTGACCACGATGGTGTCCCGGTTCTCTTTGGGGTCCGGTGGAGCCTCGTACTTGCTCTTGATGAACACGTTCATGGGATGAAACAGATCGGGATTGAACTCGCGCGGGTCGTAGTCCCAGTCGAACCCGCGCCAGGGCGCGGGATGCAGCTTCAGATCCCCATGAAGTCCCATACCGTCTCGATCAGAGAAGAAGTCGAGCTTGCCGCGGGCTCGCCACTTCCGCTGCTTCGTGTAGTGCGGATCAGTTGCCTCCTCCCAGATGACTGAGGTCGGAACCGACCAGTTCTCTCCGTACTGGTAGAAGGGAAGTAGCCAACGCGAGACGTCTGACATCGTCCTCGCCTCCTTCTGGTTCGGTTGCGGCGACTCTTCACCCGTAGACCGCGGCGGTCAAGACACGACAGCCCATCGGGGGCTGCCCGCTAACGGTCACCATAGAGCCGCGCTCTCGTCAGGCGCTGCCAATCTGACCCGCTCCCTCGTTCGAGCCATCCAGAGCAGCGCTGATCGCGGCCGACTAGACGACCATGTCCGGGCCGTTCGGACGCAGGGGTCTCGCTCTGCTGATCGTCGTCGCCGCCGCGCTCGCGGTCGGCAGCGCTTCGTCCGCGGCACCGCAGTCCACAGGCGAGAAGCACTTGAGCGTCGCGGGCCTCGCCCGGGGCCTCGGTCACGTTCGCTCGCGCATCGTGTATTCGAAGGTCGCCCGGCGTCTCGCCGCACAGCCTGGTGCCTGGGGCGGCGTCTACACCAGCAAGAGCGGCGCACAGGTCACGATCTACTCGTCGCGCTACTACCCCGTCGACGAGACTGTGAACCAGGCTGCCGCCGACTTCATCGGCAGCCTCGTCCACGGCTCGGAGATCTCGGGGGTGAAGATCTACTTCGCGCCGCCGAGCGAGGTCGGGATCCTCTGCTACGCGCAGGAGGCGGACGG
>JBKPTB010000107.1:0-5965 GCA_046735315.1 Actinomycetota bacterium
GGCTGAGAAGCGATGCCGGCGGCCGCGGCAGCGGCCGCGACAAGCGTCCGGAGCTTTGCGCGAAAACGCAGATCGCGAATGAGGGAATACACGGATGCTGCTACTCCCTGTGCGAGACACAGTGTCAGAGCGCAGAGAACAGATCGTCAGTAGGAGGAAGCTCCACCGAGAAGGCAGCAGGCAGAACCCACCGAATGTCTTCCCGGTGAAGTGGACGAAAGCGAAACTGTCTCCACGAAGGTCGAGAGAGGGCCCACCAAAAGTGGGCCCTCTCTATCGTCGACAAACGCGCGTTGCGGTGGTGAGCGAACGAACCGCTATGTCCGAACGGCGATCCAGGTTTTCCTCTTTTCAGACCACCCGCCTGCGCCGCTCATGCGCGTACGAGATCCCGCACGCCCGTCTCGCGGACGACCATCACAGGCCGGTCGGCTTTGGCCACGACCTCCCGTGACGTGCTTCCCAGGACTGCACCCTTGACAGGCCCGAGGCCGCGCGTACCCACCACGATCAGGTCGGCGTCGATGTCGCGCGCCAGTCGGAGGATCTGCGTCGCGGGATAGCCGACAAGCAGCTCCGCCCTGGCCGAGATTCCGCGCTCGGCGGCAAGCATGAGGGCCGTGGAAAGGACTGGATCGTCTTCGGCCCGCGGGACGCGCGCAGGAGGTGTGTCGACCCCGTTGTTCTGAGGCGCGAACTCGAGGACGGAAACGACGTGGACGAACACGAGCCCAGCCCCCTCGTTCGCCGCCAGATCCACACCGGCGTCGACGGCGTGGAGAGCTGTCTTCGAATCGTTCGATGCAACCAGAATGCTCTTCATCTCAGCTCCCTTTCTCTTGAAATCTGCTCCGTGCAGGGGCCGAGGGCATCGGCGGAGACCACGAGAACGAGTGCGGCTTTTCCACACTCAGTAGTTCCTCGCACGGGGATTCAGCGCGTTCGCCGATGTAACCGACGGGGAAGGCCGCGACTGTTCAGGCCGGAAACTGTCCCAGAGTAAGGCCTAGGAGGAACAATGTCCTTTCGCGTCGTGATCGCGGGTGGAGGTGTGGCCGCCCTCGAGACTGCGCTGGCCCTCCGAGCGGCTGCAGCGGACCACATCTCCGTGGAGCTCGTCGCGCCTGAATCGGACTTCACATACCGGCCGCTCGCGGTCGCCGAGCCCTTCCGCGTCGGCGAGGTACGGCGGTTCCCACTCGGTCGGCTGGTCTCCGAAGCCGGCGCTGAGCTTCGCAGCGGCACCGTGAGTCGCGTAGACCCCGACGAGAAGATCGTCACGCTCGACGACAACCAGAGGCTCGAGTACGACGCCTTGGTCGTGGCGCTCGGCGCGAAGCCGGAGGAAGCTGTCGCCGGAGCCCTGAACTTTCGGGGCCCCGCAGACACCGCCGCGCTGGCGAGTTTGCTCGAACGCGCTACGGAAGGCGACCTGCGTCGGATCGTCTTCGCGATCCCTTCCACTGCCGCCTGGCCACTGCCGGCTTACGAACTGGCTCTCCTCACCGCGGGATACCTCACGGATCGCGGGACTCGCAACGTCGACGTGCTGCTCGTCACTCCGGAGCGCCGTCCGCTGGAGCTCTTCGGAGCGCAGGCCAGCGAAGGAATCGCGGAACTGCTCGACATTCGTGGCGTGCAGCTGCACACGAGCCTCATCCCGATGGCCTGGGAGGACGGTTTGCTGACGGTTGCCGGTCTGCCGGCCATCGACGCGGACGCGGTCGTCTCCCTGCCGCGGCTCACCGGTCCCGCGCTTGCCGGTCTTCCCCACGACCGCGCGGGGTTCGTGCCGACGGACGCGCACGGCCGAGTGCCGGGCACAACCGATGTCTACGCCGCCGGTGACTGCACGCAGTTCCCCCTCAAGCAGGGAGGAATCGCGACACAACAGGCTGACACGGTTGCCGATGCCATTGCGGCCGATCTGGGCGCCGTCGAGGAGAAACCCGCTGCCCGCCCAGTCGTCCGCGGGCTGCTTCTAACGGGATTCGTCCCCCGCTACCTGAGATCGGGGAGTCCGACAGAATCAGTCATCGACACTGAGCCGCTCTGGTGGCCGCCCGCCAAGATCGTCGGCCGCTACCTCGCTCCTTTCCTGGCGTCTGAGCTCGGTCTCTCGCCGGAGCCGAGCGCAGGCGCCTGGAAGGGTGCCGTGGAAATCGAGATCGAGGTCGATCCGCATCACAGCACCTCCTGGTCCGCGGTCTGACCGTCAGCGTTCGTCCTGCGCGCGCGCCTCTTCGAATGCCGCAACGTTGAACGTCCGGAAGACGCGATCCACGGCGCGGTCGCTCATCCCGAGGACTCGCAGCTGTCGCGTGAGCGAGACGGTGTTCGGCGTCTCCATCGGGCCGAAGCAGCCGTAGCAACCTCGGTTGTACGACGGGCAGAGCGCTCCACAGCCCGCATGCGTGACCGGACCGAGGCACGGCGTCCCGTGGGCGACCATCACGCAGACGTTGCCGCGGCGCTTGCATTCGGTACAGACGCTGGTCGAGGGAATCTCAGGACGGCGGCCGGCGAGGAAGGCGCCGATGACCTCGAGCAACTGGCGCTTGTCGATGGGACATCCATGCAGCTCGAAGTCGACATGGACGTGCGCCGAGATCGGTGTCGACGTCTCGAGCGTGGAGACGTAGTCCGGCGAGGCGTAGACGACCGACAGGAAGTCCTCGACCCGCGCGAAGTTCCGCAGCGCCTGGATGCCGCCCGCAGTGGCACACGCTCCGATCGTGACGAGCTTCCGGGACGCCTGCCGAACTTCACGGATCCGCTCGGCATCGTGCGAAGTCGTCACCGACCCCTCGACGAGCGAGAGGTCGTACGGTCCCCGGACGACGGCGCTCGAAGCCTCGGCGAACTGTGCGATCTCAATCTCGTCGGCAAGCGCGAGCAACTCGTCCTCGCAGTCGAGCAGCGTCAGCTGGCACCCGTCGCAGGACGCGAACTTCCACACGGCCAGCTTCGGCTTGCGCGCGGTCTTCACAGCTCTCGCACCGCCAGCAGAGGTTCGAGGTAGTCATAGCGGTAGACCGGGCCGTCGCGGCAGATCAGCGTCGGTCCGAGCTGACAGTGGCCGCAATGTCCCATGCCGCACTGCATGTTTCGCTCCATCGACACGAAGATGCGGCGGGCGGGTACGCCTCGCTCGAGCAGCGCCTCCGCCGAGAACCTCAGCATGATCTCCGGCCCGACGATGAGCGCGGTCGTCGCAGCCGGCTCGAAACGCGCTCCCAAAATCAGCTTGGGGACGACGCCGACCTTTCCGCCCCAACCGCTCTCGGCGGAGTCGACGGTCAGGTCGAACTGCAGGTCCTCGCGAGCGCTCCAGCGGTCGAGCTCGCGGCGGTACACGAGATCCGCAGGTGTACGGGCGCCGTACAGCAGCGCCACTTCGCCATAGTCGCGCCGGCGATGAAGGATCTGGTAGAGCGCAGGGCGCAGCGGTGGCAGGCCGATGCCGCCGGCGACGATCAGCACGTCGCCGCCCGCCGCTTCCTCGACCGGCAATGCATTTCCGAACGGGCCGCGGACGCCGAGCACCGAGCCCCGTCGCGCGGCGCAGATCGCCTGCGTTACCGCACCGACTGCCCGGACCGTGTGCACAAGCGGGCCACGAGGATCACCCGAGAAGGAGATCGGGACCTCGCCGATCCCGAAGACATAGACCATCGTGAACTGGCCTGGCCGGATGGCCAGTTCTTCGCCGCCGAGCGGCTCGAGGCGCAGCGTCCAGGTGTCATGAGTCTCCCGACGACGCGTTGTCACCCGAAACGGGAGCGGTTCGGCGACGGCCGGGATGCTACTGCGCAGCGGAGTACCCATAGACATCGAGAAGACGCAGACGTGTCCATTGCAGACGCTCGATCAGCACCTGGGCGAATCTGGACATGAGCTCGTAGCCGAGCGCCGGATCCTGCTCGCACTTTCCGCGCAGGCAGGCGCCGTCGAACGCAGTCGCCCGAATCGCCGTCAGAGCCCTGGCGTCGAAGTGCCAGCGGTACGGCGGGAAGAGCCACGACCAGCCGAGGACCTCTCCGGCCTCCAACGTCTCGATCGTGACCGGACCGCGCGCCGGGACGAACGTCTCCAGCGCAACCGTTCCATGTCGAACGGCATAGAAGACGTCTGCGGGATCGCTCTGCCGGAAGAGCACGGCCCCCTCGTCGAAATGCACGTTCGACGCGCAGCCCGCCAGCAGCACCAGAGCTGCTGAGTCGAGCCCTCGGAACAGGGGCACTTCCTCGATCAAGCCCTCGATCGTCTTCACGGTCCCGGCTCCTCCGTTGCGCGAATGGCGGCCAGCTCCTCGGTCACGTCGATCCCAACCGGGCACCACGTGATGCAGCGGCCGCAGCCGATGCAACCTGAGGTTCCGAACTGGTCGTGCCAGGTCCCGAACTTGTGTGTGAGCCACTGCCGGTAGCGCGACCTGCTCGAAGGTCGGACGCTCCCACCGTGGAGGTACGAGTGGTCGACGGAGTAGCAGGAGTCCCACAGGCGCACGCGCTCCGCCTCCTCACCGGCGAGGTCGCTCACGTCCTCGACACTCGTGCAGAAGCACGTCGGACACACCATCGTGCAGTTGCCGCAGGTCAGACAGCGCGATGCGACGTCGTCCCACCGCTCGTGCTCGAGGTTCCGTGCCAATAGGCCGCGGAGATCGGTGGTGTCGAGCTCGCGTCCCATCTTCGCCGCGGCGCCGGCAACTGCATCCGCGGCAGCGGTCCGATCCGACTCGTTCGCGGCGCGATGAGGGACGTCGTCGAGAACCTCCGCGCCTGCCTGACTTCCGGTCTCGACCAGGAAACGATGGGACCCGTCGAGGATCTCAGTCAGCGCGAGGTCGAACCCGGCTTCGGCCTTCGGCCCGCTGCCCATCGAGACGCAGAAGCACGTGCCCCCCGGCTCGAAGCAGTTGACCGCGACCACGAATGTGCCTTCGCGCCGCGCGGCATAGTCCCGGTCGACATACGTCCCCTCGAGGAGAACTCGGTCCTGGATCGCGATGCCCTGCAGTTCGCAGGCACGCACGCCGAAGAAGGCGAGCGGCGCCTGGTCGAGCGGCTCATTCTCGACGTCGAAGCTCCCGTTCCGGCGACTCGCCCGCCAAAGTCGCAGCCGAGGGGGCAAGAGAAATTGCTTCCACGAGTGCGGCCCGACCGCGTAGCCGAAGCGGGCCTCGTCGTCGCGGCGCTCCAGGCGGTAGTGCCCGGGAGCCTGCTCGTCCGTCCACCCGATCGGCAGCTGAGCGGCGGATTCGAACTCCTCGTACACGATCGCGCCGTCGCGGACGGTCGGGCCGAGAACCCGGAATCCGCGGGCGCGCAGCGCTTGCACGAGATCCTCGAGCGCCTCGGGGACGATCACGTACGTCTTCATGAGGTCGGCCATTCACGGCCCCCTGCGGACGATTGCCTCTGCGCCGTCGAGCCTACACCGGCTCAGACGCCGAGCCCGAATCCGAGCTTGTGCGACTCGCGCGACCAGTAGTAGCGCTCGTGAGCAAGGCGTGGAGTACCCTCGATCAGCTTCTGCCAGGGATCGAACGCCGCCGCAACGACCGGATCGTCGAGGATGTCGTTCACAATCCACTCGACCTCCGGGGCCTCAAACAGGAAGACGACCTCTCCGGTTGTCAGGTAGGCGCCGTGCCGATGGAAGCCGAGCTCCTCGGGCTCGAAGGGCGGCCCTTTTGCGATGAGCGCCTCCGCCTCGTCGTGAGCACCGTCGCGTAAACGCGCCACGATCATCAAGCGGTTCATCTCGCTGCTCCTCCTTCTACTTGACTCTCCGCAGCTTGGCCCGGCAGGAGCCGGGTCACATCCGGGGCCAATGCGGACCTCGCTACGGGTTTTCCGCAAACTTTGGCGTGCTGCGCCTTTGCCGCAAGAGCTTTCGGGGATCGCGCCGATGTGCCGGGCCCAACCCAGGCGAACACTTGTGGCATGACTGTCGGCCT
>JBKPTB010000108.1:0-30924 GCA_046735315.1 Actinomycetota bacterium
GCGGCGGATGGAGAACGGAAAGAACGTCTGGGAGCTCGACGTCGGCAAGACGAGCCGTGAGGCTGATGGCGGCCCCGCGGGTCCACCTGACGAGCTCCTGCGCCTACTCGTCGCGCCGCTTCTCGGGCGAGAGCTGGTCGAGATCGCGAAGACGCGCACTCGCAGCCACGGAGACGACGTCGAGACCGCGGTCTTGGAGGGCCAGCACGTCATCAGCATCGTGCAGGACTGGAAGCCGAAGCTGCCGAAGCCGAAGCGGTCCCGCAAGCCGCGGACAGGTGCGCCCGCGCTCGATCGTGTGTGCGCGTACCTGAAGGAACAGGTCGAGGAGATCGCGCGTCACGATCCGGGTGCGCGCCTCGGCGAGTCGCCGGAGCAGGTTCACCAGCTGCGCGTCGCGACTCGCCGTGCACGCTCGGCCCTGCGGACCGCGCGCCCCCTGCTCGACGTCGACTGGGCTGAAGGTCTTCGTACCGAGCTCAAGTGGCTGGGTGGCGAGCTCGCACCCGCCCGCGACCTCGACGTACTTCTCGCGGGCCTACGCGGTGACGCGGAGGAGCTCGGCAAGCCGGCGACCACGATCGTGCGCCAACTCGAGTCCGAGCGCCGGCGGGCACAGAAGCGCCTCGTCGCCGCACTCGAGAGTCCGCGTTACGTCTCGTTGCTCGAGGAGCTCGAACGTGCCGCCGAAGCGCCCCGCGTCAGAAAGGTCGACGCGTCGCTCGTGAAGCTCGGGTCCCGCGACTTCCGGCGACTGCGCCGCGCGATGAAGGCGCTCGGAAACGATCCATCCGACGAGGCCATCCACGAGGTGCGGAAGCGCGGCAAGCGTGCCCGCTACGCGGCAGAGCTGACCGGAGGGAAGCGGGCGAAAAAATTCATCGCCGACGCCAAGTCGTTTCAGGACGTCGTCGGCGAGCACCAGGATGCGGTCACGGCCGAAGAGTGGCTGACCGCGCTCATACCGAAGACGAAGAGCCCGGAAGCGTCCTTCACCGCGGGAAGGCTGCTCGAGCGCCAGCAACTGCGCCGCAGGAAGGCGCGGAAGTCGTTGCCGAAGGCGTGGAGGAAACTCGAGCGGAGAGGCCGCAAAGCCTGGGCCTGAGGGGAGAAGTGCGTGCCGCCGGTGGCGTTCCGTTCCGCCGACGCGGCGACGGTGAGATCGAGGTCCTGCTCGTGCACCGGCCGAAGTACTCCGACTGGACGTTCCCCAAGGGGAAGGTCAAGGACGGTGAGCCTGACGAGGTCGCGGCCGTGCGCGAGGTCGAAGAGGAGACCGGGCTCAGGTGTGGCCTCGGTCCCGAGCTGGCGAGTACGCAGTACGCCGACCCGAAGCTCCGCAAGAAGACGGTGCGCTACTGGGCCATGGACTCGTGCTCGGGTCGCTTCCAGCCGAATGCCGAGGTGGACGAGGTGGCATGGCTCACCCCTGTCGCTGCCGCCGAGCGTCTGAGCTATGCGCGTGACCGCGAGGTGCTTCGTTCCCTCGCAGAGGGACGTTGAGGGTGCTGCTCATCCGGCATGCATCCGCGGGTGACGCCGACCAGTGGGAGGGAGACGACCGATTGCGGCCGCTCGATGCCAAAGGGCTTGCTCAGGCCTCGCGGCTTGTCGAGCTGCTGGACGGCCACGAGATCTCGCGCGTCCTTTCGAGCCCGGCGGTGCGCTGCGTGCAAAGCGTCGAACCGCTCGCGCGAGAGCGCGGCGTCGAGATCGAGGTGCGTGACGAGCTCGCCGAGGCGCGGCAGGGGCGAGACGGCGCGGAGCTGGCGCGGGCGCTGCTCGGGGAGGACGTCGCCCTCTGTGTCCATGGAGGGTTGAGCGAGGCCGTCGTCGGCGAGAGTCAGAAGAAAGGCGAGGTCCTCCTGATCGACGACGGGGGACACATCGTCGAGAGGATCCGGTCTTAGTGTCCTTCTAGGCCGTCGCCGCCGAGAGATCCTCGAGCGCAAGCAGCGCGGCACCCTCGCGAATGCCGCCGCGTCCGACGTCGAGCGCGACCCCAAGTCGCTGTTGCACCTCGGCGAGAATGAGCGTCCCGGCGAGAAGCGTGCGCGCCCGGGCGGGATCGACCCCATACGTGCGGCTGATCGATCGGCTCGGGCGTTTCCCGAGCGCTCTGGCTGCGGAGGACAGGGCCTCGCCGTCGAGCCGCGTGCCGGCCACTTTGCGCAGTGCACGCGCCGTTCCGCCCGTCGCGTAGGCGCTCTGCGCGAGCGGTGGGGCGAGCTCCATGAACGCCGTTTCGATCTCGAAGCGCGCCGCCTCGAGATCGCCTCGGCCCGGGGGCGCCGTGCCGAGTGCTCTGCGAGTGAGACGCAAGGAGCCGAGATCGATCGAACGAGCCCACGCCGGGCCACTCGTAACCGTGCCGACGACGACCTGTGTCGACCCCCCGCCGACGTCGCAGACGGCGACCGTCTCCGTGGATTCCTCGAGCGCGGCGACGACTCCGTGCCACGCCAGCTCGCCTTCCTCTTCCGGCCTCAGGATGCGCGTGGCTGCGCCCGTCGAGTCGGAGATTCGCTGAACGAGCTCCCTGCCGTTTGCGGCCTGCCGGCCAGGTGACGTGACGAGGACCTCGATGCGATCGCAGCCGAGCTTGCGCGCTCGGCGCACGTGCGCGCGCGCGATGGTCTGGGCCTCCGTCAGCTTCTCCTCGGAGATCTCTCCTGAGCGCTCGATCTCCTCGCCCAAGCCGAGTTGGACCCGTTGCTCGCGTACGGGGACGAGGCGGCCGTTGCCTCGCGCAGCCACCAATAGCCGGAGCGTGTTGGCTCCAACGTCGACGATCCCGACCCGCACGGCGCCGATTCTGGACATCCGGTCGGTCGTCACCCTTCGCGGGTGCAGTAAACGCCGAAGGGAGGCGATCAGCGAGGCCGGGGTGTCGCAGCCCGACGGCTCGCGCGGGCACGCGCGCTCCGCATGAAGACCTGCTGAGCCTGCCGTCCGCGGGAGCCCTTCTTCGGCCGGAGCTTCATCCAGCGTCCCTCGGGGCTCATCTCCCACGCCGAGGCGTTGTCCGACAGGAGGACGTCGAATGCCCGGATCAGCTCCTGCTGGGCGCGGCCGTCCTCCACCGGGGCGAGCAACTCGATGCGGTGGTCGAGGTTCCGCGGCATGAGATCCGCGCTCCCGAGCAGGAAGGTGCGCTTGTCGCCGGCATCGAAGATGAAGAAGCGGCTGTGCTCGAGGAAGCGCCCGAGAATGCTCCGCACCCGGATCGTCTCGCTGAGATTGGGAACGCCGGGCCGGAGCGTGCAGATGCTACGTGCGACGATGTCGATCTTGGCACCTTCCTGCGACGCGCGGTAGAGCTCTTCGCTCAACTCCTGGTCGTTCAGGTTGTTCACCTTGATGCGGATGCGTGCTTCTTTCCCGTCGGCAGCGGCTCGCCGGACTTCCCGGATTCGTGCCAGCAGTCCTTCGCGCAATCCGAACGGCGCGACGAGCAGCTTCCGGAACGCTTCGGGATGTCCGAAGCCGGTCAGATAGTTGAAGAGGTCCGCGACGTCGGCGGTGATCTCTGGGTCGGCCGTGAAGAGGCCGTAGTCCTCATAGGTTCTCGCAGTGAGGATGTTGTAGTTCCCGGTGCCGAGGTGCACGTACCGATTGAGCTCGCTTCCCTCCCTGCGCACGACAAGGGTCGCCTTGGCGTGGATCTTCAGATTCGGGAAGCCGTAGACGACATGGACCCCGGCCTGCTCGAGAGCGCGCGACCAGCCGATGTTCCTGCGCTCGTCGAAGCGGGCCTTGAGCTCGACGAGCGACACGCTCTGCTTCCCGCGCTCGGAGGCGTCGATGAGCGCCGGCACGACCGGCGAGTCTTCACTCGTGCGGTAGAGCGCCGTCTTGAGTGCGAGCACGGCCGGATCGCGTACGGCGGCCTTGAGGAACGCCTCGAAGCTCGATGAGAACGAGTCGAACGGATGATGCACGAGGATGTCAGCGCGCCGGATCTCGGCGAACAGCTCGTCGGAGTTGGCGGCGGCCGCGAACCGGGGATGCACGACCGGATACCAGGGCTCCTCCTTGAGGTCGGGTCGATCGAGGGCGACGAGCTCCTGTAGCTCCGCGAGATCGAGGAGACCCTGGATGAGATAGATCTGATCCGAATCGACGACGAGCCCCCGTTCGAGACGCTCGAGCATCCGCTCCGTGACCGACCCGGAAACCTCGACGCGGACGATGTCGCCGAACCGCCGCCGGCGAAGCTCGTCTTCCACCGCTTCCAGCAGGTCGTCGGCCTCGTCCGAGACTTCGAAGTCGGCATCGCGCGTGACTCGAAACGTGCAACACTCCGCGATCTCCATCTCGGGAAACAGGCGTGGCAGAAAGTGTCGGATGACGCGCTCGAGCGGGAGGAACAGGCCTCGCTCGCCCACGGCGAGAAACCTGGGTAGGAGCTCAGGCACCTTCACGCGGGCGAACCGCTCCTCGCCGGTCTCCGGTTCGCGCACGAAGATCCCGAGGCTGAGCGAGAGCGGCGAGATGTACGGGAACGGCTGTCCCGGCCCCACGGCGAGCGGGGTCAGGATCGGGAAGATGTCCCGCTCGAAGCGGAGCTCCAGCTCTTCGAGCTCCTTTCGCGTGCAGTCCTCGACGTCTCCGACGATCACGCCGGCGTCTGCGAGTGCCGGACGAAGCTCCCGTTTCCAGAGCCTCGCCTGCGTCGCCGTGAGCTCGAGCGCGTGCGCGCGGATCGCCTCGAGCGTCTCGGCAGGCGTTCTCCCGTCGGGCGAGCGGACGAGGAGACCGACCTCCGCCTGTCCCATCAGCCCGGCGACGCGCACCTGGAAGAACTCGTCGAGGTTGGATGAGAAGTACGCGCAGTTGCGCGACCGCTCGAGCAGCGGGAGGGCCGTATCCGCCGCGCGGGCCAGAACCCGAGCGTCGTAATCCAGCCAGGACAGCTCCCGGTTGAGCAGTCGCGCCTCGTCAGTCACGAGAGCCGCCTCAGCGCGAGCCACGGGCCATCCTCTCCCACCGTCGGGCTCGTGTGGGTTACAAACTGGTGACAGTTCCTGCTCAGGCGGCGAGCGGCACGGGCTCTCGCTGCTCGAGCGCGAACGGCATCAGGAAGACGCGGCCGGGCGAACGGAGGTAGTCGACGACCGCCGCGGAGTCCTTCTCGCATGGAAGTAGTGTCTTCCACGACGCAAGGTGTGCGTCGCGATGAACGTCGCCCGAGGCGATTGCGGGCAGCCGCGCCTCGGCCACCCAGCTGAACACCTCGTTGCGGTTGAAGAGCTCGTAGCGGTGAATCAGGGGGCGGAAGGTCTCGAGCTCTCGGGCGATCCGGCGGGTCGGCCGCAGGGGCGTCCAGTCCTCCGCTGAATACGGGTGCGCCGCGACGAGCGCGGCTCCCTGCTGGTTTGCTGCCTCGAGTGCTGCCACGATTCCCTCGTCGACAGCGACGTGCCGCTCGAGCCCGAGGGCGAGCGCATGCGCAGAGCGGTCCGGATCCTCGTGGTTGTCGGAGAGCTCGAGCCCCGGAATGACGAGCAGTCCGTACTCGTCCAGCGCGCGTTCGGCCTCGGCCCGAACCGCGCTCTGGTAGCCCGGCCACGTCCAGCAGTCGATCGCGGTCGCCATCGGGTCGTCGAGGCGGACGACATGGTCGGTGACGCAGAGCACGTCGAAGTCGTGGCGCCCGTAGAGGTCGACGAGCTCGGGCAAGGTCAGGTACCCGTCGCTCCAGGTCGTGTGCGCATGCAACTCGCAGAGCAGGAGACCGTCGGGCATCACTCCCAGTGTTGCCTTCACAGGCAGGACCGGGGAAGCGATTCGGCAGCGGTCGTGAGTCGAAGTGGTGACCCGGGTCACCCAGGTGGCCTGGGAGGCCACCGTAACCTCCGTCGCCGTTTACTCGTTGACAGTGCGGAAACGACGCACCTAGTCGACAACGAACAAAAGGGAGGCACGAATCGTATGGGCATCCTCTGGATCATCCTCATCGTGATCCTCGTGCTCGCGCTCCTCGGCTTCTTCTCGCGCGGGTACTGGTAGAGACACGGAGTGTCCGTCCGCGCGCAGCGCGGACCGGTGGAGGGGTCTGGGGGAACCGGGAGGTTCCCCCAGCACCAACCGGGGACTGTCGAAGGGGGTCTGGGGGAACCGGGAGGTTCCCCCAGCACCAGCCGGAGACTGGGGTTACGGCCCCGGACGGTAGGACCAAGTAAAGCCCGAGATGGGTCGCCTGGCACTTGCCTGGCGGCCTCTCTCTGGCGATCATGGCCGGGTGGGTCACGACGCCGTCCTGAGCCTGCTCGAACAGGGAGATCACTCCGCGACTGTCCCTCGTCTCGGAGGGATGGCGCGTGCGAATGGCGTCGTCATCGTCAGTGAGCGCTACTGGGCGTTCGCCGGGACCGACGGCAGCCTCCGCGAGGGCCGGATGCCGGTCGCACCGCGTGCGTTGCGGTCGATTCCGCTGGCGCGCGGACTGGTCCGCCTCGCCGGCTCGCTGTCTCCGCTCTTCAGACGGGAGGGCGTCGCACGCCGGCGAGAACGGCTCTTCCTCGCGGCGGCGATCGTCGCCCCGCCCGTCCTCGCCTTCGCGCCTAGCACCGTCGGACTACTGCTCGGTCTAGTCACGACCCTCGCGCTGATGGGCTGGCTGCTGCGCGGACGGACGCTCTTCTTGCACGGCGCAGAGCACCGCGCGATCGCCGCGCTCGAGGAACGGCGTCTTCGCGACACGTGGCACGGCGCGGCGTTCCCTTCGCGCTTCTCGCTTCGTTGCGGTACGAACTTCGCTGCGTTGCTGATGCCCGTCGCCGTTTTCGGCGGCCGTTTCTGGCCGCTTCCCGCCACTGCCATGACGCCGCTCGTCGTGTCGGTGCTCGCCCTGGCGCTGACCATGGAGCTCTGGTTGCTGGTGCAGCGAATCCCGCGTCTCGCACGCGTCGTCCTGCTTCCTGGGCTCGGGCTGCAGCGCCTGACCACGCGCGAGCCGAAGGTCGACGAAACCCGCATCGCCTTGACCGCACTCGCAGCGGTCCTTCGAAAAGAGCTCGCACCCCGGTAACGTGCGGGGGTGCAGACCCCGCTCGACAACAGCATCGAGGCGGACGGGCTCGTCCGTCAGTTCAAGAAGGGGCCGCGCGCCGTCGACGGCATCGATCTGCGTGTGGAGCCGGGTGAGATCTATGGCTTCCTCGGCCCGAATGGCGCCGGGAAGTCGACGACGGTGCACATGCTCACGACCCTGTTGCCACCGACCGCCGGGACGGCGAGAGTCGCCGGCTACGACATCGTCAGGGAAGGACCGAAGGTTCGCAAGGCGATCGGGGCGGCGTTGCAGGAAGCAGCGCTCGATCCCTTCCTGACAGGGCGCGAGCATCTCCGGCTCCAGACCGCGATGCACGGGATCACCGGCGAGGAGCGCCGTCGGCGCAGCGACGAGCTGCTCACGCGCGTCGGCTTGACCGAGGCCGCGGATCGGAAGGTCAAGGGGTACTCGGGAGGGATGAAGCGTCGTCTCGACCTCGCTCTGGCGCTCGTGCACCGGCCGCGGATCCTCTTCCTCGACGAGCCGACGACGGGGCTCGACGTCCAGAGCCGGACAGCGCTCTGGGCCGAGGTGGGGCACCTGGCCAAGGACGAGGGCGTGACCGTCTTCCTGACGACGCAGTACCTCGAAGAGGCCGACGTCCTTGCCGACCGCGTCGGGATCATCGATCACGGCAAGCTCGTCGCGGAGGGCACGCCCGAGCAGCTGAAGGCGGAGATCGCCTGCTCGACGGTCGAGGCCGTGCCGGCCGACTCGGAGCAGCGCGGCGCGGTCGCGGCCGTGTTGGAGCAGTTCGGCGACCAGACGACGGGTTTCGGTCCCGGCGGCGTCGCCGTCCAGCTGGCGGAGTCGGACGGGAATCTCGCAGAGATCGTGCGCGCGCTCGACTCGGCGGGGGTCGTCCTCTCGCATCTCCAGATCCACGAGCCCACGCTGGACGACGTCTTCCTTGCCAAGACCGGGCGACATCTCGAGGGCTCGGGGGAGGGCGACGAGGAGGAGCAAGAGCCGCAGCGCGAACCCGTGCGCGCGTGAACGTCTCCCTCACTCAGGCTGCAACCCTCGGTCGTCGCGCAGTCGTTCGCACGGCGCGGCAGCCGGCGAACGTCATCTTCCCTTTGATCTTCCCGATGCTGCTGCTCGCCGTGAACGCAGGCGGGTTGCGGTCAGCGACGCGGCTTCCGGGTTTCCCGACGAATTCGTTCCTCGCCTTCGCGCTCGCAGTGCCGTTCGTGCAGGGCGCGCTCCTCGCCACGATCAACGCAAATGTCGAGTTCGCGCGGGACATCCAGACAGGCTTTCTGAATCGGCTCGCGCTGACGCCGGTCCGCGGAATCGTTCTTCTCGTCGGTCAGCTCGGCGGCCTCGTCACGATCGCCGTCGTGCAGGGCGTCTTCTACCTCGTCGTTGCGTTCGCTTTCGGCGTGAGGCTCGCAAGCGGCATCGGCGGAGCCGCGATGATCTTGCTGCTCGAGGTCGCGATCGCGCTGGGCTTCGCAGCGCTGGGGAGCTGGGCTGCGCTGCGCACCGGGTCGACCGAAGCCGTACAGGGGCTCTTTCCGGTGTTCTTCGTCTTCCTCTTCCTGTCATCGATGAACCTGCCGCGCAACCTGATCCAGACGGACTGGTTCCGCTGGGTCGCGACGATCAATCCGGTCTCGTATCTCATCGAGGCCGTGCGGTCGCTCGTGATCGAAGGCTGGAACTGGGAGGCACTCGGCCTTGGCTTCGCCGCGGCGGCCGGCCTCAGTCTGGTCGGATTCGCTCTCGCCACGCACGCGCTCTGGCGAAGACTGGAGCGGACATGAGCGACACGATCGCCGTCGCACGTGGTGTGTCGTGGCGCGTGCTGCACTCGTTTTTTACGAACCCGGCTTTCATCTTGCCTTCGCTCGCGTTCCCGCTCTTCTTCTTCACCGCGTTCGCGGGCGGCCTTTCGCGCGTCTCCCAGATCCCCGGCTTCGAATTTCCGACCGGCTACACGGCGTTCCAGTTCGTCTTCATCCTCCTGCAGTCTGCGGCGTTCGCGGGAGTCTTCACAGGGTTCGGCATCGCGCGTGACTTCGAAAGCGGTTTCATGCGCCGTCTGATGCTCGCGGCGCCGAACCGTGGCGGCATCCTCCTCGGCTACGCGTTCTCGGCTCTCATCCGCTGGCTGACTGTGGCTGCCGTCGTCACCGCCGTGGCTCTGCTGGCTCGCATGAACATCGACGGGAGCGGCGTCGATCTGTTCGGTCTCTACACACTCGCTCTGCTGCTGAACCTGGCCGGGACGTTGTGGGCGACGGGTGTCGCCATGCGCCTCCGCACACAACAGGCGGCGCCGGTCATGCAGATGCCGGTGTTCCTGCTCCTCTTCTTCGCTCCGGTCTACGTGCCGCTGGCTCTCCTGCGAGGGTGGATCCACGGCGTTGCCTCCGTCAATCCGATCACGCCGCTACTCGAGGCGGGGCGCGGCTTCATCTCGGGACAACCAGAGCTCGCGTTGGCGGCCTTCGCGATCACGGTCGGGCTGATCGCGGGCTTCGGGCTCTGGGCCGTTCGGGGCCTCCGAAGTGCGGAAGCCGCGGGTTGAACGCATAATCTCCTGCTAATGGAGCACGAAGCCTGGCCGACCCCGCAGACCCCGGCACGCGAGCCACTGCCTCGAGTCGAGGACCTTCCAGTGGCGGACCAGGGGTACGAGCAGGAGAGCGTCAAGGCGGCCTTCGACTCCTTCTACCGACACGCGGCTCAACTCGATGCCGCGTTGCGCACGTTGGAAGCGGTCGACTCCTTCCACCGTCAGGCGGTGTCGCTGCGCGCCGACCTGCGCACCCTGCGCGCGGCCGGCTGGACGCAGCAGTCGTGGACACAGCCTCCTTCGTATGGGTACGACCTGCGCGCACCCCGGGAGGGAATCCCGCCGGCCGTATGGCGTGTCGGTGGTGAGGTGGCGTTTCTCGTCGCCGTCGCTGTCGGTCTCGGAGTGGCGAAGCTGTCGTGGTGGGTGATCGCGCTCGGGATGGCCGGCGCGTTCGCGATCGTCTGCGTCATTGAGTGGCTCGCGGGCCGCGAGCCGATCTCTCTTCCGCGTGCGCCCGCCCAGACGCCGGTCCATCCGGTCTTCGAATCGGATCGAGACGAGGACACGGATCAGCACGACTCGCTGGGCTGGACTGCGTTCGAGGAAGCGCAAGAGCCCTCCGACGCCATGACGATCATCGGTGCGGCGCAGGGTGCCGAAGAGCCGTCGCCCGATCTTCCGCCGAGCGACGAGCCGGACCCGGACCCCGTCGAGGAACCGGAGCTTCCGCCCGCAGCGACGGTGGATCCCGGGCCGCCGGCAGGCAAGGGCCGCAGGTGGCGTTCCAAGTCTGACGAAGGCGAGGCCGAGGTGCCCGAGGCGGAGCCGCTGCGACACGTCCGCGTCCTACCCGCCGACGAGGGACGGGCCGACGCCGACCCCTGGGAGCAAGGCTTCGATGCGCCGGAGGCTCCGGAGGCACCGGAAGTCGGTGAGCCCGAGGAGCAGACCGAGGATGGGCTTCTCGTCGAGGGTCGAAGCCGCCGGCGCTTCAGGCGACGCTGACACTTTCGAAATCCGCGTTTCCTGCCGATAGGTGCCTCATGCGGAGACGTCCGATCGGCCAGATCCTGATCGACAAAGGCGAGATCTCGGAGGTTGATCTCGAGGCGGCGCTTGCCGAGCAGGAGCGTACGGGCAGGCGGCTGGGCGAGATCCTGATCGAGTCCGGGCGCACGTCGTGGCTCGCGCTCGCCCGTGCGATCGCCGAGCAGGTGCTCGACATCCAGGACGTGCACGCAGAACCGGCCGTCCCGGAACAAAGGCCCGAGCCGGAGCCGGAACGGATCCCTGCGTCGCAAGGCGAACCCTTGTGGCGACGCGAGCCCGGCCCCGTCGCGGAGCCGAAGGTCGAGCCCGAGGCGACAGCCCAGCTCGTGCCGCCGACTCCTTTCGAGACGCCGGAGCTCAAGCTCCATTCCGTCGAGGCGATGCTCCGCGAGCGGCAGCGAGCCTTCATCGAGCTCGTCACGACGACGGAGACCCTACGCATGAAGATCGCTCGGCTCGAGGAGATCCTCGAGGAGCGCGATCGCGAGCTCACGCGACTCAGGGTCGCGCGAGCAAGCTGACGCTCAACTCCTGGCTTTGACCGCGCGGGAGGTCCCGAGGACCTTCCCGTTGCTGCCGATCGCCTTGACGGCGTAGAACGTCGCGGACTTGGAGAGACGGATCGGCGTCTCGAACCCGGACTTCGCCGCCTCCTTGACCTGCTGCAGATGTTGCGCGTCGGGTCCGGCCAGGACCTGCCAGCGCCTGACCTCGGTCGCGCCGTTCCAGCTGGCGTAGGCCGTCGCGCCACCCACGACGAGCGCTGGCCGATCGGTTGGCGTCCCATGCCACACGAATCGGTAGGCGCGATACGTGTCCGCATCCTGGCCGGGCGGCTGCCCATGTCCGAAATACGCGTCGAAGCGAACCGCTCCGTCGGCGCCGAACTCGCTCAGGTAGGGCTGCGCGCCCCAGCCGACAAAGATGTTTCCGTTGGGCAGGAACTGGGCGTTGCCCTCGAACGGAGCGAGCAGCCGCTTCGGGTGGTGGTAGCTCCGGACCAGTGACGCCTTTTTGGTCTTCGTGTCGACACGCAGCACGAGGATGCGCGAGAACTTCTCCACCGGCGGCGCCGCGCCGTTGTCGAACAGCGTGATCGTCCCGTTTGCATGCCGGCGAGCATCGTGCTGCCAGGCGAACTTCGTGCCAGCTCCCATCGCGAAGCTGCTCTTCTTGCCCCCGAGTCGCCACAGCACCTTCTTCGTCTTGCGGTCGATCTCGTAGATGGCATGAGTGTTGCGCGCAGAGACGAGGAAGTTCCCGTTGCGCTCGACGTCGATGGAGTTGATATGGAAGTAGTCGTAAGGCGGCGCCTTTGCACCAGCGCTCGCCTTCGGCGGCGGTGCATACGACTCCTTGAGGCCGACCCCTGGGTAGCTGTGCCATTCGAACAGGACGCGGCCCGTCTTGACGTCGACCTCCTGGACGATGCCGTCCCAGATCTTCCCGTCCTTCGGACCGCCGACTGACGAGAGGTCGACCGGCAAGCGGTGGTACACGGTGAATACGGCCGTGTTCCTGCGCGTGATCAGGAACTCGTGAACGTCGCCCACGAGGCCGTGACCGGGACGGACCTCGGCGACCGGTCGGTACGACGTGTCGTAGATGACGTACCACCCGTCGCCGACCCCGACGTTCGAGACGTGACCGCGCCACCAGGTCAGCACGGGCCTTCCCTCGTACGTCTGCACTCGAAAGTCCGTCACGCCCTTCGTGTTCAGCGGCCGGAACCACACGACCTCACCGCGGTTGTCCATGATCAGCGGCCCGGCCTGCGCGACTACCATCTTCGGCGCGAGAAAGAGATACCCAGGGGCCGTTCCGTGAGCCGGCGTCTGCACGCGGACGAGCGGTGGCTTCAGGTCCGGTCGCGAGTGGAAGTGCTGCGTCGGCCCAGGCTTCGGCACGGGCGCCGTTGTCGTCGCCGCAGGTGTGGAGGCCGCGCTCTTGTTCTTGGCGCTGCCGCAGCCTGCCAGGAGGATCGCCAGTAGGGCGACAGAGGCGGCCAGCTTCACGCGGGAGAGCATAGTCGCGTCACGGTCCTCGGACAGCGGGCGATCGTGCCAGCGACCGGTTGCGATCGTCCAGCGCCTGCGCCGCAACCCACTTCGCGGTCGCGCGAAGCGGGATGGCCGTCTCGAACCCGTTCTTCGCGACCGTCAGAACGGGCCGAAGGGCCGTTTTGTCCGCTCCGGCGAGCAGTCGCCACTTGCGAACCTCCGTCGCGCCGTTCCAGCTCACGTAGAGCGCCCTGCCGCTGACCGCGACTGCCGGTGGGCGGGTGGGATGTCCGACCCAGCGAAATCGGTACGCCCGGTACGAATCGACCCGGCCGCGGCCGAAGCGAGCGTCGAAGAGAATCGTCCCCCTCGGTCCGAACTCCGTGAAGCGAGGCTGGTGTCCCCACCCGGCGAGGAAGTCGCCGTTCGGCAGCCGCTGCAGATTGCCCTGGTCGACCGACACGATCGGGGGCCCGTGGACGAAGTTTCGGACGACGGTCGCCTCGCGGTGCTCCAGGTCGAGACGCAGGATCAATCCGCGCGACTGCTTTCTGACCTGCGGGCCGGCCGAGTTGTCGAAGAGCGACAGGTTTCCGTTCGGAAGGCGTCGGGCGTCGTGCTGCCAGGCGAAGCGCACGTCCCGGCCGAGCGTGAAGTCGCTCCTCTTCCCGCCGAGCCGCCAGAGGATCCTCCCCGTGTGCCGGCTGATCTCGTAGATCGTGTGCGTGTTGCGCGCCGAGACGAGAAAGTCGCCGTTGCGGTCGATGTCCACCGAATTGATGTGGAAGTAGTCGTATAACCCATCGGGGTTTCGCGGCAAGCGGTAATAGGACTCGACGAGCCGCACGTGGTCGATGCTGTGCCACTCGAACATGACGCGATGCGTCCGGATGTCGAGCTCCTGGAACCCTCCCTCGAGAACTCGTCTGCCCTTCACCCTGACGTGGCGGATGAAGGTCATCAACGCTGTGCCTCGTGGCGTGAGCTTGAACTCGTGGATGTCGCCGAGCAGACCGTTGCCCGGCTCAACGTGCGTGACCAGCCGGTACCTGTCGTCGTAGACGGAGTAACCGCTGTCGCCCGCGCCTTCGTCCGGACGGCCGTGCCACCAGGTCAGGACCCGCCCGCCCCGATAACGCTGCACGCGAAAGTCGGTGACGCCGTGCGTATCGAGCGGGCGAAACCAAACCACGTGGCCGCGGTTGTCGAGGATCAGCGGTCCGGCCTGGTCGACGTCCTTCTTCGGTGCAATGAAGATGTACCCAGGCGCGGTGCGGCGTGCCTGCTTCAGGATCTCGACCGGCGGCGGCCTCAGATCCGGCCGTGAGTGGTAATGCCGAAAAGGGGGTCGGCTGGAGGCACCGCGCGAGGAGCTGCAACCGCAGAGGGCGAGTAGAGCGCCGGCCGCAGCAAGGGACAGCGCCCGCAGCGCCATCTCACGCCTCTTGAACCGCTGCGCTCTCGGCACGAACGATCAGGAACACCGGGGCGACGACGATCGCCGTCGCCCCGATAGCCAAAGCAGCCACGCCGATTGCATCGAGCGCGTAGCCGCCGAGCAGTGCGAGCCCCGCCCCGAAGAGAGCGCCGAGCAGATCGTTGAAGCCGAGCAACTGGCCGCGTTCCGCGGGACTCGTGCTGTCGGCCAAGCGCGCAGTCGCGGCGACGAAGGAGATGTTCCAGCCGAGCCCGAGGCCGAGCAGCAACACGGCAGTCGCGAAGACACTGGTGACCCACAACATGCCCACGGTCGAGAGTGCCATCACCACGAGTCCGACTTCCAGGGCGGACGTTCGGCCGACCCGGTCGATGGCGGCACCGATCACGAGCACGAGCGCGTACATGCCGAACACGTGCGCGCCGATGATGGGAAAGATCGAGTCCTGGCTGTGGTGGTGGTGCTCGACGACGACGTACCCGGACAGATTCATCACGGAGACCATCACCCCGAAGCTCGCAAGGGCCGCCAGCATCGCCGAAGGGACGCCAGGCCTGCGCACGATCTCTCGAAGCGGTGCCGCTGCGGCCGGGAGGACCTCGTCGCGGCTGCCGATCAGCTCCGCGATGCGTTTCGGGTCCGGACGGACGAATTGCACCATCGCCATCGCGACGAGCGCGATCGCTCCCGCCGCCAGCCAAGGGACGGTCAGCGAGTCGGCTTTGACGTCCTTGCCTGCGAAGAGCGGCCCGAAGACCGTCGGGCCGAGAATGGCTCCGAACACGGCCCCGAAGAGCACATAGGAAATGCCACGGGCACGGCGTTCGGGCGGATACATGTCGCCGGCTGCGGTCCTGATCAGCAGCGAGATGCCGCTCGAGGCGCCGACGAGACCGAAGCCGGCGATGACGGCGAGGGTGGACCCCGTGCGGGTTGCGAAGGCCGTGAGGGCGCAGCCGCAGGCTGCAAGTGCAAAGCCCGCGGTCATCACGGGCGTGCGCCCGACCCGGTCCATCAGCCGGCCGGCCGGAACCGCCGTCAGGCCCGAGGAAGTGAGGAAGATCGCCGGCCCGAGACCGAGGAGACCCCTGACCCCGGTTACGAGGACGAAGGTCAACGAGGAAACCGCCGCGGTCAGCTGTAAGACGGCGGAGTTCACCGCCATCGTGGCCGAGAGGATGATCGTGTTTCGCCGGATCGGCAGATTCGGCGTGGAATCGCTCGGCACGAAAATTCATTCAACCAGGCACTGCAGAGGGGGCCACTGCTTCAATGCCGCGGTGAGAGCCGTGTGCGCCAGGCTCGTCGTCCTCGGATCGGGACTCGTGTTCGCCGCGCTTGCTGCGACCGACACTCCCGCCGCTGCATCGCAGTGCGACGGCTTCCCCCCAACCCCCGGGCAGATCGGAGGAGTCCACTTTCGTCCCTCACCCCTCCGTCACAGCGTCGTTTTCCCGACGCTCGCCGGAACGCGGCTCACAATCGAGGGGCTGGTCCTGACGACCGGCTGCAAGCCGATCAGTCACGCCCGAATCGATTTCTGGCAGGCCGACTCGCACGGCCATTACGACGACACCGGCTTCCGATTGCGCAGCCATCAGTTCACCGATGCACACGGCCGCTACCGACTCGAGACGATCGTTCCCGGTCCGTATCCTGGGCGAACGCCGCACCTGCACGTGAAGGTGCACGCACCTGGACAGCCCACGCTGACGACGGAGCTCTATTTCCCGGGCGCGTCGTACAACAGCCGCGATCCGTACTTCGACCGGCGGCTACTCCTACGGCTCGGCGACGTGAAGAAGCGGATCGTCGGCCGCTTCGACTTCGTCCTGACTCTCCGATGACGGGCGCCCGCCTCGCGAGCTGCGTGGCGCCCGTCGTGCTGTCGTTGGCTCTGCTCGCGGGTTGCGGCTCGGGAGCGCAGGAGATCACGGTCGGCGCCGCCCGCACGTACGCGCTGGCGCAGGTTTCGCCCCAGCAGCTCGCGCCGGGGCGTCCGCAGGACCTGTCGTTCACGATCCGGCAGCCATCGGGCGCGCCGCTGACGAACTTCCGCAGAGGCCCTGGTCCACACACCGGGGTGCACGTGATCATCGTGCGCAGTGACCTTGGCGCGATCATCCATCAGCACCCACCGATCGGAGCAGACGGCCGGATCAGCGAGAGGGTGACGCTGCCGACACCCGGTCGCTATCGCCTCGTCGTCGATGCGTATCCGGCACAGACTGGGCTGCTGCGTAACTTTCAGCTGTTCCGTTGGCTCACCGTGCGGGGCAAGCCGGTCTCGCAGCCGCTGCCGCCGTTCCGGCCGACCGTGACTGCCGGCGGGTACCGGTTGACCCTGCAACACCCACCGAAGCTGGAGGCGATCAACCCGGCGTTCTTGAACGTCACCATCACACAGCCCGATGGTCGGCCGGCGGTGTTGACGCCCTGGTTCGGCGCGCTGGCGCACGCGATCTTCTTCCGGGCCGGTGCGCTCGACTACTTTCATACGCACGTCTGCGCGCCGGGGATGACCGGCTGCACGAGCGTCCTCGGCACGACCCGGGTCACCGGCAGGGTCACGCGGCCGGGGCATCTGCGTGTCGGAGTCCTTCTTCCCGTTGGAGGAACGTGGCGGCTGTTTCTGCAATGCAAAGTCGACGGCCGGGTGCTGACAGCCCCGTTTACCCTCTCCGTGAGATGAGCAGCCGGTTGCGAGGAGCCGCGCGATGGGCCCTGGCGGGCGCGCTCGTCGTCCTCTGCGCGCGCTGGCTCGCGTATGCCGTCAATCCGAGCCCCGCGGCCCGCGTGCTGGAGAGCCAGGCCGGCGGCCCCGGTTTGCCGACCGTCGCGTTGGTGTCGCTGACAATGGGCGCGGCAATTGCAAGTGCGATCTGTTGGCTGGCAGCGCTGGGAATTCGCGAGCGCGCCTTGCTCGAGCGCCGTCTCCTCACGGAGCCGCAGCCGCGTTTCCGCATTCATCGGGTCCTTGCCCAGGCGCTGGCGCTCGCGGTTACGACATCGCTCGCCGGCGGTCTGCTCGAGGCGTACATCCACTGGCGGTCGGGGCTCGGCTGGCATGGGCTGCATTGCCTCTTCGGTCCGGTCCATCGCGACCTGCTTCCGTTCGAGGGCGCGCTCTCGTTCGTTGCTGCCGCTCTCGTGGCCGCGGCCGAGCATGTGGCGGCTTGGATGCGGCGGATGTTCGCGCTACTCCGGGCACTCCCGCGCGCGAGGAAGCCCGACATCCTGCTCCCAGCGGCGCACGTCTTCGATGTGCCCCGGACGGTTCTCTGCGCGGCCGCGGGAACACCGCGTGCCCCGCCGGCGCGCTCCTGACGCGTTCAACTCGAGCGAAAGGAGCATTCTTCGATGAATGTCAAGCGCGCAATACCGCGCGTCGGAATTCTGCTTGCGACCACGGCCGGCGGGCTCGTCTTCGCCGCCTCGGCTTTCGCGCATGCGGAGATCAGTCCGTCGGTCGCCCTGGCGAAGCACTTGCAGCTGTTCAGCCTCGCCGTCCCGACCGAGAAGGAAAGCGCCGCGACGACGAAGGTCGAGCTGACGCCGCCGAGTGGGTTCTCGATCGATTCCTTCGTAGCGGCCCCCGGGTGGACGCGAGCAGAGCAGACGACCGGAACCGGTGAGAACACCACGGTCCAGAAGGTCACCTGGACCGGCGGCAAGGTGCCGACGGAGGAGGATGCGCTGTTCCAGTTCCTCGCGTCCACCGACGCCTCGAAGGCGTATAGCTTCAAGGTGCGCCAGATCTACTCGGACGGAACGGTCGTCGACTGGTCGGGGCCGGAATCGTCCGATACGCCGGCGCCGACCGTCGAAGCGAAGTCCTCCATCGGCGGCGGTGGCGGCAGCGACACGCTGGCGATCATCGCTCTGGCCGTCGCCGCGCTGGCCCTCGTGGTCGCGATCGCAGGGCTCGTGGGCCGGTCTGGGAGACGCGCGCTCGCGTGACGACCCGCCGTCGCATCGTCCTTTTACTCGCAATGGCCGCGGGAGCGCTGGCGCTTCCCGCGGCCGCGTGGGCGCATGCGGCGCTGCTCCGAACGGTGCCGTTGCCGTCGGCGGTCCTCAACAGCCCCCCTTCGGTCGTCTTGCTCACCTATTCGGAGGCCGTGGAGCCCCGCTTCGCGCGCGTCTCGGTGACGAATGCGGCGGGCAAGCAGGAGGCGGCCGCTCCACCGCGTCGCTCCGCCTCGAATCCGGACACACTCGTGGTTCCCCTCCACCATCTCGACCGGGGTTGGTACCTCGTCTACTGGCGCGCGATCTCGGTGGACGGGCACCCGGTCCGCGGGGTGTTCACGTTCGCCGTTGGGCCGAATCCGGGCCCGTTACCGCAGTTCCCCGTGCCGTCGACGTCCGAGACCGCGGCGACGCCGAGCCTGATTACGGCACGCGGCATCGCGTTCGTGTTCGTGATGGCCGCGATCGGGCTCTTCATCCTGCGGATGAGCATCGCCCGTCCCGTCGTCCGGCGGGTATCGGAAACGCGGCTCCGCGCAGTGTCGATTGCGTTCGGCGTCGCGGCTGCCGTCGCGCTCGTCGCCATTCCGGTCTACGTCGTCATGTCGACCGCCCAGTTTGCGCTGCGCTCGTCGTTCGATCTGGGCAACGTCTTACCGCTCGTACGCGATTCGGCCTTCGGGCGCGGCTATCTGGATCTCGAGCTCACGTTCGGCCTCTTCGTTATCGCCGCGGCGCTCGCGTTCTGGGTCGACCAGCCGACGAGGCCGCGACGATCGATCGCAGAGCTTCTGTCCGTCGCCGGCGCGTATCTCGCGGCCGCGGCGACGTTGCTCATTCCCGGTCTGGCGGGCCATGCCGCACAGACCCCTCCCCGCGGAGCATCGCTCCTCGCCGACTGGGCGCACCTCGCCGCAGGGTCGCTGTGGGTCGGAGGTCTGATCGGCTTGCTCGTGCTCTGGTGGAGCCTTCCGGTTGCGCGTCGAGTCGCCGGCCTGATCGTGTGCGTGCCCCGCTTCTCGAACGCCGCGTTCGTCTCGGTCCTCGTCCTGATCGGTTCCGGTGTCGGCGCCACCGTGATCCACATGCCGACGCTCGCCTCCCTGTGGCAGACCTCGTACGGGCAGACGATCCTGGTCAAGATCGGCCTGCTTGCGACGGCGATGATGCTCGCGGCGGTGAACCTGCTCAGGACGAAGCCGCGCCTTGCCGCCTCGCGCGAGCGGCCGGAGCTCGGGCCCGGAGCGGCCGCACTGCTACGTCGCCTCGTGGCCGGCGAAGCACTGCTGGTCGTCTCGGCGATCGTGGCGGCCGCCGTCCTCTCGAGCCTGCCACCCCCGGCCAAGGCACTCGCCAGCGCCGGGAGCGCCGTCGCGCACGTGGGCCCCGGCCCGGTGACCGAGGTCGTCAACAAGAACGGGTACCGGTTCCAGATCCAGGTCACGCCAAATCGCGCCGCTTCGGTGAATACCTTCTCGGTGCGCATCACGCAGGGCGGTCAGCCGGTCCGGCATGCGACTGTACTGACTGGATTCTCGATGCTGGACATGGAGATGGGAACGCAGACCTACACGCTGCCGGAGAAGGCTCCGGGCCTCTATGAGCGTGTTGCCCCGGCTCTGATCATGGTCGGCCACTGGGGACTGTCGTTCGAGGTCACGCCGGTCGGGAAGCCGGCGTTCTCGGTGTTGCTCGTGGATCGAGCGAACGGATGAGGAACGTCCCCCTCATCCTTACCGCAGCGGTTTTCGCACTTGCCCTCGGGATGGCAGCATGCGTTGTCGTCATCCTTCTGGCGGTGCAGACCCTTTGACCGGGCGCGTTGCCGCCCTCGGCGCGGCGGTTGCGGTTCTCGCCTTCCCTGCGGTCGCGCGTGCGAACGGCGATCCCGCGAGCGACTACCTCCTCGTCCAGAAGCTCTTTCTGCCGTTCACGACGAAGATCGACCAGACGCAGGTCAAGCGGCTCAACGCGGTGCTGAACGCAGCGGACCGCGACAACTTCAAGATCAGAGTCGCGGTGATTCTGGCACCGTCAGACCTCGGCACGGCCTTCTCGCTCTACCGGAAGCCCCAGCGCTATGCCGAGTTCCTGGGGCTCGAGCTCGCCTTCGTCTACCGCGGCCGCCTGGTCGTCGTCATGCCGAACGGCTATGGCTACTCGGTGAAGGGCAGGCCCGATCGGAAGGTGAGCAAGCTCTTGAAGGCGCTCTCACCGCCGGGAAGCGACGCGACCAAGGAAGTGCGCGGTGCAGAGGCTGCTGTGAGGATGCTTGCCAGCGCTTCGGGCCATCGACTCGTCGTGGCAAAGGTCAGCGGCGGCTCGAGCACGAGAGACCGGATCACGATCGCGGCTGCCGCAACGGCCGGAATCGCCCTGTTCGCCGCGATCGTCCTCTATCGCCGGCAGCGGCGCGCCGCCGCGTCCGCCTAGACCAGGTCCTCCCTTACGCCTACCCTTCGCACGTGACGATCTGTCCTAGCTGCGGCCAGGAGAACCCACCGATCGCGAAGTTCTGCCTCGCCTGCGCGCAACCGCTGCCGACCGCAGCGCACGGTCTGCCCGAGGAGCGCAAGGTCGTCACCGTCCTGTTCGCCGACCTCGTCGGCTTCACGGCCCGGGCCGAGCAGCTCGACCCGGAGGACGTGCGCGCGATCCTGACCCCGTACTTCGCGCGGGTCCGCAAGGAGATCGAAGCGTTCGGCGGGACGGTCGAGAAGTTCATCGGCGATGCAGTCATGGCGGTGTTCGGGGCGCCGGTTTCTCACGGTGACGATCCGGAGCGCGCCGTCCGCGCGGCGCTCGCGATCTGCAACGCCGTGGAGGCGATGAACGCGGCCAATCCCGATCTCGATCTCAAGGTCCGCATCGCTGTGAACACCGGCGAAGCTCTGGTGACGCTCGCTGCGAGTGCCGCGCAAGGAGAGGGCGTCGTTGCCGGCGACGTCGTCAACACGGCGTCGCGCATGCAGGAGGCCGCGCCGACGAACGGCATCCTCGTCGGGGAAGAGACCCATCGATCAACGCGCACGGTGATCCATTACGAGGAGGCGGAGCCGGTCCTGGCCAAGGGCAAGCAGACTCCCGTTCCCGTGTGGCGCGCGGTTGCCGCATCCGTCCCGCCGGGTGAGCGCGCGGAAGGGCGCGTGCCGATGCTCGGTCGTTCTTCCGAGCTCGCCGTGTTGCAGGGGATCTGGGAACGGGTCGTGTCGGAACGGCGCCCGAACTTGGTCACGGTGTTCGGTCCTGCCGGAATCGGCAAGACGAGGCTCTCAAGCGAGTTCTCGCGCCTCGCCGCCGAGGCCGGCGCGCGGGTGATCCGAGGACGGTCACTGCCTTACGGTGAGGTCGCTCCCTACGGCGCGTTCGGCGCGCAGTTGAAGCAGATCGCGGGCATGTTCGACACCGACACGCCTGACGCTGTCGCGGAGAAGCTCCAGCGCGCGGTCGCCACGTTGCTCGGCGACGATGCGTCGGAGGCCGCGTCCCACCTCGCGTTGCTGATCGGTGCCGGCACGACGGACCAGGTCGGCGACCGGAACACGCTGTTCTTCTCGGCGCGCCGGCTGGTCGAGGCGCTGGCGAACGAACGTCCGACCATACTCGTCTTCGAAGACATCCATCTGTCCACGCCGAGCATGCTCGACCTGCTCGAGACGTTGGCCTCGCGCGTCCGCGACGTGCCGCTGCTACTGCTCACGCTGGCGCGGCCCGAAATGCTGTCGGGCAGACAGACGTGGGGCGGCGGCCTGCCCGCCTACACTGCTCTTCCGCTCGACCCGCTCGACGGCGGGCACTCCGAGGAGCTTGCGCGACTCTTGCTCGAGGCGGGAGGCGTGGACTCGGAGGCCGCTCACCAGTTGGCCGGAACGGGCGAGGGGAACCCGCTGTTCATCGAAGAGCTGGCCGCGGCCGTGGCCGAGCAGCGCGGATCGGCGGGTGGGCTGCCGACGAGTGTGCGGAGCATCGTGGCCGCCCGGCTTGACGCGCTTCCTCGGGCCGAACGTGACGCCCTCCTCGACGCTTCCGTGGTCGGGAAGGTGTTCTGGGGCGGCGCGCTCGCCCGGATGTCCAACCGCGGTGACGGCTGGCTGGAGGCGCTCGATTCACTGGAAGGCCGCGATCTCATCCGGCGCGATCCGGTGTCACGACTCCAGGGAGACCAGCAGTTCGTGTTCAAGCATCAGCTGATCCGCGAGGTTGCGTACGGGACGCTGCCGAGAGCACGTAGGCGCGAGCGTCACGCGGCGGTGGCGCTGTTCCTCGAGGAAGCCGCCGGCGATGCCGGGGAGGTGGTGGCGGCCCTCGCCCATCATTGGGCTGAGGCTGATGAGGGTGCACGCGCTGCGGAGTTCTTCGTCAGGGCCGGCGACCAGGCCGGCCGTGGTTGGGCGAAGGACGAGGCGGCACTCTTCTATCGGCGGGCGCTCGAGTTCCTACCGGAGGAGGACCGTGAGCGTCGGCGTGAGATCACGCGCCGTCAAGCCATCGCCATGCAGTCGATCTTGCACGCGCAGGAACTCCTCAGTCACAGCGTCGGCGGCGCTGGGACGCCTAATGCGGCGGAAAATCAGCCGGAGTGACGTCGCCGGCGATCTCGTAGATCCCGACGATGTCGTGATATCCGAGCTCGGTGCTGTGACGCCGGACGGTTTCCTCGTCGGGCGCGTCGTACACGCAGAACGACTTGACGCCACCCTCCTCGTCCACGACCACGTGGCTGTGGTGCCACGTGATCTCCGGAAACTGCTGCTCGATCACCTCGCGCGAGCGTCGCCCAACGGTCGGCATCTCGCTCTCGGCAACGTGAAATTGGCGCTCCACCAGGAAATGCGGCACGGTCGCACATTATGCGGCGCGGGGCACTCCTGTCCACCGCCGGCGCTCTCAGGAGAAACTTAGGTTGGGCTGCTGTCGTATATGACTCAGTAATCACGCGACGGAGGGAGCCCTCGTGTCAATGGAGAGCAGCGACGTGCCCGTGCCCTCGCCGGCCGAGGCGAAGGATCGCCTCGAGCAGGCCCTCTTCGAGATCAGGCGGGTGATCGCGGGGCAGGACGACATGCTCGAGCGTGTGCTCGTCTGCCTCCTGGCCCAGGGTCACCTCCTGATCGAGGGCGTCCCCGGTCTGGCGAAGACGTTGACGATCAAGACGACCGCCGGCGTGCTCGGCGGCTCCTTCGCTCGGGTCCAGTTCACACCCGACCTCGTCCCGTCCGACCTCGTCGGGACTCGCATCTATCGCCCGGGCGAAGGAGCGTTCGACACCGAGCTCGGGCCGGTGTTCTGCAACTTCCTGCTCGCCGACGAGATCAATCGCGCCCCGGCGAAGGTGCAGTCCGCGCTGCTCGAGGTGATGCAGGAGCGCCAGGTGACGATCGGCCACACGACCTATCCGGTACCGGAGCCCTTCCTCGTCATGGCGACGCAGAACCCGATCGAATCGGAGGGGACGTATCCCCTGCCGGAGGCCCAGGTCGACCGGTTCATGCTCAAGGTGCTGATCGACTATCCGGAGCACGACGAAGAGCTGACGATCGTCCAGCGCCAATTGGTCGAGGCGCCGGAACTGAGGCAGGCGCTCTCGCTCGAGGATCTGCGCGCGCTGCAAGAGGCCGTGTTCGGCGTCTACGTCGATCCCGCGCTGGTGAGCTTCGCGGTGGCGATCGCGACCGCCACGCGGCAGCCTGCTGCCCACGGTGTCCCGGAGGTGAAGGACTTCATCGCCTACGGAGCGAGCCCGCGCGGGCCGATCAGTCTCGTGCAGGCCGCGCGCGCTCTCGCGCTCGTCCGAGGGCGCGACTACGTGCTCGCCGAGGACCTGCAGGCTCTGGCGAAAGACGCTCTGCGGCATCGACTCGTGCTGACCTACCAGGCGCTCGCGGAGGACGTCTCGCCCGACGGCATTCTGGAGAGCGTGCTCGCGGCGGTTCCCGTCCCGAAGACCGACCTGGCTCCCTCGACCGCGGCATGACCCTTCTCCGCGCGCTCCGGTCCGAGCCGACGGCCGTGCGGCCCGGCCCGGGGCCGCTGCCCGACGCGCTCCTGCGCGCGCTCGAGCTGAGCATCGCGCGCCGGATGGAAGGGCTCCTCGCAGGCGACTATCGCTCGACGCTGCTCGGCGACGGAACGGAACTGGCGCAGGTGCGGCCGTACGTTCCAGGCGACGACGTGCGACGGATCGACTGGAACGTGACCGCGCGAACCGACGTGCCGCACGTGCGCGTGCATCTCGCGGAGCGGGTGCTCGTGACCTGGGTCGTGCTCGACACCTCCGCCTCGATGGCGTTCGGCACCGCCGACCGTCGGAAGGCGGATGTCGCCGAGGGCGTGGCGATCGCAGTCGGGCACGTCGCCACACGGCGCGGGAACCGTCTCGGTTTCGTGACCTTCGGCGACGCCGATCCGCGAACTCTGCCGCCACGACAGGGCCGGATGGGACTGATCGGGGTGCTCAGCGCCCTGCGCCGCGAGGGTGGCGACGATGGGGTCGGCGCGACTTCTCTGGGTGAGGCGCTGAGGCGCACGGGCGCGCTCGCGCGTCAGCGTTCCGTCGTCATCGTCGTCAGCGACTTCCGTGGCCCGCTCGACTGGCGGCGTCCTTTGCTCGAGCTCGCGGGGCGACACGACGTCATCGCGATCGAGATCCGGGACCCGCGCGAGCAGGAGCTGCCGAATGCCGGGATTCTCTGGCTCGTCGACCCGGAAACGGGCCGGCAGGTACGTGCTGACACCCGGAGCGCTCGGCTGCGGAGCCGTTTCGCAACGGCCGCGGCGGCCGAGCGCGCGGAAGTAGCTCGTACGCTCGCGGCGGCAGGAGCGCGGCACGTCGTGCTCAGCACCTCGGGCGATTGGCTACGGTCGCTGGCGCTGTTCCTCCGCAAGGGCCTTCAGCGATGAGCTTCGAGTCGCCGCTTGCGCTGATCGGCCTCGTCATCGTGCCGGTCGTCGTCGCGCTGTACGTCATTCGGGAGCGCCGCCGACTCGACTTCGCAGCGCGTTTCACGACGCCCGGCCTGTTGCCGAACCTGGTCGATTCGGCACCTGGCTGGCGGCGGCATCTTCCGCTCGCCGTCTTCCTCGTCGCGCTCGCGGCGATGATCGTCGGCGTTGCGCGGCCTCAGGCCAGCGTCAGCGTGAAGCGCGAGGAAGCAACGGTGATCATCGCGATCGATTCGTCGCTCTCCATGAGCTCACGCGACGTGCGGCCGTCCCGGCTCGTCGCCGCGCAGAACGCTGCTCGCGCCTTCGTGAACAAGCTGCCGAAGAAGTTCCGAGTCGGCGTGATCGGCTTCTCCGGTCGTGCGTATGTCGCGGTGCCGCCGACCGAGGAGCGGCCGCTCGTGTATCGGGCGGTCGGATCCCTGCATGCGGGCCAGGGCACGGCTCTCGGCGACGCGGTCGCGCTGGCCCTGAAGCTCGCCCAGCGCGAGCGTGACAGCAGCGGAAAGATTCCGCCCACGTCCGTCCTCGTGATCTCAGACGGTGCGCAGATGAGTGGACGCACGAAGCCGGAGGTCGCCGCCGTGCAAGCGCGAAACCTCCACATTCCTGTCTACTCGGTCGTTGTCGGCACGCAAGACGGAGTTGTGACGGTGCCACTTGCCGGTGGCTATCAGGCACAGCTCCGCGTCCCGCCGGATCCTGGAACGTTGAGGAGGGTCGCGCAGGCCAGCGGGGGCAAGTTCTTCGAGACCCTCGGCGACTCGCGCCTCAAGCAGATCTACGAGAACCTGGGCTCGCGACTGGGTCGGCGCAGGGAGACCAGGCAGATCGGCGATCTCTTTGCGGGTGGATCGGCGGCCTTCCTGCTCTTCGGCGGCGCTCTGTCTGCGCTCTGGTTTCGGAGGGTGCCGTGAGGATCGCCGTCGTTCTCGTGCTTGCGGCCGGCCTTGCCGCACTGGCTGCACCCTCAGCGGGCGCCACGAACGAGTGCCGCGGCCTGCCGGTGTGCGTTCGCGTCGCCGGTCCCTGGGTTGTCGTGCCGTCGGGACTCAGGGCGCCGAGAGCGCACGTCGACTTCCAGCTTTCGTGTCCGCGCGGCTACACCGTCGCCGGTCTCGACGTCGAGCTCACGGACCGGGCGATCGACGTCGGGTTTGGGGGCAAGATCGGAAGCCCGGTCAATCCAGGCGTGACGACGAGTCGAGCGGCGGTCTTCAGGGCGACGTACACGGGCAACTCACCAGCTGGCCCGAGCTTTCGTCCACACCTTGGCTGTATTCCTTCCGCCGGTGGGGGTTCGGGGCCGGTTCCGTTCAGACGGCCCACGGCCGTGTTTCCGCCGGGACAACCGACTCTGCTGCGGGTGAAGAACGTTCGCCTTCGCACAGGACTGGTGCATGCGGCCGCAGCCTGCGGGAAGAGTGAGCGCCTGATCTCGAGCTGGCACGCCGTCGCCTTCTACTCCGCGGCGGCGCCGAGCTTGTCGCTGATCCAGAGCGTCTCGGCGGTGCGTAGCGCTCACGGGAACCGCGTGGAGGTTCGGGCCCGTTCCGGACCGGCCGTGCAGACCGTGAAGGCGATCGTCCAAGTCGGAGCAGTGTGCGGAGGCGGCTCTTGAGCTTTGCGCAGCCCCTGTTCCTGCTGACGTTGCTCGTCATTCCGATCGCAGTCGGCCTGTATCTGCTGGCGGAACGCAGACGTATGCGCTACGCCATCCGGTTCACGAACGTCGACGTCCTGGCGGGGGTGGTCGCCGGACGGATCTGGCGTCGCTACATCCCGCTCGGTCTCTTCCTGCTTGCTCTCGCGGCTCTGTGCATCGCCGTCGCCCGTCCCCAGCACACCACGCTCGTGGCGAAGGACCGGGCGACCGTGATCCTCGTCGTCGACGTGTCGCGCTCGATGCAGTCCCGGGATGTGAAGCCGACTCGGATCGGCGCCGCGACGGCGGCCGTCCGCACCTTCCTCGATCGCGTGCCGAAACGCCTACAGGTCGGGTTGATCGCTTTCGCAGGCGATCCGGCCGTCGCCGCTCCACCGACCACGGACCACGGACTCGTGCGGGCGGCGCTCGACACGATTCAGTGGTCTCCGACCTTCGGCGGGACTGCGATCGGCGACGCGTTGGCCGCTGCGGTCACACTGGGCCAGCAAGCCGTGAACGGCACGAACGGGAATCTGGCAGCCGTGACCTCCGCGCCCGCGACCCAGGCGCACGGGCTCGTGTCGATTCTGTTCCTCTCCGACGGCGCCCAGACGCGAGGCACACTGCAGCCGCTCGACGGCGCCGAGCGTGCGCGAGCCGCCGGGATCCCCGTCTACACGGTTGCGCTCGGGACGCCGAACGGCACGCTCGACTTCGGTTACGGCGGGCCACCCCCGAGCGGGTCGAACAATCCGAATCCGTTCGGGGGACCGGGTCGACGCGTGCCGGTGCCGCCGGACCCGGCGACGTTGCATGCGATCGCCGACCGGACCGGTGGACATTTCTTCGCCGCCCGGAGTGCGAAGAGCCTGCAGGCCGCGTACTCGAAGCTCGGCTCGCGACTCGGACGGACGCCCGGCCGAAGCGAGGTGACGTACGTGTTTCTCGCCGTCGCCGCTGGTCTTCTCGTTGCCGCCGGCTTGCTTTCTTCCCGCTGGTCGCCGCGCCTGCCCTAACCGCTCGTCACGAACTGCGCGGCCGCCGCCGATAAGCGGACCATGAGCTCCGACCTGCAGCAGGCGAAGGCTGCGCTCGCGGCGGGCCGGCGCGATGAGGCGCTGGTCTACGCCTGGAACGCACTCTCGAGCGCACAAGGTGACGAGCTAGTCGAGCTGCGCCGGCTCGCGAAGGAGCTCGACGATCGGTCGCTCCTGAGTGAGCTCGACAGTCGCGGTCTGCCCGCTGTGCCGGCGACGCCGTCCAGTCCGGCCCCTGCCGAAAAGCGCAAGCGAGGTGCCCGGATCGGCTCGGGCGTCTTCGTGACCTTCGTCTTGGCGTTCATCGCCTACGGCGTTTCGCAGATTCCGGTCGAACCGGGCCCCTTGCGCGCGACGGCGAGCGACACGGTGGCGTTCACGCAGGTTCGTCGAGTGCTCACCGTCGGGCCCGGGGTCTATCTCGTACCCATGGGAAACGTACGGCGCGAAGATGTCCGCGCGCTGGCAGACGAGGTCGGACTTCGCTACCACGTCCCTGCGAGCACGCTCCCTCAGGTCGCGCTCCCACTCTGGACGCTCGACGCGCAAGACGGCGAGCTCAACGGTGATCAGCTCATTCGCGTGCTGCAGCTCGCCTATCCGACGCGAGGTCAGGCGGCCGTGATCGGGATCACCGACTACGACATGTTCAGCACCAGCCTCGGCATACATGGCCTGTTCTCGCTCCGTAACCCGGTTCCGTACGGCGTCGTCTCGTCGTCCACCCTGGGGGCGTCGCTGTTCGATCGCTTCCGCGGCCAGGGACGTCACGAGCGTGTGCGCAAGCTCGTCGCCCGCAACATCGGCTTCCTCTACTTCCACCTGCCGGAGAGCGCGGATCACCACAGCCTCCTCCGCAGCTCGATGTCGAGCGTCCACGACATCGACGCACTCCACGAAGACCTCGACCCCGGCTCCCGCTAACCTGCGCCGATGGCGAGCGACAAGTCCGAGCCGTTGACGCAGGCGCAGAAGGAGCAGCTCGAGGCGGAGCTTGCGGAGCTGGAAGGCCCACGACGCACGGAGGCGGTGCAGGCGATTGCATCGGCCCGCAGCCACGGCGATCTCTCCGAGAACTTCGAGTATCACGCCGCGAAGAACGAGCAGGGTCTGCTCGAGCGGCGAATTACGATGCTGCGCGACCGCCTCGATCGCGCAGTCGTCGTGGACGAGGACGCCGCAGCGTCGAGCGACACGGTCGTCGTCGGCACGCACGTTGAGATCGAAGACGAGCACGGCGAGCGCATGGAGGTGGAGATCTCCAGCGTGGGAGGGGTGTCGCCCGATTCGCCCGTGGGCCGCGCACTGCTCGGCCGGAAAGTCGGCGACGAGGTCGACGTCGACGCTCCGAGCGGACCGTGGCGGGCGCGGATCCTCTCGCTAGGCCGCCAGCGCTAGGTTGAGTCGGCGCTAGCGCCCCGCCCCGCGTCGCAGGCGGGCGCGTCGAGGCGCGTCGTCGTCGACGAAGACGACGTCGACCGCACGCGCGTCAGGCCCTTCGCCTACGACGCGGAATGCAACGATGCGACCGCCGCAACGGCCCTGAGGCCTGCTGCCGTTCATGAAGTCGCTGCCCCGAACGGACAGTCGCTCTCCCGTCGCGGTGGCGATGAAGCCGAGGTCTTTCGCGTTGTTGAACCAGATCATCTCGCCGCGCGCGGCCACGGGTCTGCGCTCGCCTACCACCTGGATCGCCGACCCCGGCGGCTCGTGTACAGGAGCTTCGGGCGCGCCGATCGCAACCCCGCCTCCTCGAACTTCTCCTCATGCCCCAACCGCCGAGCGACGTGGCTCGTGTCCGCCTGCTGCTCGGGCAGGACGAAGGTGATCGCCTTGCCGCTCCGTCCGGCCCGGCCCGTGCGGCCGGTGCGGTGGACGTAGTCCTTGTCCTCGCCGGGCGGGTCGAAGTTGATCACGTGGGTGATGTCGTCCAGGTCGAGCCCGCGCGCGGCCACGTCTGTCGCGACGAGCGTCTTCACCTTCCCGCTTTCGAAACGCGCCAGCGCGCGTTCGCGCGCCTTCTGGGACATGTCACCGTGCATTGCGACCGCGCTCACGTCCTGGCGGGTCAGCTTCTGCACGAGCTTGTCGGCGCCCCGCTTCGTCCGGACGAAGACCAGCGTCAGCCCCTCGGACGAGCGAATGTGCTCGACGAGCGTCTCGACCTTGGTGTCCTGCGTCACGGAGACGAAGCTGTGCTCGATTTCGCCGGGCTCCGACTCCGCCCAGTCTGCTTCGAAGCGCGCAGGGCTGTTCGTGTAGGAGCGGGCGAGCTCACCGACCTCGCCGTCGAGCGTGGCCGAGAAGAACATCGTCTGCCGGTTGCGCGGCAAGCGCCGGACGATCCGGTCGACTTGCGGCTGGAAACCCATGTCGAGCATGCGATCGGCTTCGTCGAGCACGAGAATGCGAACGTGGGCGAGATCGACCAGCCGGCGATTCGCCAGATCTTCGAGCCTGCCGGGTGTCGCGACCAGGACGTGTGCTTTGGCCGCGCGCTTCGCCTGAGCGTGCAAGGGGAGGCCGCCGTAGACGGCCGCGATGGTCAGTCCTTTGGGCGGTGCAAGAGACTCGAGCTCGGCGCTCACCTGCGCGGCCAGCTCGCGTGTGGGCACGAGGACGAGGGCCGATGGTCGAGCATCGCCGGGCGCCGTGCGCTCGACGATCGGCACCGCGAAGGCCAGCGTCTTGCCCGACCCCGTCGGCGACTTCGCCAGGACGTCGAGCCCTGCGAGCGCGTCGGGGAGGACCAGCGTCTGGATCCTGAAGGGTTGGTGGATGGAGCGAGCGGCGAGGACATCGGCGACAGGCTCCGACACGCCGAGCTCACGGAAAGATCGTTGCATCTAGGTTGTTCGACTCCTTTACGGATTCGAGACTTGCCTGGCTCGAAACACCCGAAGGAGGAACGAGAAGCTCATCTCACCGGGCGGCGTGATTGCCGACCCGTGAGCACACCGTAGCAGTTGGCACCAGCGGCTAGCGCCAATCCGGGTCCCAGACGCCTGCAGAGCGCAGCTTGCGTCTGTGCGATCCGTCTGCATTCACGATCCGGAGCTGGAAGGAGGTCGTGTAGACGATCCGGTTCCCGTTCGGCGACCAGGAGCCTGCGACTCCCTGCGCGATCCGCCTGGGATTCGTTCCGTCGGCGTTCATCACGAACACATCGGCGTTGCGGCCGGAGCTGTCGTTGAACCGCGTGAAGAGAATCTTCTTTCCGTCGGGAGACCAGCCTGCGGCTCCTTCGAGCTTT
>JBKPTB010000109.1:0-18841 GCA_046735315.1 Actinomycetota bacterium
CGCACCCCCCCGGGGGCTAAGCCCCCGCTTGGGCGGGTAATTGGTAAGGGGGTTGGGCGCGCAAGGGGGGGGGGGGGAGCCCGCGCACTCCCCTTGGAGTTACCGCTGGACGGTTCTCCGCCAACCGTGCTCTCCGCCAACCGTGCGGGCCCGGGCGCTAAAGCGGCCGCGCCCGCATGTGTTCGCCTCCGGCTAAGCCCGGCTTCGCCTGGTCTTAGCCTCCGGCTTTGGATGGTGTTGGTTAGCGCGTGTTCAGCAACCGCACAGCCGGGATGGCCATGGACCACCTCACCGCTCAAAGCAAGCCCCGTAAGAAGCGCGCGGGCTTTGCCCGTGCGCGTTACGCGCGACAAGCGCCGTACCTCATCATCCGCGCGAAAGCGAAGCTTTCGCGCGGTCCTAGTTCTCGGCCTCCTTGGCGGGAAAGAGGACCGCCGGTACGTCCTCCTCGGCCGGGTCCTTGTCTCGAATGACGACGTCGATCAGTGTGACGAGGACGGCGACGAGCGGCACCGCGAGGATCACCGCGAAGCCGCCGAACAGGATTCCGACCGCGGTGACCGAGATCAGCACCAGCAGCGGAGAAAGTCCGACCGCCTCGCCCAGCACACGCGGCACGATCAGGTAGTCCTCGAGCATTCGCACGACGAAGACGCAGATCCCCGCGGCTAGCGCGACGTGCCAGGAGACGGTGAGGCCGACGCCGACCGCGAGCGCGCCCGCGGCGATCGGACCGATGACCGGCACAATCTCGACGACGCCGGCGAAGGCGCCGATGAGGATGAAATACGGCACGCCCACGGCCCAGAACGCGAGCGTCAGCAGCGTCCCGACCAGGAGGATCAGCAGAGCCTGCCCGCGCACGAAGGCGCCCAGCTTCAGGTCGATCAGATCCCAGGTGTCCCGCACCTTCTTCCGCCTCGGGCGAGGTAAGAGCGACGTGACGAAGTCGACGGCTCGGTCCCGCTCGAAGATCCAGTAGGCGGCGGTCGCGAGGACGAAGAACAGGCCGAGAATCCCTTCGAACACCCTGAGGGTCACCTCGACGGCCGGATGGAGCAACGCACCCGCCTTCGGGACCTCGCGCAGGCGCTTGTCGATCGCGGTGAGGATCTCGTGCTTCAACCCTGTGGACTGTTTGGCCTCACGATGGATCTGCGCCTTCGTGTCGCCACCAAGAGCGTTCTGGACCTGGTCGATCGCGCGCGGCACCACGATCCAGAGGAAGAGCGTCAAGAGGGCTGCGAGGGCGAGGTAGTGCAGCAGGAGCCCGATTCCCCGCGGCACCCTTGCGCGGCTGAGCCGCTCGATCCCGGGCCGCATGGCCGCGGCGACAATGAACCCGAGGAAGACAAGCGCCAGTACGAGCTTCAGCTTCCAGAGCGCGAGCACGCCGACGACGATCGCGAGCACGATCAGCGTCGAGAGCGCGACGCGTTTTGCAGATTCCGCCATTACCAGGGATCTTTCGCCGCTTGGCGAAAGCCGCAAACGCATGGTCACAGCCGGCTGGGAGCGCATCTGTCTGGACGAACGCCGACACGTCGTCGTGCTCGCAGGTCCCTTGCTTCGCGCGGCGAGTCTCGCGGTGGTGGGAGTCGGGTGCATGGCTATCGGGTGGCCTGCCTCGATTCCGGGTGTGATCCTCCAGACGCTCGGCGCGGCCATCGCGCTGCGCGCGGTCTGGGCCTGGGAGCGGACCCGGGTCGTGCTGACGACCGAGAAGCTCTTCGTCGTGCACGGAACGCTGCGTCGCCGGGCCGCCGCGGTCCGCCTGTCTCGCCTCGGCGCGGTGGAGATCGAGCAGGGGCTGGTTGGGCGGCTACTCGGCTACGGCACGATCGTGGCCGGGGATCTCGAGATCACCTACGTGCCGGAGCCTCGCCGCGTCTACGGCCTCGTCGAGCAACTCGGCCGCTGAGAGCCTGAGGCTGGCAACGTGATCGAGGTCGTCGACCTGCGCAAGCGCTATCGCAAGACGACGGCCGTGGACGGCCTCACATTCAAGGTGCGCGACGGCTCCATCACCGGTTTTCTCGGACCGAACGGAGCAGGCAAGACGACGACCCTGCGCATCCTCCTCGGTCTGGTGCATCCGACCTCGGGCAGCGCCACGATCGACGGAAAGCGCTACCGAGCGCTCGATCGTCCACCTCGGCGGGTTGGCGCGGTCCTCGAGGCGTCGAACTATCACCCGAAGCGGTCCGGGCGGAATCATCTGCGCACGCTTGCCGCCGCCGCCGACATCGACTCTGCCCGCGTCGACGAGCTCCTCGACTTCGTCGGCCTCGGGAGCGCCGGTCACCGCGCTGTCGGCGGCTACTCCCTCGGGATGCGCCAGCGGCTGAGTGTCGCGGGCGCGCTGCTCGGCGATCCTTACATTCTGCTGCTGGACGAACCCGCCAACGGCCTGGATCCCGAAGGGATCCGCTGGCTGCGGGAGTTCCTCCGCGGGTTCGCCGGCGAAGGCAAGACCGTGTTCATCTCGAGCCACGTCCTCGGGGAGATGCAGCAGCTCGTGGACGAGGTCGTGATCATTCACCGCGGCCGGCTTGTCGCCCACGAAACCGTCGGCGAACTGACCGCGCGTGCGGCCGGTGGTACGCGTGTGCGCTCGCCCGAGGCGACTCGACTCCGCGAGTTGCTGGAGAGCGAGGGCTTGGACGCAAGGGGCGACGGCGACCGGATCGTCACCGCTGCGCCCGCCGAACGTGTCGGCGAGCTCGCTGCGGCCAACGGCGTCGTCCTCCATGAGCTCGTGGCCGATGCGGCTTCGCTCGAAGAGGCATTCCTCGAGTTGACGTCGGGCGGACGAATCGAATGACTACGCTTCTCCGCTCAGAGCTGCTGAAGGCGTGCACCGTGCGAACGCATCTATGGCTCGCCTTGGCCAGCGTCGCGCTTGTCGTCATCGCCTCCATCTCGGTCGCCGCCTCCAGCGGCACGATCGGCTCGGCGGCGGACGACCGGTCCGTTGCTCAGATCGCTGCGATCGCGCTCGTCTTCGCCTTGCTCGCAGGGGTCGTGGTCATGGCCGGCGAGCTCACGCACGGAACGGTCACGCAGACGCTGCTCGCAACACCGGTTCGCGAGCGCGTGGTGCTGGCGAAGGCGGGTGTGGCTGCCCTCATCGGTACCGGACTGGCTCTCCTGGCGGAGGTACTCGTGCTCGCGATCACCGTGCCCGGTGCATCGCTCGACTTCCACAACGCGCGACTCGTCTTTCTGGGAATCCTGCTGGCGGCGCCGCTGACCGCGGTCCTCGGCGTCGGCCTGGGCGGCGTGGTGAGGAGCCAGGGCTCGGGAATAGCCGTCAGCCTCGTGTGGCTCCTCGTCGGCGAGAACATCGTCCCGTTGATCAGCGAGTCGGGCTCCCGCTACACGCCGGCAAGATCGATCGCCGCCCTGGCGTCGGGCGAGCGTTCCGGCGACGTGCTGCTCGGGATGGGCTCCGGGGCCGTCGCCTCGGTCCTCTGGGCGGTCGCGTTCGTCTCCTTCGGGCTGCTCGTTTTCCTCGGCCGCGACGTGTAGCAATCCCGCATCGGAAGCGGGCTTCAGACCGCCGAAGCGAACGCTTGTTCGATCCGATCCGCCCGGCTAGACTGGACAAGTTATGGCCTCGGAAGAGCTCGTCATCCACGGAGCCCGGGAGCACAACCTCAAGGACATCACGGTCCGGCTCCCGCGGAACAAGCTGATCTGCATCACCGGGCTGTCCGGCTCCGGGAAGTCCTCGCTGGCGTTCGACACGATCTACGCCGAGGGACAGCGGCGATACGTCGAGAGCCTGTCCGCGTATGCGCGGCAGTTCCTGCAGATGATGGAGAAGCCCGACGTGGACTCGATCGACGGCCTGTCGCCGGCGATCTCGATCGACCAGAAGACGACGTCCCGCAACCCGCGGTCGACCGTGGGCACCGTCACCGAGATCTACGACTACCTTCGTCTGCTCTACGCGCGTGTGGGCAGACCTCACTGTCCGATCTGCGGCAAGCCGATCTCCGGACAGAGCCAGGAGTCGATCGTCGACCAGATCCTGCAACTGCCCGCGGGGACCAAGTTCACGGTGAATGCGCCGGTCGTACGGGACCGAAAGGGCGAGTACAAGGACGTCTTCGAAGAGTTGCGAGGCGAGGGGTTCACCAGGGTCAAGGTCGACGGCGAGCAGAAGCTTCTCGAGGACGAGATCTCGCTCGACAAGAAGTTCAAGCACACGATCGAGGTCGTCGTCGACCGGCTGACGATGAAACCGGACCTGCGGACGCGCCTTGCGCAATCGGTCGAGACAGCGGCCCAGCTCGCCGACGGTCTCGTCGGCATCGACATCGTGGGCGAGGAGCGCTCCCTGCTCTTCAGCGAGAAGTTCGCGTGCCCGGACCACGGCGTCTCGCTGCCGGAGTTGCAGCCGCGCATCTTCTCCTTCAACTCGCCGCACGGCGCCTGTCCGCGCTGCACCGGTCTCGGAGCGCAGCAGGAGATCGATCCCGATCTGCTCGTCCCCGACCCGAGCCTTTCGATCGCGGAGGGCGCGCTCGTACCCTGGTCGGTCGGTAACTCCGGGTACTACGAGTCGGTGATCCAGGCGATCGCGGACCGTTACGAGATTCCGCTCGACGAGCCCTGGGAGAGCCTCACCGACGAGGAGCAGGATCTTTTCCTCTACGGCACCGAGGGCGAGCGCGTGTACGTCAGCTATCGCAACCGCATGGGCCGGCGAAGGTCGTACATGCTCGCGTTCGAGGGAATCATTCCGAGCCTCGAGCGGCGCTACCGGGAGACGGATTCGTCCACGCAGCGAGAGCGGATCGAGGAGTACATGTCGTTCCGACCGTGTCCGGTGTGCAAGGGGGCGCGGCTCAAGCCGGAGGTGCTCGCGGTCACGGTCGGCGAGAAGAACATCCACGAGTTCACGCAGATGTCGGTCACCCGCGCGCTCGAGTTCCTCGACCAGCTCGACCTCACCGAGACCGAGCAGCTCATCGGCGCGCGCATCGTGAAGGAGATCCGTGAGCGGCTGACGTTCCTCGACAACGTCGGGGTCGGATACCTGCAGCTCGATCGTGCGTCGGCGACGCTCTCGGGAGGTGAGGCACAGCGTCTCCGGCTGGCGACGCAGATCGGCTCGCAGCTCGTCGGCGTCCTCTACATCCTCGACGAGCCCTCCATCGGTCTGCACCAACGCGACAACGACAAGCTGATCGGGACGCTCGAGCGGCTGCGAGACCTCGGTAACACCGTGCTCGTGGTCGAGCACGACGAGCAGATGATGCGGTCGGCCGACTGGCTCGTCGACATGGGTCCGGGAGCAGGCGAGCACGGCGGTCACGTGGTCGCGGAAGGGCCCGCGACGAAGGTCGAGCGAAAGAAAGATTCCGTCACCGGCCAGTTCCTCGCCCGGACGCGCGAGATTCCGGTTCCCGAGCGGCGAGCCGAAGACCTCGGTTCGTTCTGGGTTCGGGGCGCGTCCCAACACAATCTCAAGAACATCGACGTGGAGTTCCCGGTCGGGAAGTTCGTGGTCGTGACCGGCGTCTCCGGGTCCGGCAAGTCGACGCTCGTGAACGAGATCGTGCACAAGGCCCTCGCGAACAAGCTGCATCGCACCCGCACCAAGCCGGGTGAGCACGAATCGGTCGAAGGAATCGAGGTCTACGACAAGGTGATCGACATCGACCAGTCTCCGATCGGGCGGACGCCGCGCTCGAACCCGGCCACGTACACGAAGCTCTTCGACCACATCCGCGAGCTCTACTCGATGACGCCGGAGGCGAAGGTTCGCGGTTACAAGCCCGGCCGCTTCTCGTTCAACGTGCGCGGCGGCCGCTGCGAGACGTGCAAGGGCGACGGCCAGATCAAGATCGAGATGCACTTCCTCCCCGACGTCTACGTGCCGTGCGAGACCTGTAAGGGTGCGCGCTACAACCGCGAGACGCTCGAGGTGAGGTTCAAGGGGAAGTCGATCGCAGACGTCCTCGAGATGTCGGTCGAGGAAGCACTGAAGTTCTTCGCCAAGATTCCGAAGCTCCGCCGGCGCCTGCAGACATTGCACGACGTCGGCCTCGACTACATCAAGCTCGGCCAGCCGGCGACCACCCTGTCCGGCGGCGAAGCGCAGCGGGTCAAGCTCTCGTCCGAGCTGTCGAAGGTTGCGACCGGAAAGACGCTCTACATCCTCGACGAGCCGACGACGGGTTTGCACTTCGCGGACATCGAGAAGCTGCTCGACGTGTTGCAGCGGCTCGTCGATGCCGGCAACACGGTGCTTGTGATCGAGCACAATCTGGACGTGATCAAGCAGGGCGATTGGATCATCGACCTCGGGCCCGAGGGCGGAGAGGCTGGCGGCGAGATCGTCGCGGCGGGAACGCCGGAGGAAGTTGCCGAAGTGAAGGCCTCGTTCACGGGCGAGTTCCTGCGGCACGTGCTGCCCAAGCAGGCAGTCGCGGCGGCCTGAGTGTCTGCGCGGGCCGAAGCGCGCACGCGCAACGACGAGAAGGCGTGGTTCCTCCGTGCCCTCGTCGTGCTTCAGAGCCCGCAGCCGGTGTTCGCCGCGCTCCGCGACGACTCGAGCAACGCCGCGGACTCACGCCAGGACGCCGCGGGCGCGATCGTGTGGCTTGCGGGGATCGCGGGCGTGCTGGCGACGACGGCCGCGAGCACGCTGCTCGACGACCCCGCACGCGATTGGCTCGTGCTCGTCGTCTGGGCGTTCCTCGGCGGCGGCTTGACCGGTTTCTCGCTCTACCTCGTTCTCGGCAAGGTCCTGCACGTCGCGCTTCGCCGGCTCGGCAGCCAGGGAAGCTTCCGGCGCGCGCGTCACCTGCTCGCGTTTGCGGCGGCACCGGTCGCGCTCGCTCTCTTCACCTACTGGCCGGTTCGGTTGTCCATCTACGGCGAGCAGCTGTTCCGATTCGACGGCGGGGACGGCGGTACGGTCGGGACGGTCTTCGCCTGGGTGTTCTACCTCTTCCTGCTCTGGGGGCTCGCGCTCCTCGTCGTCGGGGTGCGGACCGTGCACGGTTGGACCTGGGGCCGGTCGCTGGCCGGCGTCGGGCTCGCCTCAGGGATCGTGGCGGCGCTAGCCGTCGCCGTGAGCGTGCTCTACGCCCTCGGCGGCTGACGAGAAAAGCTCGAGTTCTTCCTCGGGCATCGCATACGTGTGCTCGGACGCGGGGTACGACCCGTTCCGGACCTCCTCGGCGTACGTCTCGAGCGCGGACCGGACCGTGGTCGCAAGCTGTGCGTAGCGCTTGACGAAGCGTGGAGCCCGCCCCTCCGTCAGGCCCAGCAGATCGTGGTAGACGAGCACCTGCCCGTCGCAGTCGGCTCCCGCCCCGATCCCGATCGTCGGGACCGTGAGCGCTTCCGTGATCCGGGCCGCCACGATCGTCGGCACCGCCTCGAGCACGACCGCGAAGCACCCTGCGGCCTCCAGGGCAAGCGCGTCCGACAACAGCCTGCGCGCCCTCGCCGCGGTGCGACCCTGCGTCTTGAAGCCGCCGAGCATGGTCTCCGTCTGGGGCGTGAGACCGACGTGTCCCATCACCGGGATGCCGGCGGCGACGATCGCCGCGGCGCGCCCAAGCGAGGGCCCGGCGCCTTCGAGCTTGACGACGTCGGCGCCGCCTTCCTTGACGAAGCGGACCGCGTTCCGCACGGCTTCTTCCTCCGACACGTTGTAGCTGCCGAACGGCATGTCCCCGACGACGAGCGGCCGCTGCACCGTCCGCGCGACCGTGCGCGTGAGAAAGAGCATCTCGTCCATCGTCACCGGCACGGTGCTGTCGTGTCCGAGGACAACCATCGCGGCCGTGTCGCCCACCAGCAGGATGTCGATTCCGGCCTCCTCGGCGAGACGCGCTCCGGGAGCGTCGTAGGCCGTGACCATGACGATCTTGTCGCCGCTCTCCTTCATCGCGGCGAGGTCGGTGAGGGTGAGCTTGCCGGGTTTCACCTCAGTTCTCCTTCCACGACGACGTTGTCGATCAGACGAGTAGTCCCGATTCGCGTAGCCGCAGCGAGCACCATCGCGCCGTCGAGGTCGACGAGCTCGACGTATTCGGGTTGCAGCCCGTTGAGCGCCGCCTTTGCCGCGGCAACGGGATCACCGCCGCGCGCATGGGCGGCCTTGCCGGCCTCGAGCGCTCTGGGAAGGGCGAGCGCCTGCTCCCGTTCCTCGGGCGACAGGTACGCGTTCCTCGAGGAGAGCGCGAGTCCGTCTTCGTCGCGGACCGTCGGCAGCACACGCAGCTCGACGTCGAGGTTCAGATCGCGCACGAGACGGCGCAGAACCGCAGCCTGCTGTGCGTCCTTCTGTCCGAAGTAGGCCACGTCGGGGCGCACGATGTTGAAGAGTTTGAGGCAGACGGTCGCCACGCCACGAAAATGGCCGGGACGCGCCTTGCCCTCCGCGCCCGTCTCGTCCACGTCGACCCAGGTGGCAAAGCCCTCCGGATACAGCTCGGCTGCCTCGGGGGCGAAGAGGAGATCGACGCCTTCGCGCTCGGCGAGCTGCGCATCGTGTTGCTCGTCGCGTGGGTATCGAGCGAGGTCCTCCTTTGCACCGAACTGCGTCGGGTTGACGAACAGCGACATGACGACGAGCTCGCACTCGGCTCGCGCCGCACGAATCAACGAGCGATGTCCGTGGTGGAGGGCGCCCATCGTCGGCACGAGCCCGACGCGCGTGGCGGGGTCGATCGCCGCGCGCACCTCGTCGATCCGGCGCAACGTCCTCACCTCGCCGTAGCCTCGGCGTCGCTCGCTGACGTGATCGCTTCTGGGGGAACCTCCCGGTTCCCCCAGACCCCCTCCACTGGTCCGCTTCGCGGACGGACGCTTCGCGTCTCCACGCGCGCGCGGAGCTGCGCTGTCGCGCGCGCCAAGATGTCGTAGAGAGGCTCGAGCTCCGGGTTCGCGGCGCGAATCGCCCGCCGGTGAGCGTCGACCGTCTCCCAGTCGCCGCGCTCGATCGGTCCCGTCAGCTCGAAGCCGTTGTCGATCGTGCGGCGCATGAGTGGAACGAGCGCCTCGGGTGGGGCTCCGGCCGCACGAAAGAGCTCCGCGGCGACTTCGTGCAGCGTGACGAGGTAATTCGAGGCGATCGAGGCCCCGGCGTGGTACAGCGGTCTCGCTTCGTCCCCGAGGTCGAACGGTCGGAGGCCCAGCGTTTCGGCGAGCCAGAACCCGGCGCGCCGAGCCTCGTCGGACTCGCTCGTGACCGCGCCCCACGCACCGTCCAGCTGTTCGGCTCCCCGTGCGCGCGTGAACGTCTGCAGCGGATGGAGCCCGAACCGCCGACGATGCGGTTCGAGTGCCGCCAGGGGTGTGGCACCCGAGACGTGTGCAATCCAGGGTCCGAGGTCGATCGTTCCGGCAACCTCTCCGATCGCTGCATCGGGTACGCAGAGCAGGACGAGGTCGGCAGGCTCGCGCACGGAGATGCCCCGCTCGCTGAGACGAGCGGCGACGGCCGAGCCGACGCGGCCGGAGCCGATGACGTTGACGCTGTCGAACACTTCGAGCTCCAGTTCCTTAACGGATACCGGGCTCCTGAAGCGTACATCGCCGCTGGTACTCTGGCGTACCTCGTGGGTCGCCGCCTCCCTCTGGGGCTCCTCTTCGCAGTCGCACTGTTCCTGCCGGGCAAGGCGCACGCGGCCATTTCGCTGAGCCCCTGTCCGGACAAGAGTGGCGTCCAGTGCGGCACGGTCGACGTGCCGATCGACCGCAGCGGCGGCGTGCCGGGAACGATCGGCCTGCATGTCGAGGTGCTGCCGGCCTCCGGGGTGGCGCGCGGCACCATGTTCCTGATCGCCGGTGGCCCGGGACAGGGCTCCGCAGGCTCTTTCAACCTCGGACCCGGGTTCAACCGCGATCTCATGCGGTTCATGTTCCCCGGCTACACGCTCGTGGCCTTCGACAACCGCGGCACCGGACAGTCCGGCGTCATCCGCTGCCCGGGCTTGCAGAGTGCCGTGAACCCAACGGTCGAAGAGGACGCGGCGCTCGCACGCGACTGCGCCGGCATCATCGGCCCGCAGCGCGTGTTCTATGCGACGCGCGATCACGCGGAGGACCTCGACGCGGTACGCGCGGCTCTGGGCGTCGCCCGGATCGGGCTCTACGGCGTCTCGTACGGGACCAAGCTCGCGGTTGCCTACGCGCTCGCACATCCGGCCAACGTCGAGCGGATCATCCTCGACTCGGTCGTCGTGCCCACGTACCCGGATCCGTTCGATCGGAACGTCCTGACGCAGATGCCTTCCACCCTACGCAGGTTCTGCAGCGGCGGGTACTGCCGGGGTGCGACGTCCGACTTCGGCGGGGACGTCGTGAAGCTCGCGAACCGTCTCGAGGCGCGTCCGATCCGCGGGAAGCTCATCGCGCCGAACGGCAAGGTCAGATCCCTGCGGATGAACGGCGAGGACGTGATCGCCCTGATCATCGACGCGGATCTGTCTCCGGGCCTGGCCGCCGAGGCGCCCGCCGCGGTCCACGCGGCCCTCCGAGGCGAGACGCGGCCGCTGCTTCGCCTGCGGGACATCGACCTGCGCTCGAACGAGCTCAAGCCAGAGGATCTGAGCTTCGGGCTCTACGCCGCCACGAATTGCGCCGACGGCCAGTTCCCGTGGACGCCGGACACACCTCCGTCGGCTCGAGCCTCGATCCTGCAGTCGACCCTGTCCGGCCTGCCGAGCGGGGCGTTCGGCCCCTTCGGCAACTGGGCCGGGCGGACCGGCAACGCGTTCTTCTGCGAGCAGTGGCCGACACCCGCCGGAAACACGCCGCTCGGGCCCGGGCCGCTGCCGAACGTTCCGATGCTTGCTCTGAACGGCGGCTTCGATATGCGGACGCCGACCACGAACGCCCTCGCGGTCGTCTCGCAGTTCCCGCAGGGGAGGTTGATCGAGGTTCCCGGCGTCGGACACAGCGTGACCGGAGCGGATGCGTCCTTCTGCTCGCAGCGCTCGCTCAGGGAATGGATCCTCGGCACGCTCAACGCACCGAAGCTGGCGTCGTGTCCGCGAGTTGCACCGGTGGCCAAGGTCCTCCGTGCGTTCCCCACAGCTCCCAAGCGTCCGTCGGTGTCGTCGACCCTTGCGCTCGCGGGCAAGACGTTGCGCGAGGCCGAGGCCTCGTGGTGGCAGTTGAATCCGCCCGCAACGACGTTGCGAGGGCTCTACGGCGGCAAGCTCACACAGTTGAAGAAGGGGGACGGTTTCAGCCTGGCGCGGTACGCGCTCGCGCCGGGTGTGTTCCTCACCGGCAAGGTCACGTTCGCCGACATCGGCCCGCCGGCGACCTACAAGGGAACGGTCAAGATCTTCGGACCGCGGACGGTCGCCGGGACGCTCAGGCTCTCCAAGAATTCGGTCTCCGGCAGGCTCGGCGCCCGCCCCGTCAAGGCCTCCTACTAGAGGTCTGGCGCCCGTCCGGCGACGCCCCTAAACTGCCGGGGCGATGCCGATGTACGAGTACGTGTGCATGAAGTGCGAGACGCACTTCGAGGAGCTCGTTCGGGGAGACGAGGAGATCGCGTGCCCGCACTGCGGTGCCACGAAGGTCGCCCGCCGGCTCTCCACGTTCTCGATGATCGGCACCGCCGGGCAGACCGGCGCTTTCGGTGGCGGCGGTTGTTGCGGCGGATCGTGTGGCTGCGGTCACTGAGCTGACACGCGCCGACGAGCTTCACGCGTTCGGTGAGGTCGTCGCCGGCTGCACCAAGTGCGCGCTCGCGGGCGGGCGGACGCAGGTGGTCTTCGGCTCCGGAGATCCGAACGCGGATCTCATGTTCGTGGGCGAGGCGCCCGGCTTTCACGAGGACAAGCAGGGAGTCCCGTTCGTCGGCGCGGCTGGGAAGCTGTTGGAGCAACTGCTGGCAGCCATTGGACTTGCGCGAGCCGATGTGTACATCGCGAACGTGCTCAAATGCAGGCCCCCGGGAAACCGAGACCCTCAGCCGGAGGAGATCGAGGCGTGCGAGGCACATCTCTGGCGGCAGATCGAGCTGATCCAGCCTCGGGTAGTGGCGACTCTCGGGAACTTCGCGACGAAGCTCCTCTCGGGACGGCCAACGGGCATCACGCGGGTCCACGGTCAGGAGCAGGAGACGACGCTCGGCGGCCGGCGCGTGCTGCTGTACCCGATCTTCCATCCGGCGGCAGCGCTCTACACGCCGCGCATGCTCGAGGTCCTGCGGTCCGACTTCGCTCGCCTGCCCGAGCTGCTCGGCCGCGAGGTCGCACCACCGGAGCCGATCTTCGTCCCGCCCCCGGCGGCGGAGCCGGCCGTGCAGCTCGGCCTCTTCTGATCCGGTCCCGCTCTCCCGAGGAGACGGAGCAGATCGCGGCCCGCGTCGCCGCAGAGCTGCGGCCGGGCGACGTCGTAACGGTCTCAGGCGAGCTCGGCTCGGGAAAGACGACCTTCGTGCGCGGCGCTTGCCGGGCACTCGGCGTCGACGGGCCGATCACGAGCCCCACGTTCACGATCGGCCACCGCTATCGGGGCCGCGTCGACGTGTCACACCTAGACCTGTTCCGCTTCCGGGACGTCTCCGCGGCCGAATGGGGCGACCTGGAGCCGTATTTCGACGACGCAGTCGTCTTCGTCGAATGGCCGGAGGCGGGCGTGGGGGTCCTGCCGGCGGCGCGCATCGAGGTACGGCTCGATCATGGCGACGACGGCAGCCGGCTTGTCACGATTCGGGGGGATGTTGATCCTGGCCTTCGACACGGCGACTGACGTCGCCACGAGCGCGCTCGTCGACGACGGCGAGGTGCTCGGAGAGCGAACCTCAACCGCCGTCACCCTGCTCGAGGACCTCGACGCCCTGCTCCGGCAGGCCGGAGCGCACACGGCTCAGGTAGACGGGCTCGCCGTAGGCATCGGCCCGGGCAGCTTCACAGGGATCCGCATCGGGCTGGCCACTGCACGCGGTCTCGCGCTCGCCCTGGGGACACCGGCCGCCGGAGTTTCCACGCTGGCCGCGCTGGCCGCCGGGGCGCCGGGCGCCGTTCCCGTGATCGACGCGCGGCGAGGGGAGGTCTTTGTCCTCCAGGAGGAGCCGCGAGTGCTCGAGCCGCACACCTTTCGGCCGTCACCTGGGACGCTGTGTGTGGGCAGCGGTGCGGTCCGCTACCGGTCGCTGCTGGAGGCGGCCGGGGCGGAGATACCTCCCGACCGCGACGAGCGACACCTGCCGCGGGCGCGTTTCCATGCGGCGCTGGCGAGGGACTTCGGCCCGGTCGAGGCGCTCGCGCCCCTGTACCTTCGGGTCCCCGACGCTGATAGAACCCGGACACGGGCATGAGCGCCACCGCGAACAAGGTCGACTTCAGGCGTCTCGAGCTGCGTGATCTCACCGCGATCGAGACGATCGAGCGTGCCTCGTATCCGACGCCATGGTCGCGCTCGATGTTCGCGGGCGAGCTCGCCAAGCCGTCATCCATCTCTCTCGGCGCGTTCGAGCCGGACACGCGCAAGCTGCTCGGCTTCCTGATCATCTCACGTTACGTCGACGCGTGGCACGTCATGAACCTCGCCGTCGCACCCGAACATCGCCGCAAGGGCATCGCAACCAGCCTGCTCGAACGGCTCTTCGAGCTCACTGCGGGAGAAGGACGGCGCGGCTACACACTCGAGGTGCGAATCTCCAACGACGTCGCGATCCGCTTGTACGAGCAGGCCGGATTCAAGGCGCGTGGGATCCGGCGCGGCTACTACACGGACAACCGTGAGGACGCCCTGATCATGTGGCGGGATCCTGTCTCCAGCAGCGGAGCTGCTGGGGACTAACTGTTGTGCTCAATGGACCTGCGAGTTCGAGATTGACGCTGGCACAGTTGGCGCTTTCGCGCAGCGGAAGCGCATGATCCTTGGCATCGAGACGTCGTGCGACGAGACTGCGGCGGCGCTCATCACGGACGATGGTCGGATCCTCGCCAACGTGGTCTCGTCTCAGGCGGATCTGCACGCGCGCTACGGCGGCGTCGTGCCCGAGGTTGCGTCGCGACGTCACCTCGAACTCGTCACGCCCGTTGTGGTCGACGCCTTCGCGCAGGCCGAGGCGAAGATCGACGACGTCGGGCTCGTCGGGGTGACGACCGGCCCGGGCCTGATCGGTGCCCTGCTCGTCGGTCTGTCAGCGGCGAAGGCGATCGCCTGGGCAAGACGGCTGCCGCTAGTCGCCGTCGACCACCTGCAGGGTCACGTTGCCTCGCTGTACCTCGAACCGGACCCGCTCGAGCCGCCGTTCCTGTGTCTGCTGGCGAGCGGGGGACACACGCTTCTGCTCGACGTGCAGGATCGTGGCACGAAGCCTGTCGTCCTCGGCACGACGCTCGACGACGCGGCCGGAGAGGCCTTCGACAAGGGCGCACGGCTGCTCGGTCTCGGCTATCCGGGCGGCGCGGCGATCGACCGTCTGGCGCAGGAAGGCGACGCGGACGCGTACGACTTTCCCGTTGCCCGCGTTCCAGGGTTCGACTTCTCCTTTTCGGGGCTCAAGACGGCCTTGCTCTATGCGGTCCGCGATCTCGACGCTGACGAGCTCGAGCGCCGGCGTTCGGATCTCGCTGCGAGCTATCAGCGGGCGATCGTTCGGGCTTTGGTGGAAAGAACGGGCGAGGCAGCAGCCGCCACCGATGCGCGGAAGCTCGCGGTCGTCGGCGGCGTTGCTGCGAACTCCGAGCTTCGTCGCGCCTTGCCGGACGCGGCGCTGGCCCCCCTCGAGCTGTGCACCGACAACGCAGCGATGATCGCCTCCGCCGCGCGCTTCGCGGAGGCCATCTCGTATCCCGGCTATCTTGGACTGGATGCCTACGCGTCCATCGCGTGAGCCGTTCAGCGCACTCGTGCTGGCGGCTCTCGCAGTCGCTGCCACGGGCATACTGATCGCGGCAGGCGGTCGAGGCGGCCGCGGCGGAGCCTCACCCGAGCAGGACGCGAGCTGGCAGGGCTTGGCCGGTGCTCAGCGGCCGCGGGTCGCCGTCGGGCAGCGGGTGATCGTCGTCCTCAAGACGCCGGCCGTAGCGGATCGTGTCGGCGACGCAGGCGGGCTTGCGACGAGCGAGGACGAGCGGCGTTGGGAGCGGACCGCTCTCTCGTCCCAGAAGCTACTCATCACGCGACTCCGCCTCGAAGGGCTGATCGTCCAGCCGGAGTTCAGCTACACGCGCACCATCAACGGTTTCTCCGCGGCGTTCGACGCGCGCGGGATCGCGCTCCTCGAGCGAGCAGCCGACGTTGCGGGTGTGTATCCCGTGCGCGCCGCGTATCCCGCGTCTCTGAGCTCGCGTCTGCTGACCAGCTCGGAGTTCGGTGAGCGGCCCAACATCAGTCTCTCGGACAAGGACGGGCGAGGCGTCACGATCGCTCTGCTCGACACCGGCGTCGACCGTGCGCATCCGTTCCTCCGCGGCCGCGTCGCGAGCGGAGTCGACATCGTGGGGGGAGACGCGGGAGCTCTTGCCGCTTCGCAGCCGGACGAGCCGGCGCAGCTCGAGCGCCACGGGACGGAGATGGCCGGGCTCCTCGTCGGGTCGGGCGGACCCGGAGCGCTCGCGGGCGTTGCGCCGGGCGCGACGGTGCTGCCGATCCGCGTGGCGGGCTGGCAGCGCGACGCCTCTGCCCGCTGGGCCGTGTACGGGCGGACCGACCAGATCCTGGCGGGACTCGAACGGGCGGTCGATCCGAACGGGGACGGCGATGCGCACGACGCTGCGCGCGTCGCCCTGATCGGTGTGGCCGAGCCGTTCGCGGCTTTCGCGGACGGGCCGCTTGCACTGGCCGCGGCGGGCGCCACTCACCTCGACACGCTGGTGGTCACGCCGTCGGGCAACGACGGCCCGGCCGGTCCGGGGTACGGGAGCGTTTCCGGGCCGGGCGGCGCGCCGGACGCACTGACAGTCGGCGCGCTCGACGTGCGTCCGCGCTTCGGCCAGGTGCGAGTCGTGCTCCGCGCGGGCCTTCGTGTCGAGTTCGACGGGACGCGTCCGCTCGCCGGTGCGGTCGCTCCGGCGAACACGATCGATGCGGGTCTCGGCGCGCCGCGCACGCACAGCACCGCGCCGATCGGCTACCGCGGTGCGATTCCCTTGCTCGACTTCTTCGACCGGCGCGGCGTCAGTCTGGTGGCAGGTCGCGCAGCGCTGCTTCCGGCCGGGCCCGACCCGAACGGCTCGGTCGCGAACGCGGCTCAGGCAGGTGCGGTCGCGGCGATGTTCTATGGCGCCGACCTCCCGGCCGGGGGCATCGCGCTGGACGAGAGCGCACCGATTCCGGCCGTCTCGGTGCCGGTCGACATTGCCGAGACGATGCTGTCGAGAATTCGCAGCGGCATCGCCACGAGCGTCTCGCTCGGTGCGACGCGGACCGCCACGAACGGCAGCGCAGATCGCGTTGCGCGGTTCTCGTCGACGGGACTCGCGTTCGACGGACGTGTGAAGCCCGAGCTCGTCGCGCCCGGCGTTGCGCTCGAGACCGCGGAAGCGGGTGCCAATGCTGACGGATCTGCTCGTTACGGGACGGTGAACGGCACGAGTGTTTCGGCTGCCCTTGTTGCGGGGTCGGCAGCGTTGCTCGCACAGGCTCGCCCCTATCTCGACGCAGAAGGGTTGAAGAGCTTGCTCGTCGGCTCGGCGCGTCCGCTGCCGGACGACCGCGTCACGGCGCAGGGCGTCGGGCTCGTCGACGTCGGCGGCGCGACCGCGACGGAGATCGGGGCCGACCCGGCGACGCTTGCGTTCGACCGGGCCGACGGTCGCAAGTGGCGTGGAGAGCAAGAGTTCCTCCTCCGCAACCTTTCGTTCCGACCACTCACGCTGGGAGTGGACGTGCTCGTTGCAAACGAAGGCGCGGCATCCGTCCGGCTCGACGTGCGACCGACGCGCGTCACGCTCGCGCCTGGCCGTGCGATTCGCGTGCACGTTCGTGCACGCGTGACGAGCGGGCTGGAGGGCGACGCGCCGACCGAAGGGGTCGTGCTCGTCACTCCGGTCGCGGGACGCCAGATCCGCGTCCCGTGGACCATCCTCTTCGGCGCACGCCGTTCGCCCGGCCTGGCGTCGGTCCGACTCTCGACCCGCTCCTTCGCGCCGTCCGATGCCGCACCGGCCCTGCTCAGCTTCGTTGCCGGCTCGGTGAGCCGCTCGGGCGGTCTGACGGACGTGCTTCCGCTCTCGCGTCTCGATCTCGAGCTCTGGAGTCCGACCGGTGGACGGATCGGACTGCTGGCGCGACTGCGTGACGTGCTGCCCGGCCGTTACTCGTTCGGTGTGACAGGACGAGACCCGACGGGCTCGGTGCTGCCGAAGGGGGAATACCAGCTCAGGTTGGTCGCCTTCGCCACCGATGACGGACCGCCGACCATCCGCACGATCACCTTCACCATCAAGTAGGCTCGCTCGGCGGAGCCGAAAATGCCTCGATTTGCGCGGAAAAAGGAGCTGAAGTGACCACCGTCGACGCGCCTGTCTCGCACCTTCGCGAGAACCCCTACGAGATTGCGAAGTCCCAGCTGCGCAAGGTCGCGGAGACGTTCGCGATCGACCCGAACCTCGTCAACATCCTGCAGCAGTGCAAGAAGTCGCTCGCGGTTTCCATCCCGGTCGCGATGGACGACGGCAGGACACAGGTGTTCGAGGGCTACAGGGTCACCCACAACATCGCGCGCGGTCCCTCGAAGGGAGGAATCCGCTACCACCCCGATGTCACGCTTGACGAGGTCAAGGCGCTTGCGATGTGGATGACGTGGAAGTGCGCACTGGCCGGCATCCCGTTCGGAGGCGCGAAGGGCGGTGTCATCTGCAATCCGAAGCAGATGTCCGAGGGAGAGCTGCAGCGCATGACGCGCCGCTTCACCTCCGAGATCATCAACGAGATCGGCCCCGAGAAGGACATCCCTGCACCGGATGTCGGCACCGACGGTCGGGTGATGGCGTGGATCTTCGATACGTACTCCATGAACAAGGGCCATTCGGTGCTCGGCGTCGTCACCGGCAAGCCGCTCACGATCGGTGGATCGCTCGGACGCGAAGAGGCGACCGCGCGCGGGGCGCTCTACTGCGTCCGCGAGGCGGTTCGCAAGCGGCAGCTGTCGCTGCAGGGGACGACCGTCGCCGTGCAGGGATTCGGCAACGTCGGCTCCTTTCTGTCGAAGTTCCTCGCGGAGGACGGCGCCACCGTCGTCGCGGTCTCCGATTCGAGCTCGGGCCTCTACAACCCGAACGGCATCGACGTGCAGGCGGCGCTCGCGCACAAGCGCGAGACCGGATCACTGGCGGGGTTCCGGGGCGCCGAGCCGATCTCGAACGACGATCTGCTGCTCCTGGACTGCGACGTACTCGCTCCCTGCGCGCTGGAGCAGGTGATCACCGCCGACAACGCGGACAAGGTGAAGGCGAAGATCATCGTCGAGGGAGCGAACGGCCCGGTGACGCCGACGGCGGACGAGATTCTCGAAGAGAAGGCCGTGCTCGTCCTTCCGGACATCCTGGCGAACGCCGGCGGCGTGATCGTCTCCTACTTCGAGTGGGTGCAGGGTCTCCAGGAGTACTTCTGGAAGGAGGCCGAGGTGAACGCGAAGCTCAACGACATCATCACCCGCGCCTTCAACGAGACCTGGGGAACGATGGAGAGCCGGGACGTGTCGATGCGGATGGCCTCGTACGGGCTCGCCGTACAGCGTGTCGCGGAGGCGACCACCACGCGAGGCATCTACCCGTAAAGCGGGTCACGCTGTACCACGCGGAGGGCTGTCACCTCTGCGAACGTGCCCGGGCGATCGTCCACGAGGTCCGGGGCGATGTTCCCTTCCACCTGGAGGAGGTCGACATCGGCG
>JBKPTB010000110.1:0-18276 GCA_046735315.1 Actinomycetota bacterium
CTGCTGCTCGCGGGCCGCACCGCGTTCATCATCGCGCACAGGCTCTCCACGATCCGAGACGCCGACCTGATCGTGGTGCTCGAGCACGGACGCGTCGTGGAGCAGGGGACGCACGACGAATTGCTCGCCGGCCGCGGCCTCTACACGTCTCTCTATGGGGACTGGGCCGCCGACGTGGCCTGACCGGGGGATCTAGCCGAGCGCGGCCCGCGTCGATCCGGGCGGTGTGACCGAGGCCGCCCTCCCGGATCCCACCCGGGCCCCGTCTCTTGCGATCAAGTCGGTCCTCCGGGACACCGGAAGGCTCTATCGCGACCTCTTCGGGCGGACAGTCCTGACCGGGTTCATCGTGTTCGGAGTGGTCGCGGGACTCGAAACGGTCGCCCCGGCGCCGGTCATCCTTCTCTCGGTGATCGGGACGGCACTCGTCCAGGGTGCGCTGGTGGAAGCCGTTGCCGCCGAACACGAGAGCAGAGAGCAGGCAGCGATTCTGGATCTCTACCGCGATGCCTGGAAGCGGATCGGACGACTCCTCGGCGTCTCTCTTCTGACCGGTCTCGGCGTCGGGCTCGGTCTCCTGCTCCTCGTCGTTCCGGGTCTCATTCTCTTCACACGGTGGTCCCTCGCCGTGCCCGTCGTCATGCTCGAAGGGCTGAAGCCGAGGGCAGCGATGCGAAGGTCCCGCGAACTCGTTGCCGGACACGGCTGGGCGGTTTTCCGCGTCCTCCTGAACGTCACCGTTCTCGCGGGTCTCGGCAGCCTCGCAATCGAGTTGCTGCTCGTGAGGCTCTTCGGCTCGACGCACGCAACGTTTGGCCTCTGGGTGAGCGCCAGCGTCGCCAGCGCCATCACTCTTCCCTACGGGGCGCATGCGATGAGCGTGGTCTACTACCGCCTTACGGAGCCGGGCCGGCCAGTCCTGCCCGAGCGCGACTCCCGCTGGCAGTCCGTGTGGCAGGAGCACGACCGGGGCGGCGACGACACGGCGAGCTAGGGGCTCTAAACTCGGCGCGGTGACGCTCGACCCCGAGACCGAGGAACGCATCGACCAGCCGGTCTCGGCCGAGGCCGAGCGCGAGACCCGCCTGACGCCCAAGCAGGCCGTCACGCAGATGAAGATCAACGTGCCGGTTCGCGGAAACCGGAAACTGCGGCGAATCCTGGAGCGGGTCAACGCAGACACGCAACTCAAGGCCTGGTGGCACGTCGCCAACGTGAACGCGGTTGCGCGAATGCACATCAACGACCACTCCTGGGTCCACATCCAGATCGTCGCCAACATCGGACTGAAGCTCCTCCGCCAATTGGAGAAACATCACGTGCAGCCCTCGCTCGTCGGCGACTACGGCTATGAGAACGACGACTCCGAGGTGGTCGTCCTGCTCGCAGCGCTGACCCACTGCATCGGCATGTCGGTCCACCGCGAGGGACACGAGGACTTCAGCCTCTTCCTCGCCGAGCCGAAGCTCCGCGAGCTCCTCGAGGGGATCTACGACGAGCCGGACCTGACGGTGATCGTCTCGGAGGTCCTGCAGGCAATCACGAGCCATCGCGACTACGGCAAGCCGCTCACCCTGGAGTCGGGCATCGTCCGCGTCGCGGATGCGCTCGACATGGAGCAAGGACGATCGAGAATTCCGTTCGCGCGCGGCTCGATCTCGATCCATTCGCTGAGCGCGGCGGCGATCGAGGACGTGGCGATCAAGGACGGCGAGGAACGCCCGATCCTGATCGAGATCACGATGAACAACTCATCGGGCATCTACCAGGTCGACAGCCTGCTCAAAGCGAAGCTGCAAGGGTCCGGCCTCGAGCCCTACGTAGAGGTCGTTGCGCACATCGACACCGAAGCGGAGAAGCGCCTGGTGCCGATCTATCGGCTCGAGACCTGAAAAGGAAGGCCCATACGGGATTCGAACCCGTGCCGCCGCCGTGAGAGGGCGGTGTCCTAGGCCACTAGACGAATGGGCCGAGCGAGGGGCTCAGTCTAGCGACGGCCGGGAGGAGTCGCACCATGCTGGAGGACCGTTCAGGCCCGCGAGACGAGCCGAAGAGCGCAGCTAGCGCGGCTACAATGGCGAACCCGTTGCGGGGTCGTCTAATGGTAGGACGCCTGACTCTGGATCAGGTAGTCAAGGTTCGAGTCCTTGCCCCGCAGCCTCACGAAACCCCGCCTCCGGCGGGGTTTTTGTCTCTCGTCTCGACATTCTCTTTTGCGACGCAAAGGCGGAGACTTACCTCAACGATGCATCGTCTCCCCCGATCGCTTGCTCCCATGCTGGTAATCGTCTCCGTCGCAGTCGGCGCCGGGTGTAGCCAGGGGAAGAGACAGTTCGACACCCCTCGCGCGAAGGTAAGCGGCGATCAGGCGGTTGCGCTCCTACAACGCGAGGTCGAACGCAGGACGCCGGGGAGAACCTTTTCGAAGATGCAGAAGGTCGCAACCCAGACGCCTTCGGGAACCTATGCCTGGCTCGTTCGACTGACCTCCGAGGACGGCTCCGGCGATCTCTGCGGATACGTCTGGCGAGGCGAGGAGGCGGGTCGCGCAGACGGCACCGTGATACGCGTTCGGTTCGACCCTGGTTGCCGGCATTGGATCGACTGACGTTCACTCCTCAGGGTCAGCTTCGAGCGGACAAGCTCACCGGGAAAGCGGGGTTGAGATAAACGTAAGGTTCGAGGATCAATGCGGCTAATCGGCTCCGGCCTCCACGCCTTTCGACCGTTCGGGCGCCTCTGGGTGATCGTCTTCCTCATCTCCCTGGTCATGACTTTCGGTGCCGGCGGAGGGACACCCAACAGAGCCCCGTGGTTGATCGCGAAGTTCTTCCTGATCGGGTTACTCCTCGTCAGCCTGCTCGTCGTCTCGGCAGGCCGGGTTTTCACCTGGCTCACGCGGCGACGATGAGCGCCGGCACGCACTCGGTGAACGAGCTAACGATCCAACCCGCCGACGGACGCTCGCTCACCGTCTACGACGCGGGTGATCCTGACGGTCGTCCGGTTCTGTTCCACCACGGCACGCCGTCATCCGGCAAGCCGTTCGAGCCGCACATCGTCTTCGCTCAGGAGCGAGGCATCCGCCTCGTTTCCTACGACCGCGCCGGCTACGGCAACTCGAGCCGCAACGCAGGACGGGCAATCGCCGACATAGTCCAGGACGTCGACGCAATGGCGGACGCGCTCGACCTCGACCGGTTCGCCACCTGGGGCCTCTCCGGTGGTGGCCCGCATGCACTCGCCACCGCGGCCGGTCTGCCGGATCGCGTCGTCGCAGTCGCAGCCGCGGCTTCCGTCGCACCTCCGGACCGCCCCGACTTCGAGCTCACCGACGGCATGGGCGAGGGCAACGTCATCGAGTTCGGCCTGGCGCGAGACGGCGAGGAAGCGCTACGCCCGTTCCTCGAACAGGAGATCGCAGGACTGGACAGCCTTGACCTCCGGGGCCTCGTCGACAGAATGCGGACCCTCCTCTCGGACGTCGATGCCGCCGCGCTCGAGGGCGAACTGGGCGAGTACATCTTGGACGGCTTCCGCCGCAGCCTCGCGCGGGGCGTCGACGGCTGGCTCGACGACGATCTTGCATTCGTCCGGCCGTGGGCCTTTGACCTCGAAGCGATCACGCAGCCGGTCCTCGTCGTGCAGGGACGACAAGACCTGATGGTTCCCTGGGATCACGGCGAGTGGCTCGCGCGCAACATCCCGTCGGCTGAATCCTGGTTGCGCGAGGACGAGGGGCACCTGACGCTCTTCTCTCGCGTAGCACCCTCGATCCACGACTGGCTGCTCGCCCGCTTCTAACGGAACGGCCGGGCTCCAAGGGAAGAGCCCGGCCCTCCGGTCGCAGGTGTGTTACGGAATTGCGGGAACGAGCGCAGGCGGCACCGCAAGATCCGGGTCGCTCTGCAAATCGGTGAAGTCGGTTGCGGACATCTCCGGTACGGCGCCCGCAGCGTCACCTTCGGCTGCGTCTTCGGTCGCCAAGTCCGCCCATGAGGCTTCCGCCCACGAGGCATCTGCCCACGAGGCATCCGCCCACGACGCCTCCGCCCACGAGGCATCCGCCCACGATGCCGCGCTCCACGAGGCGTCAGCCCACGAGGCATCCGCCCATGAGGCCTCCGCCCAGGATGCATTGGCCGTGACCGTGGCCGCCCAGCTCGCGGAGTCGAAGCTGGCGCCGCCGGTGAGCGACGGAACGAGGAACTTCCGCAGGGCCAGGTTGGGATTCGGCGGGGCGCTCTTCAGGTCGCCGGCCTTTCCGGCATTCAGCTGGCCGACTCCGACCGAACCCGGCATCGCCTGAGGCGCCGGCTTGGCCGTCAGCATCAACGCACCCTTCACCTGGTCGGGCGTCCAGTCAGGATGGCGCGCAAGAAGCTGTGCTGCGACACCCGCGACGACCGGAGCGGCAAAGGACGTGCCCGAGAGCTGGATGTAGCCCGGTGCCACGACGTTGCCCGGCTTCTGCGCCACGAGCGTGGCACCCTGCGGCACCGGCCCGATCATGTAGCGACCAGGCGCACCGAGCTCGGGCTTGGTGAAGCCGTCTTCGGTGTGCCCGTACGCCGACCACGGCGCGTTGGAGTCGTCGCCGACGGCAACCTTGTTGCCGATGTCGACCGCACCCACCGTCATGACGAACGGGTCGTTGCCGGGTGCGTACCAGACGCCGCTCGGACCGGACGCGCTGCCGTAGTTGCCCGCAGCGGCCACCACGAAGATCCCGTTGAACCAGAGCTTCTCGACGGCCTGATCGAGGGGGTCGTTGTAGAAGTGATTCCGCGCGCCCGAGTGCAGCGAGAAGTTTGCGACGCGGATGTTGTACTTCCCCTTGTTGTCGAGGATGTAGCCACACGCGGCGATCACGTCGCTCGTGCGCGCCGTGCCGCTGTCGTCCATCACGTCGATCGAGAGGATTCCGGCGTTCGGTGCCGCGCCGGCGTACCCGTCCGCTGACCCGGCCGCGATCCCCGCGACGAACGTGCCGTGACCACGGCCGTCTCCGGGCGAGTTCGTCGTCGTCCCGGTCGTCATCGTGACGTTGCCGAGCACGCGGGACCCATTCCCGAAGTCCGCGCGGTTGGCCTGGATGCCGGAGTCGACGATCGCGATCGTCGGCGCTTGCGGTGCCGGGCTCGTAGACGTGCCCCACAGCTTTGCCACGCCGGACTCGTACGGCCACATCTGGTTGGAGCTGATCGTCCCGGCCAGCTGGACCGAGGCGTCCGGCGTGATCGTCAGGCCCGGCTGCTTGGCCAGGGACGCAAGCTTGCCCGCCGTGATGTCGACGGCAACCGCGCCGATCAAGCTCAGACTCCTGCGCACGTCCGCCCCGAGGCCGACGAGCTTCGCGTCGGCATCGCTCGTTCCGCCAGCGCTCTGAATGATGAGATGAAGCTTGCGGCCCGGATCCTGCGCCGCTTTGTCGAGCAAGCCCGGAGCGACATAGGTCGCGTCGCCAATCCCGGGACGGCCGCCCTTGGCGCCGGCCGCCAGCGGAAGAGCAAGAGTGATGAGTGCGAGCGCTGTCAGCGCGATACCGCGGCCTCCACGACCCCACAGAGCGTTACCGCGCTTGCCAGAGCCAGAGCCCCAGAGCGCATTCGTGCGGACGCCGTTCCTGAAACCGCCTGTATCTCGCATGCCGATTTGAACTCCTTTGTCCCGCAAGGTTTGCGGGGCCGCAGTTGCCGCATAACGGAGGGGACTGAGGCCCTCCGACCGCTAGCAACGTAGGGCGGCTTTAGAGCTGTGACCTCCCTCATCAGAGGTACACGGCTGCGAATCCCTCGTTCGAGCTAGTGACGCTTAGCCGAGGGTCAGCCGGCGCCGGATCGTCCCGGCACGTTCGTGGCGTGCCTCGACGCCGATCTCTGTGCTCGACGGAGCCTCGAGAACCCATTCGAGCTTCACGAGGTCCCCGGTCGACTCGTCGTTGCCCCACCAGGTCGTCGAGCGCTTGTCGAACCGACCCTTGAGTTGGCCCGCATCCGTCTTGAGGTCGCCGCCGACGAGCCGTGCACCCTCAGGAAGGTCGAGCTCGACCTCGATCGCGCGTGCCGTCTTGCGCTCGATCGCCTTTTCGGTCACGTTCGTCGGCAGCCACCCCGAGTTCTGCAGCACGAGCCGCAGGAGAAAGGAGCTCTCACCGAGCCGCTCGACGTCGAGGGAGCGCACCTCGAGCAGCGGCGAGACGAGGAGGTGGAAGAGCGCCCAGTCGGCGTGCGGCGCAACCTCGTCCTCCAACCGGTCGAACGGGACGTTGAACCAGTAGTTGATGGTGTCCCAACCACCCAGCTCGACCTTGCCGAGCTCCGGATGCTCGAACTCGTACCAGTCGACGTACGCGCCCGGATAGCTCTTCTCGGCCCACTTGAGGAGGGCGACGTCGTCCTCGATGGGATGGTCTCTGATCCAGTCCGTGAAGTGGTAGTCGGAGAGCCCGGCCTGCCTTTGCGGACTCCAGAACTCCGTGGTCCACGAGATGACCCCGAGGTGGTCGTACATCCAGTCGTGTGCGCCACCCTTGATGGACTGCTTCGGCTCGTACTTGAAGTCGTGGAAGACCGAGACAGCCGGGTAGCCGGTGAGCTCGGTCCCGCGCGTCCCGATCAGCTGGTACGCACGCAGGTCAGACGTCGGGAACTCCTCGTCGGGCCTCCCCGCATACGGACGCAGATGGACACCGCTGAACGTGTGGTAGGCGATGTGCGCCGTGATGTTCGGACGGTCGGTGACGGCCTGCACCATCGCGCGCACCTCGGGCTCCGACGTCGGATAGGGCCCTGCCCCACGCTGCTCGTGCTCGGGTGCCCACTCCGCCGGAAAGTTGCGATTCAGGTCGAGCCCTTCCAGCGGCGGGGGAACCTTGATCGTCACACCGTCGTAGTTCTCGATCCGACCCTCGGGCAGCAGACGATAGAACGGCCCGTCGTCCGGCCCGTCCACCGGTTCACGCCGCACGAGCAGTTTCGGCTCGTCGGGATGGGACCGCCACGGCCCGTTCGGGTCCTCGACGCGCATGTCGAGAACGCGCCCGTCGCCGTCGAGATCCTCCACCCTCAGGCCATCTCCCTGCTCTTCACGAGGATAAGGGCGCACGCTCGACCGGATGAAGCGGCGCTCTTCCAGTCCGTGCTCTGCGCCGTCGGGATTCAGCCGCGGGATCACATAGAAGACGCGCGTGTCGAGCGCCCGGGTCACGAGCTCATCCTCCCCATGACCGGTCAGCAGCTTGTGGATCAGATGCAACGCGGCAGTGGAACCGGTCCACTCCATCGAGTGGATGTTCGCCTCGACGAGGAGAGCCGGCTTGTCGATCGGATCGCCCGTCTGCCGGTTCGTGAGCGTGACGAGCCAGATGTCACGTCCCTCGTACGACGTGCCGATCGACTCGATCGTGCAGAGCGTGGGCGCTTCTTCCGCCCAGGTCCGCAGCGTGTCCGTCAGCTCGTCGTACGCGTAGAAGTGGTCGTACGCTACGGAGCGCACCGGCGATTACGTGGTGAGTTCGGCGACGAGCGGCGCTGTATCGTAGGGCTCGAACCCGAGCCGCGCCGCAATCTCCTCGCTCGACGGTCTCGTGCCTTCCGCAAACAGCTCGCGAAGGATCTCGCCGGTCGCCTTGCTCCGCCACCAGCCTTGCCCGACCTCGTGGATCAGGTGGGCCCGGAGCTGAGCGTGACGGATCCACGCGCGCAAGTAGTCGGCCGAGTAGAAGCCGGCGTCCATGTCGGCCAGGTGGCCGTCCCGCGGGTAGCGAATGCCGGTGGCGGACGTGAGCCGCGTCGCATAGTCGTCGCTCGTCACCTCCGCGGCTTCGAAGTTCGACCAGAAGCCCAGCTCGAACTGCAGCTTCGCGGTGTAGCGGCGGAAAAGCAGCGCCTCGAGGAAGGCAGTCGCCTCGGCGTTCTTGCGCGCCTCGTCGTCGGAAAGGCCGAAGTACTCCGAGTGCCAGGCAGGTTCGCGCGTGATCGCCTCGCAGATGTAGGAGTAGATCTCGGTCAGCGCGTGGTCGCGTGAAAGCCTGCGGAAGGTGTAGGGCAGCTTTGGATCGCAGCCCGCGTAGTGCAGCGCGTGCCCGGCCTCGTGCAGGAACGCCTGGTAGTCGTGGAGACCGCCCTGCGCCCTGGTGATCAGGTGGACGACCTTGGGCGGGTCGGAGGCGATCACGCAGGCGCGTGGCGACTTTTGCGGACGATCGTCGAGGTCGAGGCGAATGTTGGGGTCGGAGGCGAGGTCGAAGCCGAGTGCGGCGAGCGTCGAAAGGCAGACCTCGGTCGCGCGCTCTTTGGTGTACGTCGAGTCGAAGGGTGACAGTCGCCGCACGTAGCCCATGTGCGCGGAGGACGGCTGCTCGTCGCGGTCAGGGCCGAGCAGGATCTCGAACCAGCGATCGCGCCTGCGGATGAATGCTCCCTCGATCTCGTCGCTCGCGACCTGGAGGACCGACTCCAGGTCGCGCAGCGAGATCTGCTTCTCGTCCTCGTTTCGCGCCACCGGATCTGGTTCCTCGCTCAGATCGGCTTCGAGTTCCTCGTAGGCTCGAAGGAGCTCGAGGCGCCGTGGGTTGAAGGCGGCAGACGCTTCTTGCTGCAGTTCGCCGAGCTCCTCGCGATCCCGGTAGTTCGGCAGGACGGCGAGCTGTGCGACCGCGGACCGCAGCGGCAGCTCTTCGCCCTTGAAGTGCACGCGAGCGGCGAGGATGGCGTTCTCGAGCTCGTCGTCCTCCTCCGCGAGCTCCGCGGCGACGAGCCCGCTCTCACAGGTCTTGCGCAGGCGGTACAGCCACTCGCGGTGGTTGCCCTCAGCCTGTTCTTCCTCCTCGCGGAGGGCGCTGAGCTGGTCGCGGCTGAACAGATCCTCGTAGCGGGCGACGATCGCCGCCTGCTCTGAGATTTCCTTTTCGCCGACGCGAACGGCGCGTCCTTCTTCGGACCGCTCGAAGAGATACCGCTGGAGTTGTTCCTCGAACTCAGCGGGGCTGCGCACCGCGGTGGCGGACATCGAGAGAACTCTATCCGGCGTTCGGTGCCAGGCGCATCGCCAGGCTGCGAATCGTCGCCGTCAGCTCGAGCGGCCTGAAGGGCTTGGGGATGACCGCGTCGACGGACACCCCTTCGAGGGTCGGCGTGCCAACCGAGCCGGTGAGCATCGCCACGGGCAGGCCCGGATGGTCCACGCGAAGCTCAGCAAGAAAGTCGAGGCTGCTCTCTCGACCGACGTGAACGTCGAGCAGAACGACGGCGACCTGCGCGTCCGCCACGACCGCACGCGCCTCTGACACCGTTGCGGCTTCGCGCACGGTCCAGCCGTCCAGCTCGAGGTTCACTCGGCAGAGAAATCGGATCGCCGCGTCGTCGTCGACGACGAGAACGGTGTTACTGGGCGAGTCCACCGCGGGCGCCAGTGTACGCGTAACCCGATCCGACCGGACCCCGTTTTACCGATTAGAAATGAGAAGTGAGTCCCCACACGACCGCGCGGCCAGCGAGGTCGCTCGAGTCCCCACCCGGATCCCGCGGCCCTCGCCGCAGTTCCGGCGCCGTTCGTGGTTGCTGTTCCAGCGGGCTCTGGATCCGCTCGCGCCTCCGCGACCGCTGCGCGAGCGAAAGGGCTAACCGGGCGCGCGAGCCGCCGCCGCGTCGAGCCGCCGCAGCGTCTCATCTTTCCCGAGCAGCTCGATGCTCTCGAAGAGCCCGGGCGAGACCTTGGAACCCGTGACCGCGATGCGAATCGGCTCGAACGCTTTCCGCGGCGAAAGCTCCAGCCTTTCGGCCAGCCCGCGGAGAGCCGCCTCGATCTCGGGCGCGGCGAACGGATCGACGCGTTCCAACTCGTCGAAAGCGGCCCGCACGACGGACGCCCGTCCGTCGAGAAGCGCGGGATCGGGCGCGACCTCCCCGAACAGGAAGCCGGCGAAGTCCGGAAACTGGCCGAACCGCTCGATCTTCTCCTGCACGAGAGGCGCAGCTCGGCGAACCAGGCTCTCGTCCCAGTCGTACCCCTGGTCGCGGAGGTATCGGACCAGCTCGTCGGCGTATTCGTCGGGTGGGAGCGCACGCAAGTAGACGCCGTTCAGCCAGTCGAGCTTGTCGTAGTCGAACGTTGCGGGGCTCGGCACGACTCGGTCCAGCGTGAACCGCTCGATCAGCTCGGCGCGGGACATGACGGTGGTCTTGTCGTCGTAGCTCCAGCCGAGCAGCGCGAGGAAGTTCATCAACGCCGGTGCGTAGTACCCGGCGCGGCGGAACTCGTCGACGGTCACCGAGCCGTGACGTTTGGAGAGGCTCTTGCCGTCCGGACCGAGGACATGTGACACGTGCGCGTAGACAGGCGGCTCCGTGCCCACGGCCCGAATCAGGTTGATCTGTTTCGGCGTGTTCGAGATGTGGTCCTCGCCGCGAATCACGTGTGTGATCTCGTCCCAGACGTCCTCCATCGGCGATGCGAAGTTGTAGGTCGGACGTCCGTCTGATCGCACGAGCACGAAATCCTCGAGCTGCTCATTCGGAAATTCGATGCGTCCGCGCACTGCGTCGTCCCAGGCAGTGACGCCCTCGTTCGGCATCCGGAAACGGATCGCGCCTTCGTCCTCGTAGGCCTTCTCCTCCTCGACCAGACGGCGAGCGACCTCCCCGGAATCTGCCAGGCGATCGAGCTGGAAGGTCACCGGGCCGTCCCAGTCGAGTCCCAGCCAGCGCAGCGAGTCCTGGATCTGCTGAGTCGCCTCGGCGACCTCGCGACTCGTGTCGGTGTTCTCGATGCGTAACCGGAATTCGCCACCATCGTGTCGGGCGAAGAGCCAGTTGAAGAGCGCAGTGCGGACGTTGCCGATGTGGAGGAACCCTGTCGGGCTCGGCGCCATGCGAACGCGGACGGACACGTCGTTAGGTTACTGCCGTGCTGTTCGGAGCCCACTGCTCAGGCGGGATCAAGAAGGCGCTCGGCAAGGGCGCCGAGATGGGTGCCGAGACGGTGCAGCTCTTCGTGCAAAGCCCACGCACCTGGCGGTTCCCGAACCATGATCCGGCCGACCTCGAGTCCTTCCGTATCACGCGAGAGGAGAGAGGGGTTCCCGTGTTCGTGCACGCGCTCTACCTCGTCAACCTCGCAGCGCCGGACGAAGAGGTCTACTGCAAGAGCGTGCAGACGATGAGATCAACGGTCGATGCGGCTTGCGCGATCGAGTCGGAGGGCGTCGTCTTTCACGTCGGCTCCCACCTCGGGGCCGGCTTCGAACACGGGCTGGAACGCGTTGTTCCGGCAATCGCGCAGGTTCTCGAGCGCTCCAATGACCGAACGTGGGTGTTGATGGAGAACTCTGCCGGCGCCGGCGGCACCATCGGGCGCTCGCTCGACGAGCTCGCCGTCATCTTCGATGCGCTCGATCGCCACGAGCGCTTGGGGATCTGTCTGGACTCCTGCCACCTCTTCGTCTCAGGCATCGACGTCACCGATCGCGCCGTGCTCGACGCCCTGCTCGAGGAGCTCGACGAGCGAATCGGCCTCGACCGCCTGCGTCTCCTCCACGCAAACGACGCGAAGGCCCCGCTGGGCTCGAACCGCGATCGTCACGACAACATCGGCGAAGGGCTGATGGGCGAGGGGCTCGGCGCGTTCCTGGCGCAGCCAAAGCTCCAGGGACTCCCGGTCGTGCTCGAAGTCCCCGGTGCGGACGGCCACGGGCCGAACGCTGAGGAGATTCGCAAGCTTCGTGAGCTCCACGGCCGCGCCAGCGCGTAGATACCGCTGGACGATTCTCTCCGCCGGCGTGGTGGCCCAGGCGGCGAACTCCGCGATCCTTCTCGGGTTGCCCGCCATCGCGCCCGCACTTCGGCGGCACTACGGGCTGACCCTGACCCAGGTCGGAGTCGTGCTCGCAGCGGTGAGCTTCGGATCGGTCGCGACGCTCCTGCTGTGGGGAGTCGTCGCAGACCGCATCGGGGAACGAGCCGTGATCGCGCTCGGGCAGGCAGGTGCAGCGGCGGGGCTGGTGTGGGCCGCGCAGGCGTCGAGCTTCACGTCGCTGGTCGTCGCGCTGAGCGTCACGGGAGCAGTCGGCGCGGGCGTGAACGCCGCGAGTGGACGAGCAGTGATGGCGTGGTTCGGCGAGGAAGAGCGGGGCTTCGCGCTGGGAATCCGGCAGATGGCCGTTCCGCTCGGCGGCGCTGTGGCCGCCGTTGCGCTGCCGCTACTGAACGAGCACATCAGTCTGCAGGCGGCCTTCTACGGTCTGGCGTCGGGCTGCCTGGTTGCCGCCGTGATCGGTGCGTTGCTACTGCGCACGGAACCCGCCGACGAGCATTCGCTCCTGGCACGGCCACTGCGCGATCCACGCGTCTGGCGGATCTGCTTTGCAAGCGTCTTCTATGTCACGACGCAGCTCAGCCTGCTCGGATTCTTCGTTCTCTTCCTCCACGACCGCCGGGGGCTGTCGATCGGGGTCGCAGCGGGCGGCCTGGCGGCAACGCAGGTTCTCGGCGCCGTTGCCCGGATCGGGGTCGGCCGCCTGTCTGACCGGCTGCGGCTGCGAATCGTCCTCCTTCGCTGGATCGCCCTGTGCCTTGCGCTGACACTCGGCGTCGCAGTCCTGCTGCTCGACGCGTCCCCATGGATCGTCGTACCGGCCCTCGTCCTCGCGGGGACGTTTGCCCTTTCCTGGAACGGGCTTTCCTTCACGGCAGCCGCAGAGGCGGCCGGGCCCGCCCGTAGCGGCGTCGCCATCGGGCTCCAGCAGACGTTCCTGTCGGGCGGATCCATCGTTGCGCCGATCGTCTTCGCGACCCTCGTCCACGCGGGATCGTGGCGCGTTGCGTTCGGCTGCGCGGCCCTCAGCCCGCTTGTCGGCTACGCGCTCCTCAGTCCGTTAGCCGAGCGAACACCTTGAAAGTGGGTCTCCCCACCGGCAGCTCGTGGAACTCCGGATTCACGCAACCGAGGTCGCCCGAGCGTTCGGCATCGAAGCACTCCTCGACCTCGACACGACACATCGGAAGCGGGGCCCGCGTCGTGCGCATCGCTCCAAAACCTTCTCGCCTGGCTTCGGCCTCGTGCAGCATCTCCAGATCGATCTCGACGCCGTAGACGCGCTGCATGCAACCGATGTAGGTGTGACCGAACTCCTGAAAGGCGTACAGAAACGGACATGCGCGTTCGACACAAGCAGAGGGATAGACCACCTTGTCGCAGTGCACCTCGCAGCGCCGGCACTCCAGTTCGTCCTGCGGGCGGAGCGGAAGCTCCGTGACCGAGGCGGCCGCGAGGCGCTGCGTCTGAGGTTGCATGACGGAATTGTCGTGTCCGTGAGCGCGCGCCGCAAGACTTGACATGAACCGGAGGAATCCGGTAGGGCGTTAGGCTAGGTCGTCGTGGCGCGACGACTCCTCTGGGCATCGCTCGCGCTCGCGCCGATCACAGTCATAGTCGACCGGGCCGCGCACCCGGGCGACGTCGTCCTCTTCGTCATGTCGGCCGCCTCTCTGGTGCCGCTCGCGTGGGTGATCGGGGAGGCTACCGAGCATGCAGGGGAGCACACGGGTCCACGCATCGGTGGCCTCCTCAATGCGTCGTTCGGCAACGCCCCCGAGGTCATCATCGCCCTCATCGCGATCGCCGACAATCTTCCCAACGTCGTCCGCGGCTCGATGACGGGAAGCGTCGTGTCGAACATCCTGCTCGTCCTGGGCGCAGCGCTTGTGCTAGGTCCCGACAACGCGCGCCTCGACCGCGGGTCCCTGTTGATGCAGCTCGGACTCGTCCTCCTGGCCGTGCTCCTGTTGCTGATTCCCTCGATTCCCGGCTGGCACGGCGACCCCGACCGTCATTCGCTCGCCGTTCTCAGCATCGGACCGGCGGTGGCTCTGCTGGCGATCTACCTCGTCATCACGATCACCGACCTGCGACGCCGCGAGCCGCATCAGCACGCGGGAAACGAAGGCTGGAGCCTGTCCGTCTCGCTCGTCGCGCTCGGCGCCGCGACGGCGGGAACCGCCGCCGTCAGCGAGATCCTCGTGCACTCATTGCAGGCGTTCGCCAAGGCCGCCAACCTTTCGGAGTTCTTCATCGCGACCGTGATCGTCGCAATCGTCGGCAACGCGGCGGAGCACGGTGGCGCGGTGATCATCGCGCGGCGCGGGAAGATGGAGCTCGCGACGGAGATCGCGATTTCCTCGAGCGCCCAGGTGGCGTTGCTCGTCGTGCCGGTCGTCGCCCTCGTCTCGTTTGCATTCGCCCATCCCCTTGCGCTCGCCTTCCGTCCCATCGAGCTGACGGCGATGGGAGGATCCGCCCTGTTCGTCGCGTTTGTGATTCGCGACGGTCGCTCCAGACGTTGGGAGGGCGCGCTCCTGATCGCGGTCTATGCGGCCTTCGCGGTGTGGGTTCTCGCCGCAGGCGATCGCTGAACAGGGCGGTTAACCGTACCCCCAGACGACGAGTCACCCGCCTTGAGAAAACTCAGGCTACCGTGGACACTGGCCACATCGACATGGAGGAGAGATGAGCGAAACAGCTTCCGTCGCGGCGGCGGTCGAGGCTCCCCTCGCGGGCCCGGTCGTCTCTGCCACCAACCTAACCCGGCGCTACGGCGAGGGCGAAACGGCGGTGGACGCGCTTCGCGGCGTCTCCCTCGATGTGCCGAAGGGCCAGCTGACGGCGGTGATGGGGCCGTCGGGCTCGGGTAAGTCGACGCTGATGCACATCCTCGCCGGGCTCGACAAGCCGACCTCCGGCGAAGTCGAGATCGCCGGGACGAAGATCTCGAAGCTCAACGATTCGGAACTGACGAAGCTCCGCCGCAAGCACATCGGCTTCATCTTCCAGTTCTTCAACCTCCTGCCGATGCTGACGGCGGAGGAGAACGTCGTCCTGCCCCTCTCCCTCGCCGGGGAGAAGCCGGACAAGGCGTGGGTCGATGACCTGATGGAGAAGATCGGTATCGCGGACCGACGCAAGCACCGCCCGTCCGAGCTCAGCGGTGGCCAGCAGCAGCGCGTCGCGATCGGCCGCGCGCTCGTGAGCCGACCGAGCATCGTGTTCGCAGACGAGCCGACCGGCAACCTCGATTCCAAGACGAGCGGCGAGATCCTCGACCTGCTCAACGACTCCGTCCACGATCTCTCGCAGACGATCGTGATGGTGACGCACGACTCGCGTGCGGCGGCGATCGCCGAACGCGTCCTGTTCCTCGCCGACGGGAAGATCGTCCGTGAGTCACGCGACATCTCTGCGCAGGACGTCGTCACCGCGATGGACGAGCTCGGCGCTTCGTGACGGCGTTCGCCCTCAGGGGCCTGTTCGGGCGGAAGCTGCGCACGATCCTGACGGCTTTCGCCATCGTGCTCGGGGTTGCGACGGTCAGCGGGACTTACGTGCTGACGGATTCGATCCAAAATGCGTTCGATTCCATCTTCACAACCAGCCGAAATGGGTCGGATGCGGTCATCTCGGGCAAGTCGGCCTTCGATCTGACTCAAGGCAGTGGGGCCTTGGCCCCTCCATTTGACGAATCCCTGCTCGCGAAGGTGCGGGCTCTTCCGGACGTCTCGGTCGCCGATGGTGCCGTCAACGGCGAAGCGCAGTTGATCGGCAAGGATGGGAAGGCCGTCGTGTACGGCGGGGCTCCGAACCTCGGCTTCAGCATCGCGAGAGGTGCCTCGCCTTTCAACCCGCTGACTCTCGTCTCGGGCGCCTGGCCCAGAGCCAATGAGGTCGTGATCGACAAGTCGGCCGCGAAGAAGGAGCACTTCGCGATCGGCCAAACCATCGGCGTCCAAGCGAACGGCGCCGTCGAGCGACTTCGTATTTCAGGCATCGTCAAATTCGGTTCGGTCTCGACGATCGGCGGCGCCACACTGGCGGGCTTCGACCTCCCAACCGCACAAAAACTGTTCGGGAGGGTCGGCAAGCTCGACGAGATTGCGGTCTCGGCGAAACCCGCCGTCTCGACAGACGCGCTCCTGTCGCAGATACGGAAGATCCTGCCGCCGGCAACTCAAGTTCGAACCGGAGCGGAGCAGGCCCACAAGGACGCGAAGGACACCAACTCCTTCATCTCGTTCCTGCAGAAGTTCCTGCTCGGCTTCGGCGGCGTGGCCCTCTTCGTCGGCAGCTTCGTGATCGCGAACTCGCTCTCGATCACCATTGCCCAGCGCACACGCGAGCTCGCAACATTGCGCATGATCGGCGCCTCGCGGCGCCAAGTGCTGCGGTCGATCATTCTCGAGGCACTCGTCGTCGGCGTGCTCGCGTCGATCGTTGGTCTCTTCGCCGGCCTTGCGCTTGCGAAAGGGTTGTTCAAGCTCTTTGACGCCGTCGGGTTCACGTTGCCCAACAACGGCCTCACGTTCGAGACGCGCACCATCGTTGTTTCGCTCCTCGTTGGGATCGTCGTGACGCTGCTTGCGAGCCTGCGCCCAGCGATTCGTGCAACGCGTGTGCCACCGATCTCAGCGGTGCGCGAGGGCGCAACACTGCCCGAGTCGCGTTTCGCTCGCTTCCGGTCTCCCGCAGCAATCGTGCTCTCGGCACTCGGATTTGCGAGCCTTCTGTGGGGTCTGTTCAAGCCGGGCCTCGGTACAGCGGGCGTCCTCCTTTTCCTGCTCGGCGGAGCGCTCCTCGTCTTCTTCGGTATCGCTCTTCTCTCCGTGCGGCTCGTACCGCCGCTTGCGGGGCTTCTGGGCTGGCCGGCGACGAAGATCGCCGGCGTGGCGGGGACGCTCGCACGTGAGAACTCCCAACGGAACCCACAACGGACGGCTTCGACCGCTTCAGCGCTGATGATCGGGCTTGCGCTCGTGACGCTCGTGTCGGTGCTGGCCGCCGGGATCATCTCAAGCTTCAGGGGCTCCGTGAAGGAGATCTGGCGAAACGCCGACTACGCGATCACGGCCCAGAACAACTTCTCACCAATCCCCATCGCCGCGGCGGATGCCGTCACGAAGACACCTGGCGTCCGCGACGTCGCGAACGTTCGTGTAGGAGAGGGAAGGGCCTTCGGCAACACTATGAGCAACCTGACGGCCGTGAACCCGCCCGCCTCGAAGGTCTTCAATCTCGATTGGACAGTCGGCTCCGCGAATGTCCTCGCGACGCTCGGCGACGACGGCGCCTTCGTCGACAAGGGCTATGCCGACGACCACCACCTGTCGCTCGACGCGCCGATCGTGATGCTCTTCCCGAATGGGGCCCAGATGACGTTCTTCGTCAAAGGAATCTTCGATCCGCCCACGGGGGGTTCCCCCTTTGGCCCCGTCACGATCTCGAGCTCGACGTTCGACAAGTTCGTTCCCGACCCCGAGAACCTCTACTCGTTCGTGATCACACAAGGCGGCCAGACCGCCGCGAACGAAGCGGCGATCAACAAGACCCTGGATGCATATCCGAACGCGAAGGTCGCAACGCGCGAGAAGTTCATCGACAACCAGATCTCTGGACTCAGCTCGGTGCTCAACATCCTCTACGTGTTGCTCGCGCTGTCCGTGGTCGTCAGCTTCTTCGGAATCGTGAACACCCTCGTCCTGACGGTGTTCGAGCGCACGCGGGAGATCGGCATGCTCCGTGCGATCGGGATGACCCGGCGTCAGGTGCGTCGCATGGTGCGACAGGAGAGCATCATCACCGCTCTCATCGGCGCGGCGATCGGAATCGCGCTCGGGATCGTGCTCGCCGGGCTCCTGATCGCGCGCATCGACTTCATCGTCTGGTCGGTGCCCGTAGGGCAGCTCATCATCTTCGCAATCGCCGCGGTCGTGGTGGGGGTCATCGCTGCGATCTTCCCGGCGCGGCGCGCCGCCAGGCTCAACGTTCTAGAGGCACTCCAGTACGAGTAACGCCGAGCGCGGCGGGGATCGCTTCGACCGCCGCCTCGACGTTTTCGTCGCTGATGTCGAGGTGCGTCACGGCGCGCACCACGGTCGGATGCACCGTCGTCGAGACGAGCACGCCGCGCTCCTTCAGACGCTCGATCGCTCCGGTCCGGTCGCCGCCGACGTCGATCTGCACGAAGTTCGTCTCGACCTGATCGAGGTCGACCCGAACACCCGCGGCTGCCAGACCTTCGCCGAGACGGCGGGCGCGCTCGTGGTCGTCGGCGATCCGATCGACGTGGTGGTCGAGGGCGTAGAGCGCAGCGGCCGCAACGATTCCCGCCTGCCGCATCGCGCCTCCGAAGTAGTGCTTCCCACGGCGGGCTCGTGCCATCAGCTCAGCCGAACCGGCGATCAGGGCGCCGAGCGGACACCCGAGACCTTTGGAGAAGCAGAGCGTCAC
>JBKPTB010000111.1:0-5155 GCA_046735315.1 Actinomycetota bacterium
CTGAGGGAACCGGCCCTGTGAAGCCTCGGCAACCTGCCTTCGCGGCAAGGTGCCAAACCCGGCCGGGCAGCGGCCCGGATGGATGTGTCGAGCGAGTTCGGAAGGAGACGTAGTGCCCGCCCAAGCGCAGACCCGGAACCGTTTTCAGGAGCGGCTCGAAACCGGGCCGGCGATCGTGGGCGACGGCGGGATGGGCGCGCTCCTGTCCGCCGCGGTTCCCCGCCTGCGCAACCCCGAGGAGGCGAACCTGCGCGCCCCGGATGCGGTCGTGTCGCTGCATGTGAGCTTCATCAATTCGGGGGCCGACCTGATCGAGACGAACACCTTCGGGGCGAATCGCCGCAAGCTCTCCCACCACTTCCTCGAGGACGATCTCGAGCAGATCAACTCGGCGGGCGTGAAGCTCGCGCGGGATGCACGGGAGGTGACGGGTCGCGATGTCTTCATCGCCGGGTCGATCGGCCCGCTGGGCGAGCCGGCGACCTCTCGGGTTCGCCGCGAGCTCTTCGCAGAGCAGGCAGCCGTTCTCGACGGCCGCGGCGTCGACCTGTTCATGGTCGAGACGTTCTACGACCTGGAGGAGGCGGTCGACGCGATCGAGGCGACCCGGAGTGTCTCGAAGCTGCCGATCGTCGCGCTCCTGACGTTCGACGAGAGCGCCGAGACGCTCGCCGGCGTCACCGCCGCCGAAGCCGCTGCGCGGCTGACCGACCTCGACGTGGCTGCAATCGGTGCGAACCACGGCGCGGGACTGCTCGCGGCGCTCGCTGCGCTCGAGCAGATGGGCAAGGACGGCAAGCCACTTGCAGCGCTGCCGAACGTCGGCCTGGCGAGCCTGACCGGCGGTCGTGTCATCTACCCGCACGCGACACCTGAGTACTTCGCGGAGTTCGCTGCGCATGCGCGCGATCTCGGCGCCAGGGTGATCGGGGGTTGTTGCGGGACGACGCCGGCCGAGATCTCGGCGATCCGCGCGGCGGTGGAGGAGGAACGCAAGCCGCGCGCTCCGCTCGTGTTCGACGCGCCGGAGCTCGTCGTCGCACTCGGCGAGGAGCAACGTGAGACGGGACTCTCGCGTGCGCTGGCCTCGGGCGAGTGGGTCGTGTCCGTGCAGCTCGATCCTCCGCTCGGCGGCAACAGCACTGGGCTAGTCGAGGTCGCTACGGCGCTGAGGGAGTCGGGCCACGTTGGCTGGGTGGACGTGAACGACAACGCCACGGCGCGTGCAGGAATGAGCTCGCTGATGGTCTCGGCGACGATCGAGCGACTCGCGCAGATCGAGTCGATCCCGCACCTCACGACGCGGGACTGGTCGGTGATGGGCCTGGAGTCGATGCTGCTCGGGGCGCACGCCGAAGGCGTTCGCAACGTCCTCGCGATCACCGGGGACCCGCCGGATGTCGGCGACTATCCGGGCGCACGAGGCGTGTACGAGATCGACGCGATCGGCCTGACCCAGCTGATGACGAATCTGAACCGCGGCGAGGACTTCAACGGGCGCCCGATCGATGCTCCGACGTCGTTCTTTCCGGGTGTCGCCGTGAATCCGACGCCGGACGACCTTGACGTCGAGCTCGAGCGCTTCGAGCGGAAGCTCGAAGCCGGTGCCAGGTTCGCCATGACGCAGATCGTCTTCGATTCCGATTACCTGGATCGGTTCGTGGACCGCCTGGGCGGCGCGTGGCCGATCCCTGTGCTCATCGGCGTCTTTCCGCTGACGAGCCACAGGCTCGCGCTACGTCTGCACAACGAGGTGCCGGGCATCGTGGTGCCGCAGTCACTCCAGGAAGCGCTCGAGCGCGCGGGCTCGGACGCGGCGGACGTCGGTTTCGACCACGCAAGGGAGCTGATCGCCGCGGCACGCGACCGCGCCGCCGGCGTCTACCTCGTCGCGCCCTTCCGACGGCCGCTGCGCGTGCTCGAGTTGCTCGCCGAGTAGCTCAGGGAGCACACTTGCCGGTCGGGACCGGCCCAATGACGCCGTCGAGATCGTCGCGCACGACGTCTGCCGGAACGCCGTAGCCACCCACCGCGCCAAGCCGCGCGGCGAAAATGGTCGCCTGGACTCCTCCATCGGAGTCCACAGCCGGCGCACCCGAATCCCCGTGACGAACCCTGCCGCGCAACGATGTGATCCGCCGGGTGACCGGTCCGGAGCCATACGCATCCTCCGCAAGAACGACTGACGTACCGCCGACGCGCGCCGGCGTGACGGTGAATGGCCCGTTCTCCGGAAAGCCGAGTACAGCCACGGCGGTGCCGGCCTTGGCAGATGCCAGCTCGAGCGCACGGAGTCCGAGATCCTTGATCCGGAGGACCGCGATGTCATTGCGGCGGTCGAACTCGACGACGTTGGCCGGCAGGCGACCGCCTGATTGCAACTCGACGACGGTGTCATGCTGCCCGGCCACGACGTGTGCGGCGGTGACGACGAGGTTGGGCCGGCCGACCCAGCCGGTTCCCTCGACACCGACGCCGCAGGCGGTTCCGAGCACCCGGACCACACTCGCAGCAGCACGGCGGACTCCTGGCTCGTGCACGAGCGTTGGATCAGGAGGCGACACAGATGCGCCGGGACCAGCGATCGTCGGGAACGGATCGATGCGGGCCAGCGCGTTGAGCAGGTCGGTGGGCGGAACGACCTTGTTCAGTCGCTGGAGCAAGGCCGAGCCCTGTGCGCCTCGCCGCAGGTCCGTCTGTCCGGGCAAGAGGAGCGCGACGGCACCGAGCACCCAGACGAGAGTGATCCCCGCCAGAGCACCGAGCACGAGGCCGCCGCTCGAGTCGAGCGTGCTCAGCCTCGGCTTCATCATCCGCGTCCTGAGCGCAGTTCCGGCAAGCGTCCCGATCGTCTCGAGCAGGATCGCGCCCACCGCCGCACCCGCAAGCGCGGCGAGGGGTGTGTACGGAGAGCTGGTGCCGCCCTGGAGCAGCCCGGGCGCAAGGCGAGACCCGAGCCAGGCGCCGAGAACGATGCCGGCCACCGACAGTGCGCTCGCCACGAGCCCCTTCTTCCACCCGATGAACGCCGTCAGCGCGATGAAACCGAGCGCAATGAAGTCCACCTTGCTCACTGATTCGGCAGGCTACTCGCGACCCCGGACCCGTGGCATCGAGGGCGCCAGATGCGAGGTAGACTGGTCGATCCCTTGGGGGCGTAGTTCAGTTGGTTAGAACGCCGGCCTGTCACGCCGGAGGTCGCGGGTTCGAGTCCCGTCGCTCCCGCTTTTGACACCGCGCGTCTTCCCGCGGTGACGAGCTAATTCGTCGGCTTGCCGGACGTAGCGCAGAAGCGGTTCCGCTTACGGCGGACCATCGTTCCTCCGTCTTGCCAGACGTGATCGAACAACGGTCGGCAGTCGCCTCGGGGCCTGGGCCTCTCTGCCAGCGACTTGGGCTCGCATCCCAAGCCATCTCGGCCTCGGTTCAAGCGACGTATCGCGCTCGATATTGGACGGAACTCCTCCGCGCGCGATGCGAAACGGTCAAGCACGGCGCGAGACGCGGTCCCGCGTGCCTGTTTCAGACCGATTTAAGACTGAGTTTTTAGTAAAGGCGGCCTTCCCGGGCGCCGATTACGGACCCATGAAGCCGCCCTTTGCCCATCTGCCCGTGTCGCGCGGGGCTGGTTCTCCTGACCCGATCACGCGGCGACGGCTCACGACCTCTTCCTAGTCCGTTGCGCGCCGCCACCTCTCGAGCGCTCATACGCGGACGCGCCGTCGAGCGCGCTGGGCTCGAGAGTCTCCTCGCTGGTGCGCGCGACGGCCGAAGCGGCGCGCTCGTGATCCGCGGAGCGGTCGGGTCTGGAAAGACAGCGCTTCTCGCGCACGCCGCCGAACGAGCAGATGGGTTCGACGTGCTGCAAACGACGGGCATCGAGGCCGAGTCCCAGATCTCCTTTTCGGGTCTCGACGAGCTTCTCTCGCCGGTCGTCGCGCTCGTCGACGAAATTCCCGCCCCGCAACGGGAGGCGCTCCGCGCGGCGTTCGACCTCGCACCGGCGGCGAACCTTGCAGGCGGTGCGGTCTTCCGTGCCGTCCTCAGCGTGCTCGGCCTAGCCGCCGAGTCCCGCCCGATCCTCTGCGTCGTCGACGACGCGCACATCGTCGACCCGGCTTCGATCTCCGCACTCGCCTTCGCCGCGCGAAGGTTGAAGGTCGAAGGGGTAGCGATGCTGTTCGCCGTCGGCGAAGAAGCGCCGGGCTCGCTTGCAGGACTCGAACGGCTCGATCTCGACGGGCTCGACGCCGAGGCGGCAGGCGAGCTGCTCGAGGAACGTGCCTCCGCCGAAGTCGCACCTGAGGTCGCGCGTCGGATCACCGACGCCGTCGGCGGAAACCCGCGGGCACTCGTCGAAGTGGCCGCTGCGCTGAGTGCCGAGGAATTGGCCGGCCGTGCCCCGCTTCCCATTCCGTTGCCGGTCGGTCTCGCCGCCGACACGCCCTATCTCAGCTCGGCTGCTTCGCTTTCGCCCGCAGCTCAGGACGCCCTCGTGACTGCGGCGGCCGCCGATACGCAGACACTGCGCGCGATCGCGCACGAGGGAGCGGTCCCGGGTGTCACATCTGCTGCGCTCGAGGAGTGCGAGGCGGCCGAGCTAATCGCATTCGAAGACGGACACCTGAAGTTCCGGCACGCGCTCCTCCGCGAGGCGGTCTATCACGCTGCCTCGCCGCTGAAGCAGCGTGCCGCGCACAGAGCGCTCGCGGCGGCGAGCTCGGGCGAGCGGCGCGCGCTCCACTTGGCGGCCGCAGCCACGGGCCCGGACGAGGCCGTCGCCTCAGAGCTGGAGGCAGCGGCGAAGAGCACACTGCATCGTGGGGCCTACGTCGTCGCGTCGAACTGGTTTCTCCGTGCAGCAAGTTTCTCGTCCGGGCGCAACGCTTGGGTTCGCCGCGTATACCAAGCGGCTGACGCGGTTTGGCGTGGCGGGCACCAGACTCGGGCCGAGCAACTCGTTGCACAGGCGGGCGACGCGGTCGAAGATCCGGCGCTTCGCGCCGACCTCGAGCACCTTCGGGCAAAGATCGAGCTCGCGAGCCATCGCGAGGCGACGGCGTATCGGCGGCTCCTTCAGGCAGCCGAGCACGTCGAGGCCGTCGATGCCGAGCGCGCCGCCCGTTTGCTCGCGACCGCCGTCGCAGCGGCGCCG
>JBKPTB010000112.1:0-5915 GCA_046735315.1 Actinomycetota bacterium
GCCGGTTGCGAGAGCGAGGCGATCGGCCGGATCAGATCGGCGATTCCGGCACGCTCGACGTTCCTCTGGAAATCACCGAAGCGATAGTCCGCATGCGGGTCGACCGCGTAGATGGGCAGCGAAACGCCGGCACGCGAGCCCAACCCGAGGCAGATCGTCGACTTGCCCTTCCAGGACCCGATCTCGACGATCACGCCTCTTCCGGTACACGCGCGCGCGAGATCGTAGAGAGCTTCACCCTCTTCCTCGGTGAGCCAGCCGGGAACCTCCGCGATCAGCGGCTTCACACGCGTGTCGAACTCGCTCATTGAGCGGCTGAGCGTACGGCTTCTTCGTAGATCCGGTCGCGCTCGAAGCGGTCGAGCTGCTCGGACAGCAGATCTGCAGGAGGCGGAGGGTCGCCGGGCGGAAACGGTGCGTGCTCGCCGTCGATGTCCACGGCGACGAGGTGGTCAGCTTCTTCGTGCTCCAGCTTGACCGGGCGCTCGAGCCGCGAGCGCAGCCAGCCTGTAAGGAGCTCGGCTTGCGCCGCCGTGCCGGTCACACGAATCTTCTTGACGTCAGCGATGCCCGGCCAGAGCGTGGCCAGCTGCCGGCGCCAGCGGCTGGTGCGCGCCCAGGCGATGTCGGACACGACAACTCGCTCGAAGACCTCCGTGAGCTGCGTGTAGGAGGCGTGGGGATCCGGCCATTCCGTGCTGTCGACGATCAGCCTGTCGACGACTCCGAGCATGCTCTCGAATGCCGCCCCGCCGAACTCCGGAAGACCACGCCAGCGCAGGAACGCCGGCAGATCGGGGAGGAAGAGCGGCTCGACGACGCTCGCCGGCGCCGAGGCACGGTTCCCTTTCAGGTGAATCCGGACCGTTTCCGTGCAGATCTCGCGCCCTTCGCCGACCGGGAAGACATGGACCTCGGCCTCGCCCTCCAGACCGTTCTCCCCCGCGTTCGGTTCGGGAACGAGCACGATCGTCCGCGACGGATGGCGTTCCGCGAGGCCGGACAGAACGTCCTCCGCAGCCTCGACCCACTCCGGAGGAACCCAGGCGGTGTGCGTCATCACGCTGGTCCGCTGGTAGGGCACGTCGCAGCCGGGCCCCATGCGAAGGGTGCTGAGCTCGCGCTCGATCTCACGGATGGAGGTCAGGGCGGTCACCGAGCTCATCTCAGGCGCCACGCCCTGCCGTCGCGCTCCATCAGCTCGTCTGCGGCGGTTGGCCCCCAGGTCCCCGCGGCGTAGTTCGGGAAGGCCGGGCGGTCGCGAGCCCACGCTGCCACGATGGCGTCGACGAGCGCCCACTGCTCCTCGACCTCGTCGATCCGGGTGAACAGCGTCGCGTCACCGAGCATCGCGTCGAGGATCAGCCGCTCGTACGCTTCGGGCAGACCCGTGCGGAACGCGCCGCCGTAGAGAAAGTCCATGTGCACCGTGCGGATCGTCATCCCCTGTCCCGGCACCTTGACCCCGATCGCGAGCGAGACGCCTTCGTCCGGCTGAACATGCACGACCAGCACGTCCGGCCGTAGCCGCTCCGCAGACATCTCCTCGAAGGGCGGATGCGGCGCACGCTTGAACTCGATCGCGATCGTCGTCTCGCGGCGGGCGAGGCGCTTGCCGGTGCGGACGTAGAACGGCGTGTCGGCCCAGCGCCAGTTGTCCACGTACAGCTTCGCGGCGACGTACGTCTCGGTCATCGACTGCGGACCGACGCCCTCTTCCTCGCGGTACGCGGACACCTCCTCGCCCTCGATGTAACCGCGGCCGTACTGGCCGCGCACGACGGACTTCGGCCCGGGCGTGCTCATGGCGCGCAACACCTTCACCTTCTCGTTGCGAACCGAATCGGCCGTGAAGTCGATCGGGGGCTCCATCGCCGTGATCGCGATGAGCTGCAGCAGGTGGTTCTGGAAGATGTCGCGAATCGCGCCGGCCTTCTCGTAGTACTCGGCCCTTCCCTCGATACCGAGGGTCTCCGAAACGGTGATCTGGACGTGGTCGACGAACTGACGGTTCCAGATCGGCTCGAAGATCCCGTTCGCAAACCTCAGCGCGAGCGTGTTCTGCACCGTCTCCTTGCCGAGGTAGTGATCGATGCGGAAGACCTCGCTCTCGCCGAAGTACTTCTCGACCACCTGCTGGAGCTCGCGCGCCGAAGTCAGGTCATGACCGAACGGTTTCTCGATGATCAGCCGCGTCCAACCCTCGGCCGAACGGCGCTTGCCCAGCGCCTCGACAACCACAGGGAAAACGGCCGGAGGCGTCGCGAGGTAGTAGACCCGGTTCCCGCGCGTACCGCGCTCGCCGTCGAGCTTCGTGAGCGTTCGGGCGAGCTCTTCCTCTCCCTGCTCGTCAGCGAAGTCCAGCGCCACGTAGTGCATGCCGTCCGCGAGCGTCTCCCAGACGTCATCGCGGAAGTCGTCCCGGGCGGTCTGCTGCACCGCCTCCTTCATCCGCTCCCTGAACTCGTCGTCGCTCTCCTCGGAGCGTGAAGCCCCGACGATGGCGAAGCTCTCCGGCAGCATCTGGCGGAACGCGAGCGAGTACAGCGCCGGGAAGAGCTTCCGCTTGGTCAGGTCGCCGGAGGCGCCGAAGATGACGAGGATGCACGGGTCCGGCGCGCGCCGGAGCTCAAGGCCGTCGAGGAGCGGGTTGTCCTCTAGCGATGTCGTGGTCACGGCCATTGCCTACGCGAAGAGCCGCCGATCACCGCGGGTCAGCACTTGCCTTCGCACTCTCGACGGCTTTGACGGCATGCCCACCGAATTGGTTTCTCAGAGCCGCTGCCACCCTCGCGGAAAACTTGATCTCGTCGCGCGAGGCGAAGCGAGCGAAGAGCGAGGCCGCGATCACCGGAGCGGGGACGCTCTCGTTCATCGCCTCGGTGATCGTCCAGCGCCCTTCGCCCGAGTCCTCCACGTAGGGCGCGATGTCCTCGAGCTTCGAACCATTCGTCTCGAAGGCCGCATGCAGGAGCTCGAGCAGCCAGGATCGCACGACCGACCCATTCCGCCAGATCCCCGAGATCTGGAGCGCGTCGAGGTCGTACTCGGAGCGATCCATGATCTCGAATCCCTCCGCGTACGACTCCATCAGGCCGTACTCGATGCCGTTGTGCACCATCTTCACGAAGTGTCCGGCACCCGACGGCCCGACGTGCGCGTAGCCGGCGTCCGGGGCAAGCGCTTGGAAGATCGGCTCCAGTCGTTGCACGGGCTCGTCGTCACCCCCCACCATCAGGCAGAAGCCGACCTCGAGTCCCCAGATCCCGCCCGACACACCGGTGTCGACGAAGTGGATGCCGTGCTGCCGCGCCTCGTCATAGCGCCGCTTCGAGTCGCGGAAGTTCGAGTTTCCACCGTCGACGATCGTGTCGCCTTCGTCGGCGATCTCGAGCAGCTCGCGGAACGTCGTTTCCGTGATCTCGCCGGCCGGAATCATCATCCAGAACGCACGCGGCGCGTTCAGCTGCTGCTTGAGCGCCGCCAGCGAATCGGCGGTTCGCTCTGCGACGTTCGGGTCGAACGTCTCCACGTCGTGACCGTGCTCTCGCAGGCGCGCGGTCATGCCGTGACCCATCCGTCCAAGCCCGATCATTCCGAGTTGCACGAGAGCTCCCTTTCTCAGGCGCGGACGAGATCGCCGCGCTTCGCGTTGATTCCGTCCAGGAGCTCCTCGAACGAGTCGCTGAACTTCTGCACGCCCTCGCGTTCGAGCGTCTCGGTGACGTCGTCGTAGTCGACGCCGGCCGCAGCGAGGTCCTCGAAGACCTTGCGGGCCGCGTCGACGTCCTCGGTGAGCGTCGGCGCGACCCGACCGTGATCCTGGAAGGCCTCCATCGTCTCCTCAGGCATCGTGTTCACGGTCTCGGGGCCGATCAGCTCCTCGACGTACATCACGTCTCGATATTCGGGATTCTTCGTCGACGTCGAGGCCCAGAGGCATCGTTGCTTCGTCGCCCCCCTCGCCGCGAGGGCCTCCCACCTCGGGCCGGCGAACGTCTCGAGATAGTTCTGGTACGCAAGCTTCGCGTTGGCGATACCGAGCTTGCCGTTGAGCTCGGTCGCACCGCCGCCGATCTCATCGAGCCGCTTGTCAGTCTCCGTGTCCACGCGGGAGACGAAGAAGCTCGCGACCGAGTGCACCGTCGACGGGTCTCCGCCGCTCTCCACGAGACGCTCCACGCCACGGATGTAGGCGTCCATCACGGCGCGATGTCGCTCCAGGGAGAAGATCAAGGTCACGTTGATGTTCCGGCCAGAGGCGATCATCTCCTCGATCGCCCCGAGCCCGGGCTCCGTCGCCGGGATCTTGACGTACAGGTTGGGCTTTTCGAGCCATTCGTGCAGCCTGCGGGCCTCCGCGATCGTCCCCTCGCGGTCGTACGCGAGCGTTGGATCGACCTCCCAGGAGACGTAGCCGTCGAGGCCCCTCGTCTCGTCCCACACGTTGCGCAACAGGTCGCACGCGTCCGAAATGTCGCGGGAGGAGAGCAGGAGGAAGATCTCTTTCGGATCATCCTGGCCCGCATCGAGGATCTCCTTCAACTGGTCGTCGTAGAGGTTCCCCTCTGCGATCGCCTTCTGAAAGATCGTCGGATTCGAGGTGACGCCGACGACTGCGTCCTCGGCCATCAGCCGTGCGAGCTTGCCGCTCTGAAGGTTTTGGCGCGACAGGTAGTCGATCCAGACGCTTTGGCCGAGGGCCGAGAGCTTGTGGAGATTGGAATCAGGCACTGGACATCGCCCTTTCAAGGTCTTCGATTTGCTTGAGTCGTTTCACGTAGGGCGCACCCCCGTCGAAGCGGGCCGCGAGAAACGTCGTGACGAGATCACGCGCGAGCGAGGGCCCAACGACTTCCGAGCCGAGGCAGAGCACGTTCATGTCGTCGTGCTCTACGCCCTGGTGCGCGGAGTAGACGTCGTGGCAGACAGCTGCCCGGATTCCCGGGAGCTTGGAGGCTGCCACCGAGGCGCCGACGCCGGACCCGCACACGAAGACCGCGCGCTCTGCCTCGCCGCGTTGGATCGCCGCTCCGATCTCCTGAGCCTTCACCGGGTAGTCGAGGCGCACCGTGTCCGTATCGGTGCCCAGGTCGACCACGGAGTGGCCTTCGAGCACGTCGAGGACCGCGTTACGAAGGTGGACACCGCGGTGATCGAATGCAACAGCCACCTTCATGTCTTGGACCGTACCCCACGGGCGACAGAGCACGCCGCCCTCCTCCTAGAATGGCCTCGATGGACGCCAGCGAACTCCGCGAGCTCGGCCAGCAGTTCCGCGTCGACTCGATCCGGCCGGCGGCCGTCGCGAAGTCCGGTCATCCCACCTCGGGGATGTCGGCCGCCGATCTCATGGCCGTCCTTGTCGCGAACCATCTCCGCTACGACTACGACAATCCGAAGAACCCGGCGAACGACCGGCTGATCTTCTCCAAGGGCCATGCCTCGACGCTCTACTACGCCATTCTCCGTGGGGTCGGGGCGATCACCGACGATGAGCTGCTCACCTACCGCAAGTTCGGGAGCATGCTGGAGGGACACCCCACCCCGCTGATCCCGTGGGTGGACGTGGCAACCGGTTCGCTCGGCCAGGGATTGCCGATCGGCGTCGGAATGGGGCTGGCGGCGATGTACCTCGACCGGCTGCCGTCCCGCGTCTGGGTGCTCTGCGGCGACAGCGAGATGGCGGAAGGGTCGATGTGGGAGGCCTTCGAGCATGCAAGCCACTACGACCTCGACAACCTGACGGCGATCATCGACGTCAACCGCCTCGGACAGCGTGGCGAGACGATGATCGGCTGGAACACCGGGGTCTACGTCGAGCGCGCTCGCGCGTTCGGCTGGAACGCCATCGAGATCGACGGCCACGACGTCGAGCAGATCGATCGGGCGTACCGGGAGGCCGCGGAGGTCTC
>JBKPTB010000113.1:0-7717 GCA_046735315.1 Actinomycetota bacterium
CGCGCTCGACGCCTTCGTGAAGCGCGCCGCGAGGAAGCCGAGCACGGTGCCGGCGCCCGCGACGACCCACGGCCGCTGCCGCGCCATACGCTCGACGTCGCGCAGGATCTGCTCGCCGTCGGTCTGGTTGAGATAGCGACCGAGCCGCTCCGTCCGGTCGGCCACGGCCTCGAGCACCTTCGCCGGCTGCTCTTGCTGGTCGCCGCGCAGCTGCTGTGCCGTCTGGCGCAGCGCCGATCCGGTCTTCGTCATCTGCTGACCGGTCTCGGACGACCTCGTGTCGATCTCCTGCCGAACCCGCTCGCGCGTGTTCTGCTTCGCCTCGGAGGCCTTCTCCTGGATCTGCTGCGCGCCTTCGCCGGCGCGCTCTTTCAGCTGTTCGCTCATGCTGCTCCCTTTGTGTCGTCGTTGATGGCGTACAGGCGCCGCGGCACCGGCGCCGCGTCCGTCGTGCAGGACGCGACGATCGCCGCGGCCAAATCCGGTACGTCGCGCCGCTGTGCGCGCGCGAGGTCGTTCAGGATCGAATCGGCGGTGCTGATCGCCACCCCGAATCGCTCCGCCAAGACGCCGCGCGCATGCTCCACAACCACGCCGACGCTCAAGTCGTCAGACATCGACCAGACCCCCTTTTCCTCGAATGTGGCCTTGCTTACGGGAGGCGGAGTCTCGGCCTCGAAACCTCTACATCACCCGCCGCACCGCGATGAAACATCCAGTCAGTGGAACCAGCTTCGACGGCGTCCAACGAGAGAAGTCGGCTGCTGGCGTCGCCGCCGGTGACCAAGTGAGAACAACCCAAAGGGTAGAAACAGGAGTGGCAAAAAATGCAGAGCATCGTGCTCACCTATGCGATCGCGCAGCTCGTAGCAAGCGTGCCACTCCTCCCCGGCGGGGGCGGCACGGTCGAGATCAGCCTCGCGCTTGGCTTCGCGGCATTTGGGCACACGTCAGGACACGTTGTCGCCGGCGTCATCCTGTTCCGTCTAATCAGCTGCTGGGGGCTTGTGCCGGTCGGGCGGCTCGCCGTCGCTCTCGACGGCAAGCGGCTCCCGACCCGGAAGGCCGTCGGCCTGCGCAAGCGCGTGCCGCTTCCAGCGACCTAGCCGTAACGACCACCACCTTTGAGACGCAACTGATCTGGCGGTTCCGCGAGCTTGCGGATTGTCGAAGACCCTGAGGCAGAGTCGGTGGTTTCGGCTGACCGGGTCTTCTGCTCGATCCCGACACCGTAGGTCACGATGCGACTGGGGCGCGCGGCGTCCGGGGGACTCCGCCGCGAACAGGTTGCGCAGCAGCCGACGATGACCAGCACTGACGACTACAACGCAGCTACCTGTAGAAGCGCGCAAACAAGACCGGCCCATGGCAGCTCTCGCACCCGCGATCGTGACGATTATCGGCTGCTCAGGCGGCCCCCGCACCCGTTCGAGGGATTCGGCTCTGCTCCCCCCGTTGGGGGATTCTGGCCCGTTCGGGGCCCCCTACCGTCCGTCGGTACCTCGACTGCGGCGCCCGCGCACACGTGGGCAAGGAGGATCAGATGGCGGGACGCGGGCTATGCGGCAGCCCTTGGCAGAGACGCCTCGTGCGTGTGCTTGGCGCATGCTCGCTCGTCCTCGCGATGCTCGCGCCCACTGCAGGAGCCGGAAGTTACGATCCGGCCGTCGACCCGAACTCGATGTCGTCGACCGCCCAGTACACCGGTGCGGCCGCGTGGTGGGACGCCGGCTACACCGGGAAAGGGATCGACGTCGCCGTGATCGACTCCGGCGTCTCGCCCGTCCCCGCGCTCGACCACCCGGGGAAGGTGCTGTACGGGCCGGATCTCTCGCTCGAGTCCCAGGCGCCGAACCTCCGCAACTACGACACGTACGGGCACGGCACATTCATGGCGGGACTGATCGCCGGCCACGACAACGAGTATCGCGGCATGGCGCCGGACGCGCGCATCGTCAGCCTCAAGGTCGCGACCGCCGACGGCGGCGCAGACGTGTCGCAGGTGATCGCCGCGGTCGACTGGGTCGTCCAGCACGCACATGACCCGGGCCTCAACATCCGCGTGCTCAACCTCTCGTACGGGACAAACTCCGGCCAGGCGGCCGGCATCGATCCGCTCGCGTACGCGGTCGAGCAGGCGTGGAAGCACGGCATCGTCGTCGTCACCTCGGCGGGAAACACCGGCTACCAGCGCGGCGGCAAAGCGCCGGGACTGGCGGATCCCGCGTACAATCCGTTCGTCATCGCCGTCGGTGCTTCGGATTCGATGGGCACGCCTGCGACCAACGACGACCGCGTCGCCTCCTTCTCCGCGAGCTCTGCGGGTTGCGGCAGCTGCAAGAACCCGGACCTGCTCGCACCCGGCGCGCACCTGCAGGGCCTGCGCGTCGGGAACTCGTGGATCGATGCGCACCATCCGGAGGGTGTGATTGACGACACCTACTTCCGTGGCAGCGGCAGCTCGCAGGCGGCGGCGGTCATGTCCGGGGCGGTCGCGCTCGTGTTGCAGAAGTACTCGACGATGTCGCCGGATCTCGTGAAGCGCTTCTTCGCGACAAAGGCGGTGAAACTCGCGAGCTTCGACAGCCAGGCGCAGGGAGCGGGCGAGCTGCGGCTCGGCGCGATGCTGAACGCAACGCCGCAGTGGTCGTACACAGGACAGAACTTTGCTGCGGCGAACGGGAGCGGCTCGCTCGAGCAGTCTCGCGGCAGCGATCACGTCACACGTGACGGCGTCACCCTTACCGGCGACCAGGACATCTTCGGGATGCCAGTCGACGAAGCTGGGCTCGCACAGGCCGAGGCCAGCTCCAGTAGCTGGTCGGGCGACGACTGGAACGGCAGCACGTGGTCGGCCAGCTCGTGGTCGGCGAGCTCTTGGTCGGGGAGCACGTGGTCCGCGAGCTCATGGTCGGCATCGAGCTGGTCGGGCAGCACCTGGTCGGCGAGCACGTGGTCGGGGAGCTCGTGGTCGGGCAGCTCGTGGTCCGGCCAGTCGTGGGCCAGCGCCGGCTGGGGCTAGGAGCCACACATGAGGATCTGGGCGCTCGTCGCCGCGCTGACGGCCGGTGCGCTCGCGCTCTGCGTGACGGCGCTCCATGGGGAAGGCGCCGTCGCTGGGCCGGCCGTCCCGTGGTGGGCGCTCGCGTTGCTTTTCCTGCTGGCCGAGTCGTTCCCGGTGCATCTGCACTTCCGGAGCGAGACCCACACGCTTTCGCTCAGTGAGATCGCCATGGTGGTGGGGTTGTTCTTCGCGACACCGGCCGCGCTCCTACTCGCGGTCGTCGCCGGGAGCGGCGGGGCCTTCGTGCTCGTGCGGCGCCAGCGTCCAGTGAAGTCCGCGTTCAACATCGCGCAGTTTGCGGTGAGCGTCGCCGCGTCCATCGTCGTCTTCCGGACGGTGATCGCGCTCGGCCCGGCGTTCGGCCCGGTGGGCTGGGCTGCGGCGGGCGCCGCAGCGGCCACGTTCGGGTTGCTTAGCGTCACGGTCGTGACGCTGGCGATCTCGCTCGCGACCGGGAGCCCTCTGCTGAACGAGCTGCCCCGCACGCTCGGTCTCGCGCTCGCGGGTAGCCTCGCCGGCGGAAGCCTTGCAGTCGTCGCAGTCGAGCTCCTGCATGCCGACAAACGGGCGATCTGGCTTCTAGCCGTGCCTGTGGTCTTTTGGGGCGTCGCCTTTCGCGCCTACGGTGCGCAGCGCCGGCGGCACGAGCACCTCGAGTTCCTCTACGACACGATGCGCGCGACGCAGAGCGCCTCGGAGCTCCGGGCTGCTGTGCGTGAGCTTCTCACCGCCGCGCGCGCGATGCTCTCCGCCGACTACGCAGAGATCCTTCTACTCGGCTCAGCGCCCGAGGACGGCGCCCTGCGAACTGTGATCAGCCCGGCGGAGGAACGCCTGATGGAGCACGACGCCGTCAGCGAGCACGCGCTGCTCGCCGTGCGCAAGACCGCGGAGCAGGACCGCAGCATCCTGCTGCCGCGTGGTCGCAGTGCGCATCAGCTCGATCCGTTCCTCGCCGAACGCGGGCTTGACGACGCATTGTTGACCTCTCTGCGCAGCGAGCGGCTGCCGTTCGCGCTTCTCGTCGTCGGCAACCGCGCCGGGGACGTGTCGACGTTCAATCGGGAGGATCGCAGGCTGTTCGAGACGTTCGCTGGACATGCGGGCGTGCTTCTCGAGAACGACCAGGTCAAGGAGCAGCTCCGTCACCAGGCGTACCACGACGCACTGACGGGGCTCCCGAACCGCACGCTCTTCAGTGAGCGCGTCGCGGAGGCGCTCCAGCGGCGTTCCGACAGCTTCGCGGTGCTCTTCGTCGACCTCGACGACTTCAAGACGATCAACGACACGCTCGGCCACAGCGCCGGCGACGAGCTGCTCGCCGCCGTCGCTGAGCGCGTCCGGGCGTGCGTGCGGCCGGGAGATCTCGCCGCTCGACTGGGCGGCGACGAGTTCGGGATCTTGCTCGAGGACGGTGCCGGTGAGGCGGCCGAGGAGGTTGCGCTCCGCCTCGTCGCGGCCCTGCAGATGCCGTTCGTGCTCTCGGGCCGCGACGTCTCCGTCCACGCCAGCATCGGCATTGCGAACGGGCTCTCCGACGCGCGTGACGCGGACGAGATCTTGAGCAACGCCGATCTCGCGATGTACAACGCCAAGGCGTCCGGGAAGAGGCAGTTCTCGGTCTACGAGCCGCACATGCACGCGCGGGTGCGTCGCCGCCACGAGCTCGCGGCTGCGCTCGAGCAGGCGGTCGAGCGCGGCGAGATCATCGTCTCCTACCAGCCGATCGTTGCGCTGTCGTCCGGCCGCATTGTGGCGTTCGAGGCGCTTGCGCGCTGGCAGCACCCGACGCGCGGCATCGTGATGCCGAACAATTTCATCCTGCTGGCCGAGGAGCGCGGGCTGATGATCGACATCGGCCGCGTGGTCCTGCGAGAGGCGTGCACGCGCACGCGGGAATGGCAGGCGCGGCTGCCCAGGCAGGCATCCCCCGGCGTCTCCGTGAACCTCTCGCCGAGCGAGCTCCAGCACCCGGAGCTGGTGAAGCACGTGGCGTCCGTTCTTGCGGAGACGGGCTTGGCTCCCGAGTCGCTGATCCTCGAGATCACCGAGACAGGCGCGATGAGTGACCCGGCTGCGACGAGCGTGACGTTGCACGAGCTACGGCGACTTGGAGTTCGCCTCGCGCTGGATGACTTCGGCACAGGCTATTCCTCGCTCAGCCACCTGCGCGACTTCCCGCTCGACATCCTCAAGGTCGCGAAGCCGTTCGTCGACCGGCTCGACGACGGGCCGGAGGACGTGACGTTCATCGACGCGATCCTGCGGCTCGCGGGGACACTGCAGCTGTCGGTGGTCGCGGAAGGGATCGAGCACGCCGACCAGGCCAACCTTCTGCGGCGCCTGGAGTGCTCGTTCGGGCAGGGCTACTATTTCGCGCGGCCGCTCGACGCTGCCGACGCCGAACGCCGTCTCGCCGAGGCCCCGGCGCACATCCGCGCCGCCTAGCCGATCCCTTTCACCCGCAGCTCTTCCAGCGCACGCTCGGAAGAGCGGCCGGCGTGGCGCATTCATGACGCACCTCCATGGCGCATCAGAAACAACCAATTGCAGGGCAAGAAGGCCAAAGTCGGATCACAATCCTTTGGTTGCAGCCAGCAATTACTGGTGGAAGACTCTGCCGTGCGGCAGGGGACAGACGTGGGGGGAGATCGGAGGTGGGTATGACCGTGAGGCTGCGGCGTTGCTCACGGACCGGGTGCTTGCGTTCCTCGAGGCGGTTCAGAACGACAACACTCGCCGCGGGGCGTAAACCGGCTGGCTCTGGCACGACAGCCGACGGGGTGGTGGGACACGCGAGATCGACGACCGCGATCGACGTTCTACTTACGGTGCTACCAATCTGAGAGAACCTGGGCTAACCGACGGCCTTTCAGACGACTTGGGCGAGCGGCACAAGCAGTAGCGAATAACGCGGCGGCGTTATCGCACCCAGGAGGTCGCCGGTTCGAGTCCGGCTAGCTCCACTTACCGATCGAAGTCCGCTCGGCTTCGCCGAGCATGATGACTTCGATCGGTTTCGCGTTTCGATCCGTGGCGTATGTGGGCGACGCCGGCAAAGCCGGCATCGCCGGACGATGGTGACTCGCAAGACTGACCCGCCTTCTACCGCGATACGCAGCGAACGGGCGAGGCGGTCCGGCACGCGATGGCGATCAGTTGGCCCTTTCTCGCGCTCCGCGTTCTCGCGCTCCGCGACCTTGAACTCTTTCCTTCTCGGGTGCATGCTTACGGCGCTTCATAGGCGGGGAGGCACTGACCGGCTGCGGCAGCGGACCAGAACGATGCGGTAGGCGGCATCGGTCCCTCACAACCAAGGAGGGGAGATGCGAAGAGCAATCATCCCGTTTATCGCCGTCGTCGCCGTCATGGCATCGGTGAGCGCGACGCCGGCGACGGCGAAGCCGCGCGGCATAAATGGAAAGATCGTCACCAACAGCGAGAACCTGGTAACCGGCGAAGAGCAGGTCTACACCGTCGATCCCGACGCGACGAATCAACAGCTTGTCTACAACAACAGCGAGGTGGGCCAGTGGTCGCCCGACGGCACAAGGATCGCGCTCGTCACCCAGCTCGGCCCCCCGCAGGTGCTCTTGTTCAACGTGGACGACGGAAGCTCCGTGTATTTCGGGCTGCCGTTCGACCTCTACCCGGATCTGGCGCTCTTCTGCACGGTGTGGTCACCGGACGGCGCCCGGCTTGCGTGCGAGGGCCAAGGCCAGACGGGTCCGAGCCTGACCGGCGTCTACACTCTGCGGTCATCGGACGGGGGCGACCTGCAGCGGGTCACCTCGGATCCGACCGGCGACGACTGCCCCAGCGACTACTCGCCGAACGGCAAGCGACTCGTGATCACGCGCGCGAACGGCACCACCTACGAGATCGACACGGTCAACCTCGACGGCAGCGGCCTGACGCGGATCACTCCGGAGGGGATGGAGTTCAACTTCTGCAACGGGAACTGGTCACCGCAAGGCAACCAGATCGTCTTCTCGGCGCACGTGCCGAACGGGGACTACCACAGCTCCGTCTGGGTCGTGCACTCCGACGGCACGGGTCTCCGGCAGCTCCCTATCGCGGGCCCCTGTGGCGGTCCGTTCTCCGACCCGACCACGTTCGGCTGCTTCAACCCGGTCTGGTCGCCCGACGGGCAGAGGATCGCCTTTGGGCGCAACCAGGACGACGGGCAGCGCGACCTGTACACCGTCAACGCCGACGGAAGCGGCCTCTTCCAGGTCACGCACACGCCTGACATCAGCGAGTTCAACGGTGACTGGGGCACGCACCCGCTTACGCCATAGAGCTCCTGGTAGACAGCGGTGGCGGGCTTCACGGCTCGCCGCCGCTGCTTCTCACAGCCCACACACGCGCCTGGATCGCACCCAGGAGGTCGCATAGCGAGGCTTGCGTCATGAGACGCAAGCGCCTGGGTCCTAAGCCCGTCATCCACTGCGTGGGATGGTCAATCCCAAGGTCGGGAAGCGCGACAATGACGCTTGCCCAGACCTCGCGAGCGGCGAACCGTCGGGAAAAGCTCGAGCGCGATCTAGTTGAGCGCGGTCACGACGTGTCGGGAACCCGGGAGCCCAGAGAGTGACGCCTTAGACGGTGCGGGGTCGCCACGGCTCGTGCTCGTGCGTGAGCCAGACGAGC
>JBKPTB010000114.1:0-13607 GCA_046735315.1 Actinomycetota bacterium
CTGCGGACATGCGTCCCGCCGCACAGCTCCCGCGAGAACCCCGGAATCTCGACCAGGCGCACGTGCTCGCCGTACTTCTCGCCGAAGAGCATCATCGCGCCGAGCTTCCTCGCCTCCGCGATCGGCGTGATGAACGCGTGCACGGGCAGGTTCTCGAACACCTTCTCGTTGACGAGGTGCTCGATCCGCTCGCGTTCGGCATCGGTGAGCTGCTGAGGATGGGTGAAGTCGAACCGAAGCTTGTCCGGTCGAACGGCTGACCCGGCCTGACGCACGTGGTCGCCGAGGACCTCCTGCAAGGCCTTGTGCAGCAGGTGGGTCGCCGTGTGGTTCGCCATCGTCGGGAACCGGACGCCCCACGGCACGACCGCCCGGACGCGATCGCCCGCAGAGAAGCCCTCGCCCTCGAACACGAGCGCCTGGTCCTCCTCGAGGCGGTAGGCCTCCCGCAGCTCCGCACGGGTTCCGCTGCCGTCGTCGAGCTCGATCCAGCCGGCATCGGTCACCTGGCCGCCGCCTGCGGGATAGAAGGGCGACTCCCGAAGCTTGGCGAGGAAGAGGCCGTCCTCGAGCTCTTCGAGCGCGCCGACCTGCGTGAGCACGTCGGTCTTCTCGTACCCCACGAACTCGGTCCGGAAGCCGGCCTGCTTCGCGAAGTCGGCTGCGCGCTTGTCGTCCTTCGAGAGCGCGCCGCGGGAACGGGTCCGTTGCTGCTCCATGAGGCGGGTGAATTCCTCCTCGTTCACCCCGAGACCGCGCTCGCGCGCGAGCTCCTGGGTCAATTCGAGCGGGAAGCCGTACGTGTCGTGCAGACGGAACGCGTCCTCTCCGGGAATGTCACCGCCCTTCGCCGCGATCTCTTCGAACAGCCGCAGGCCTCGCTCGAGCGTCTTGCCGAAACGCTCCTCCTCGGCCGTGAGGATGCGATGAATGTCGTCTCGGTGCTCCTCGAGCTCCGGATAGCCACTCTTCATCTGCTCGATGACGACATCGGCGAGTCGTGCGAGGTAGGGCGGCTCGAGGCCGACTCGCGTGCCCTGCTGAACGGCGCGTCGAATGATGCGGCGCATCACGTAACCGCGGCCCTCGTTCGAGGGAGCGACCCCGTCCGCAGCGAGAAAGGTCATGCCGCGGCCGTGGTCGGCGAGGATCCGATGGGCTTTCGTCGCCTCGGGCGAATCGCCGTAGGCGACGCCACTCTCGCCCGCGATCCACTGCATGATCGCCTGATAGACGTCAGTCTCGTAGACGGTCATGACGTCCTGAAGGATCGCGGCCGTCCGCTCGACGCCCATCCCGGTGTCCACGTTCTGCTTGGGCAGCGGAGTGAGCTTCCCGTCGACGTGAAGCTCGAACTCCATGAAGACGAGGTTCCAGAATTCGAGGAAGCGTTCGCAGCGGGTGCAGCTCGGTTTGCAGTCAGGCTCGCCGCAACCGTGTTCCGTGCCCCAGTCGTAGTACATCTCCGTGTCGGGGCCGCACGGGCCGGGACCGCCCACCGACCAGAAGTTCTCGGCACGAGGGAGGAAGACGATCCGCTCGGCGGGCTGGCCCATCTTCAGCCAGTGGCGGTGCGCGACCTCGTCCTCACCGAGCCCGAGCTCGTCGTCGCCGGCGAAGACGCTGACCCAGAAGCGCTCCGGATCGACCTTCAGATGCTCGAAGACGAACTCCCAGGCGAGCTCGATCGCCCCCTCCTTGAAGTACTGGCCGAACGAGAAGTTGCCGAGCATCTCGAAGAACGTGAGATGCGAGCCGTCGAGACCGACTTCGTCGATGTCGGGCGTTCGGAAGCTCTTCTGGACGGTCGTCAGGAGGGACGCGGGCGGCGCTTCGCGGCCGAGGAAGTACGGCATGAGCGGCTGCATGCCAGCGGTGGTCAGGAGCGTCGACCGGTCGTCGGCCCGCGGGACGAGCGAGGCTGAAGGCCGAAAGGTGTGGCCCTTGGACTCGAAAAAGGCACGGAACCCCGCGCGCAGCTCATCCGACGTGCGCATCCCGGGATTGTAGGGGCGGCCTAGGAGGCCTTCTCCGCAACGAACACCGTGCTGTGCCGTCGCACGCGAAGCGGTTGGTCGAGCGGGCCGACCCTCGCGAGGCTCGCGAGCGCACTCGCTGCGAACTGGTCGACGCCGATTACCTCTGCTCCGAGCTCATCGTTGATCCGCTCGGCGAGCTCACCCTCGCCTCCGCCCACCTCCAGCACCCGGCAAGGGGCGGCATCGGCAAGTGCCTCGAACGCAAGCTCCCGCGGATCATCGCCCCTCGGCGTTCTCGTACGCCGACTTACGAGCGCGGAGATTGTCTTCGGTCTCGTACTGCGCCTGCACGAAGGCGCGGTCGTCGATCGAGCGGCTCACCCGCGAGCAACTCGGCGGGCCTCCGGCTCCTCTTCGGACGCGATCTCCTCGCGGATCTTCTCGAGCGAACGGCGGATGAGACGAGAGACGTGCATCTGCGAGATCCCGACCTGCTGCGCGATCTGCGACTGAGTCAGCCCCTCGAAGAAGCGGAGGTGGAGGATCATTCGTTCCCGCTCGTCGAGAACGCGAAATCCGGGCGCAAGGACGGCGCGATCCTCGGAGACGTCGTACTGATGCTCCTCGGTACCGATGGACTCGAGCGGGTCGAGCTCCTCCCCGTCGTCGGTGCCGCCGCTTCCCGACGAGAGCGACAGCGACGAATAGGCGCGACCTGACTCGAGTGCCTCCAGGACCTCTTCCTCCTCCACACCCGCCGCTTTCGCAAGCTCGGAGATCGTCGGCGAGCGGCTGAGCTGGACCGTCAACTGTTCCACGAGGCGGGACAGCTGGACGTTCAGCTCCTGAAGGCCACGCGGAACACGCACCGACCAGCCCTTGTCACGGAAGTGACGCTTGATCTCGCCGATGATGTTCGGCGTCGCGTATGTCGTCAGCTCGACTCCTCGGTCGAGATCGAACCGGTCGATCGCTTTGATCAATCCGATGGCGCCGATCTGCACGAGATCCTCGAGTTGCTCGCCGCGATAGGAGTACCGGCGGGCCAGTGAGCGGACGAGCGACATGTACTGCTCGATCAGCTGCTCGCGTGCCTGCAGATCGCCGTCTTCGTGATAGCGGCGGAGAAGGACTTTGTCGGACTCGTTCATCCTGGGTCCGCTCGTCCGGGTTGGACCGACTTGGTCAGCTCGACCCATTGCGAGCCGTCGCGATCTTCCACTTGAACGCGGTCACAGACCGCCCTGAGGATGCGCTTGAGGTCGAGGGAGTCGGTTCCGGCTGCCTCGAGCTCAGCCCGCAGCGCGCTGAACGGGCCGACGACGGTGCGGACACTCCCGTCTTCGACGTGCACGACCACCGTCACCTCACCCTCCTCGTTCGTGCGCTCGAGGAGAGTGTCGAGCCCCAGCTCGAGGTCCTGGAGGTCTTCGTATGTCAGGTTGAGCCGGACGGCCAACCCGCCCAGCACGAGATGTGCGACGCCGTGGAAGGCGTCGTCTGCGGGCAGCGTCAGCCAGATCTCGTCACCACTCACCGTGTCCCTCCAGTTCCGACCCACGGGTAGAACGACAAACCGGCTTTGCCGGTTGCGCAGGTGACCGCCGGGAGATTCACCTGCAGCCGATCTTAGGAGTCCAAGCCGATGACGCCCGCTCCTACGACGGTGGCGTCGGAGTACAGGACCGCCGCCTGGCCGGGCGCGATCCCGTAAGCGGGCTTATCGAGCTCCAGCCTGAAGCCCCAGTCTGTCGGCTCGACGCTCCCGAGGACGGCTTCGGAGCGATAGCGAAGCTTTGCCTCGACTCGTTCGGCGGGAACGTAGAGCTCGCCACGCGCCGTCACTGTCGTACGCCCAAGCGCTTCGCGCGGGCCAACCATGACCGTGTTCGTCCTCGCGTCGGAGCGAATCGCGTACAGCGGCTCGGTCGCGGAAACACCGAGCCCCTTGCGCTGACCCGGCGTGAAGCGCCAGTAGCCGGAATGCCTGCCCAGCTCAGTCCCCTGTTCGTCGACGATGGCGCCGTCACTCGGCTCGAGCCCCTGTCGTTCGAGAAACGAACGGTAGTCGTCGCCGGCGAGGAAGCACGCCTCCTGGCTTTCGGTTCGGCGGGCGACCGCCAGGCCCGCCCGCTCGGCTTCGGCTCGGGTTTCCGCCTTGGTCTGCTCGCCGAGGGGAAAGGAGATGCGGTCGAGGTACCGAGGGTCGATTCGCGCCAGCATGTACGACTGATCCTTCTGTCCATCCGCGGCCCGAGCGAGCAGATGACGCCCGCGGTAATCGACGATCCGTGCGTAGTGCCCGGTCACGAGCGTGTCCGCACCTGCGCGTCGCGCGAACGCGAGGAGGTGCGCAAAGCGAAAGCCGCCGTTGCAGTGGATGCAGGGATTCGGGGTGTCCCCGCGCTCGTAGCCACGGACGAATGGTTCAACCACGGCCCGGCGAAAAGCGTCCCTCAGGTCAAGGGTCACGTGCGGGACGCCAAGCCCATGACATGTCGCGCGGGCGGCGAGTACCGCATCAGGCGAGCAACAGGCTCGCTCCGCATCGGGCCCATGAGGATCGAGCCAGAGCCTGAGCGTGACGCCAATCGCGTTCGGCAACGACTTGAGCAGCGCGACCGCGCTGTCCACCCCACCGCTCATCGCAACCGCAAGGCGCCCGGGAGCACGCGGCGCCCGAAACGCGGGCCCAATCGCATTCGCAAGCGCATCCGCAGCCAAGGTCTCGCCCCCCACCGCCGCAGCCTCTAGCAAGGTCAACCCAACCAAGGACTCATCGAGTCCGTCCGCGTCGGCATCCACGATCCGATCGCCGTCGAGACGAAGCCGGATGAGCGCGAAGTCAGCCCCTCGCGAGGAATCCCCAACGAGCTCGATCACAAGATCAGGCTAGCCGCAATCGCCGCGAGTGCCGGCTTCGCCGGCGCTCGCCAAACCCCATGCCGGAGATCCGCCCATCAGCGCAAAGTCATCATGCGAGCGAAGCGAGCGGACTTTGCGCTGCCCACCCTGCCGTGGCCTGCGCCCGCTGTGAACCTGGAAAGCCAGGTGGGTGCCGCGCCGCCTTACGGCCAAAGCCTCCGGCGGACAAAAGCTCCCTTAGCGATTGTGTTGGTTCTACATTGGAATGCGCAGACCACGAACAGGGTCGACAGTTGGCAGAGTAGCGACTACTTGGCGAAACGCCACTGGATCGTCTGCGTGCCATGGAGGTCGAGGCGATTGGCGAGCGCCTTCGTGATGTCGAACTCGCGGCCCGGGACGTTTGGGCCACGGTCGACCACCTGCGTCAGCACTTCTCTCCCGTGGAAGCGAAGATAGAGACGAACGCCGCACGGCAGAACAGGATGCGCAACGCCTTCCGTCGACTTCAGGAAGGGCTCACCGCAGGCCGTCCGTTGGTGCGCTCTCGCGGGTCCGTAGGGGGCTGCCTTCGCGGTGTAGTAACCGTTCTCCGTGCCAGGCACTGCAACGGCGTCGGGAAGGTTGTTGTGGCTTCCTGCATCGCGCCGCGTGATCGCGAGTGCCGCGATCGCCGCGACAAGCGTGATCGCGGCCAACCACACCGCGCGCTGGACGAGGGTCGGGTTCACACTTGGACGGAGTGGAGCACGTCGCCGAAGGCGTCGCGAACGAGCGCGTCGAAGTCTGCGGGCAGGACGCCGTCAGGACCGGCGAACTCGCGTAGGTACACGAGAAGGTAGGCGCGCTCCTCGGTCTGCGCGACGTCCTCGCCGGCATTGTCCCGAGCCGCCCGTTCGAGTTCCCAGAGGTTCCACTCCCGGGGCGAGTCAGTGTGCGGCGTGAACGCCAGCACGCGGGCCGTCTCCGAGACCGAAACGGGAGCAGGCCCGGAGCCGAGCCTCTCGGTGTCCGTGTCGCGGCTGGGCTGGGGCGCCGGAGACGGGACCGCTGCCAGATGCGGCAGCTCCCGGAGGGGTTCCGGCTCAGTCGACGGCTCGGGCGAGGGCTCGAACCGTGGTTCGGGAGGGACGGGCACGGGGCGAACCCTGGCCTCGGGAGCAGCCATCGGTTCCGGACGAACCGCCGCCCGTGACCGCCGCGCACGGGTCTGGCGCGCCCAGACGGCGATCTCGACGACCGCGACCACGATCCAGGCGGCGGCGACGACGAGGATGATCCACCAGGTGCCGAGTCGCTCGATTCCCGCGACGACGGCGACCGCGATGATGAATCCGGCCTCGATCAGGAACCGCGAGCCGACGACGGGCACTGGCCGATCCTACGGCTGTGGGTCGTCCTGAGACTCGTCCGCAGGCGCTGCGCCCGTTGACGAGGCCTCGTTCCCACCCCCGGGCTCCGGCACGGGCTGATCCGCCGGGGCCTCCTCGGTCTTCGGCGTCGCCGACGGGGGCGAGAGGGGCGGAGCTGAGACGGCCGCCGTCACTGGAGGCGTCGCGGCAGGCCCGCGGCTCGCCTCCGTCGTCTTGACCGCCGCCTGGACGATCTCCTCCGCGACACGCTTGATCTGGTCCTCGCCCAGACCTGCGGCTGCGAGCAGCTGCTCGGTGCCGGCCTGCGCTCGACCGAGAATGGCGGTTGCCTGTGCGCGTGCCCACTCGAGCGTCTGCTCGACCTCGGCTCGCGCCGAATTGGTCAGCTCCGTTGCCTGGTGCCGTGCCTGCTCGAGCAGCCGGTTCCCCTTGGCCTCTGCCTCGCGCAGCTCTTGCGTCGCGTCGCGGTTTGCGTTCGCGAGCAACTCGCGGGTCTCGTTCCGGGTCTGGTTGAGCATCTCGGCACGCTGGCGCTCGCTCTCCTGTCGGTAGCGCTCGATCTCCGCGTCGCGGTCCTGCTGCTCGCGACGGCGACGTCGAACCTCTTCTTCGGTCTTGGAGAGCTGTGCCTCCGACGCCCTCTGGGCGTCGGCCTCGACCGTGTCGGCGAACTCGGCCGCCGCACGGATGAGATGCAGCGCGTCCATGCGCACGGCGTGTCCCGTCGGCTCGACCGACTGGCCGCTACGACTCGCAGCCTGAAGCACCCGCAACTGAGCCTGCAGTTGCGAGGAGTGGCGCCGGAACGCTTCGAAGGCCTCGCGGACTTTCTCGGCGTCGTAGCCGTCTCCGCTCTTCGGCAGGTCCTCGAGGCGCGGAAGCGCAGTCAGCGAAGGTTGTTGTCCCGGTTCCTGTGTGGCCATCGGCGGCGGCTCCCTCTTCGACGAGAGTATGCAGGTTTCATCGGTCGGCCAGGCAGCGGGCCTTAGCCCTTTGCGGGCTTCAGACTGATTCCCAGCTCGTCCAGTCGCTCCTTCGTCGTCGGAGCCGGAGCCCCTGTCAGCGGATCCGAGCCGCTCGCGGTCTTCGGGAACGCGATCACCTCTCGAATGTTCGATTCACCGGCGAGCAGCGCGACGAAGCGTTCGATCCCGAGCGCGAACCCTCCGTGCGGCGGGGCGCCCATGCGCAGCGCCTCGAGAAACCAGCCGAACTTCGCTTGGGCCTCGTCGTCGGACATGCCCATCGCTCGAAAGACCCGCTCCTGGATCTCTTGCCGGTGGATCCTGATCGAACCGGAGCCGAGCTCCCAGCCGTTCCAGATGAGGTCGTAGTGCTGACTGAGTGCGGCTGCAGGATCGCGTTCGATCAGCTCCTCGTGGCCGTCGATGGGGCTGGTGAAAGGGTGGTGGACGAACGTCCAGCGCCCGGTGTCTTCGTCCTTGAGGAACAAAGGGAAGTCGAGCACCCAGAGCAGCTCGTCCCGCGACTCGTCGACCAGACCGAGCTCCTCGGCGAGGTGGAGCCTGAGAGCTCCGAGCACCCGCTCCACCATGGGGGTCGTGTCCGCGACGAAGAGGGCGGTCGACCCGTGCTCGGCGCCGAACGCCTCGAGCTCCTGTTCCGACAGGAACTTCGCGATCGGAGAACGTACTTCGCCCGTTTCGTCGACGATGACGTAGGCGAGCCCCTTCGCCCCCCACTCCTTGGCGAAGTCCTCGAGCCGCTGCAACTCTGCGCGCGAGAACACCGAGGGCGCGACGAGGAAGCGAACCGTCTCAGCCTGGGCGAACACGCCGAACTCCGAGCCGCGTGTCACCTCGGTCGCGTCCTGGATCTCGAGGCCGAAGCGAAGGTCCGGCTTGTCCGAGCCGTAGCGCAACATCGCGTCCGCGTACGACATCTGCGGGAACGGACGCACCGGCGGTGTACGCCCCAGCGACTCGAACGATGCGACCACGACCTGCTCCAGGACCTGGAGCACGTCCTCGCGCGTCGGAAACGCCAGCTCGAGATCGAGCTGGCGAAACTCGAACTGCCGATCCGCACGCAGATCCTCGTCTCTCCAGGCAGTCGCGATCTGGTAGTAGCGGTCGAGCCCGCCGACCATGAACAGCTGCTTGAAGAGCTGCGGCGACTGTGCGAGCGCGAAGAAGTTGCCGGGCTGCAGGCGCACAGGAATCAGGAAGTCGCGTGCGCCTTCCGGAGTGCCGAGTGTCATCGAGGGCGTCCACACATCGATGAAACCCTGCTCTTCCATCGACCGTCGGATCGCAGCGATGACCGTCGCGGACAGCCGCAGGTTGTGCTGCATCCGGTCGCGGCGCAGATCGAGGTAGCGGTAGCGGAGCCGCAGCGGCTCCTCGACGCCTTCGTCCTCGAGCTGGAATGGGAGCGGGTCCGAGCGCGCGACGATCTCGAGCACATCCACCTGGAGCTCCACCTCGCCTGTGGCGAGGTTCGGGTTCACGGCGTCGGGGGAGCGACGTACGACTTCTCCCTGCGCACGCACGACGAACTCGGACCGAGTGTCGTGCGCGGTTCCCGCCGCCTCCGGCGCGCGCTCCGGATTGACGACGAGCTGGACGATGCCGGTGTGGTCGCGAAGGTCGATGAAGATGAGCCCGCCGTGATCTCGGCGGCGTGCGACCCAACCCGCAAGCGTGATCCGGTCGCCGACCTGCTCGGGTCGCACCTCGCCGGCGTAAAGATCCCTCCACACGTTCATCCGGATCATCCAGCGAGCCGGTCGACGAGTTCGTCCAGCGAAGCGGTCCAGTCGGGCCGGCCCGGCTCGCGGACGGTTGCCCGGCTGTCCGCCACCACCACGGTCCAGCCCGCGCCGAGGCGATTCGCCTGCGTCACCTGACCCTTGAGCGACCGACCGGCATAGTCGAGGTCGGCACGTAGACCACGCCGGCGCAGCTCGGCCAGCACCGGCAGCACGCCCGCACGATCCGCACTGTCCTCGCACACGAAGAAGACGTCAACGTGCAGCGGTTCGGCGCGGTCCTCGCCGATGGACAGAAGCAGTCGTTCGAGCCCTGCGCCGAAACCGATCCCCGGGGTCGCGGGTCCGCCGATCTCCTCGATCAAGCCGTCGTAGCGGCCGCCGCCGCAGATCGTGTCCTTCGCGCCGATCGCCTCGTCCTTGAACTCGAACGTCGTCCGCGTGTAGTAGTCGAGCCCGCGGACGAGCGTCGGCGCCAGCTCGTAGCCCACGCCGTAGGCGGCGAGAAACTCGCGCACGCGGGCAAAGTGCTCTCGACACTCCTCGCAGAGCGACTCTCCGATCTTGGGAGCACCAGCGAGTAGCTTCTGCATTCGTTCGCTCTTCACGTCGAAGACGCGGAGCGGCGACGTCACCCGCTTCGCGCGCGCTTCGCCGTCGAGCTCTTCCTCGTGGTCGTCGAGCCAGGCGGACAACCGCTCGATGTAGGCGGGTCGGCAGTTGCCATCCCCGATCGAGTTGAGCTCGAGGACGTAGTCCTTGACGCCGACACGACGCAATAGCTCGGCGTAAAGCTGGATGATCTCCGCGTCGATCGCAGGATCGTCGGTCCCGATGGCCTCGACCGACAGCTGCCAGTGCTCGCGGTAACGGCCCCGCTGCGGGCGGTCGTAGCGCCACATCGGCCCGATCGTGTAGAGCTTCTGAGGCTGTGCCTCGCGGTGCAGGCCGTGCTGGACGTACGCCCGGCAGATGGGGGCCGTCGCCTCGGGCCGGAGCGTCAGCGAGCGACCGCCGCGGTCCATGAACGTGTAGGTCTCCTTCTGTACGACGTCGGAACCTCCACCCGACGTCCGGACGATGAGCTCCGTGTCCTCGACTGCGGGCGTGTCGATTCGCCTGTAGCCGTAGAGCGTGCAGACGTCCGCCATCTCTCCGCTCACCCACTGCCAGAGCGGCTGCTCGGACGGAAGGATGTCGTGCGTGCCGCGCGGCGCTTCGAAGCGCGTCACGCGCGTAGCTCCGCGAGGAATGGATTCCGTGCGAGCTCGGCGCCGAGGGTGGTCTGCGGTCCGTGCCCCGGATAGACAACGGTCTCCGGCGGGAACCGATCGGCCAGCATGCGAACCGATTCGACGAGCGTGTCCCAGTCTGCGCCGGGCAGGTCGGTTCGGCCGACTGAACCGGCGAACAGAAGGTCGCCCGAGAAGAGGCTGAGGTCGGCGTAGTAGGCGAGATGCGCCGGCGAATGGCCGGGCACGCGCACGGTCTGGAACGAGATGCCTGCAAGGTCGAGTACCTCGTCGCCGCCGAGCCCGACGTCGGGGCTGTACGGACGGAGCTCGATCCCCGGCGGCGTGAAGCTGTTCAGGTCCTCGAGGAGCACGCGCTCGTCCTCGGCCATGTAGACGGGAGCACCAGTGGCATCCGCGAGATCGGCAACGGCGCCGAGGTGATCCCAATGGCCGTGCGTGATCAGGATCGCGACACAGTGCGCGTGCAACTCCTCGAGCGGATGGAGGAGCCTCTCGGCCTCAGCGCCCGGGTCGACTACGACCGCCTCCGTCGCAGCCTCGTCGGCGCGCACGAGGTAGCCGTTCGTCCCGATCGGGCCGAGCTCGTATTTCTCGACTGCGAGTGACACGGGCGTTTGAGTCTAACGGCGCGTTTCATCGGCCTTTAGGATCGTGGCGTGCAGAGTTGGAACCTGCGCGAAATCGAAACGCCGGGCGGAAGTCGCTCGCCTGTCGTGCTTCGCTCCGACGACTCTGCACGGGCGGTGCTGATCGCGCTCGAGCCGGGACAGGCACTCGGCGACCACCAGGTGAAGGAACGTGCGCTCGTCCTCGTGCTGGACGGCCGGGTTCGGGTCGAAGCGGGCGGGGAGGCGGTCGACGGCGAGCCCGGCTCCTTCTTCTCGTTCGACGCCGACGAACGACGTTCGATCTCCGCCGAGACGGGTGCGCGGATCCTGCTCGTGCTCGCACCGTGGCCCGGCGAGGGTCACTACCGCGGCGACCAGCCCGCCGCCTAACGGCTTTTCGCGTTCCCCTGGCGCTCGAGGCGCCTGCGGTACATCCGGTAGGCGACCGAATCGGTGAAGTAGCTGAACGGAACGAAGAACGCGAGCAGGAAGATCGCCGGCGCGATCTGCTGCGTGAGCGGGAGGTTGTGGTTGAAGAGCATCATCGCGACGACGAGCAGAGGCCCGAAGATCGCCGCGCGACGGGCTGCGCGCCGCCACGACGGCGGCTCGACTCCCCGGCGGCTCGTCGTGCGTGCGGAGCCGCCGCCGGTCCTTTGCGGCTTCGCCTCTCGCCGGCCGTCCTTCTCGGCGCGGAGCTCGGCGGGGTCGACCTCGACCTCGTTTCCCTCGTCGTCGACGTAGACGTACTCATACTCGTGTCGTCGAGCCTTCTGATTGCGTCGCCGCTGCTTCTTGGTCGGCATCTGAACGTCTAGCGTAGCTCCGCGCGGGCTCCCGAGCGGATCACCCCGGCAATCAGATCTCCCCCGAGGTGGTAGGCGAGGTACCGCCAGTCCGGCGCGTCGATCAGAACCAGATCGGCGGCATACCCGGGCGCAACCCGTCCGAGCCGATCTGCTCGACCAAGGACGTGCGCGGCATTCACGGTGCAGGCTGCAAGAGCCTCGGCCGGCGCCAGCTTGAGCTGCGTCGCAGCGAGTGACGTGACGAGCGGCAGGCTTTCGCAGAACGCGCTCCCCGGATTGAAATCCGTCGCCAGCGCCACGATGGCGCCAGCGTCGACGAGCGCTCGCCCGGGCGGCATCGGCCGGCCGAGGAAGAGAGCGCTGGCAGGGAGCAGCACCGCGGCCACCTCGCTGCGTGCGAGTGCGGCGACCCCCTCGGGCCCGCTCGTCTCGAGGTGGTCTACCGACCTCGCGCCCAGCTCCAGCGCGAGCTCGACGGCCCCCAGCTCGGTGAACTGGTCTCCGTGCAGACGGAGCTCGAGTCCTGCGTCGGCACAGGCCGTTAGATAGCGGCGTGCCTGCGCGACGTCGAATGCGCCACGCTCTAGGAAGACGTCGGCCGCCTCGGCCAGCTCGGCCGCAGCCGGAAGCACGTCTGAGAGCGCGAAATCGAGGTAGGCGTCTGCGTCGTCGAACTCCGGCGGCACTGCGTGCGCGCCGAGCCAGGTCGGGACGCCGCCGGCGTCTCTGATCGCGCGCAGCGACGCGAGTTCCGTATCGAGGTCGAGTCCGTAGCCCGACTTCGACTCGAAGGTCGTCGTGCCCGCGCGCAGCATCCAGCGACGGTGTTCCTGAACGAGGTCGGCGAGCGCAGCCTCGCCCGCCGCGCGAGTCGCGCGAACGGTTGCCATGATGCCGCCGCCCGCGGCGTGGAGCTCCTCGTAGGACGAACCTGCCGCCCGCAGCGCGAACTCCTCCACTCGATCCCCCGCGAAGCACGCGTGCGTGTGACAGTCGACGAGCCCCGGGATGGCACAGAGCCCCCGGCCGTCGAGCTCCTCGACGTCGCCGTCGATCTTCCCGAGGTCGCGCATCGGACCGACCGATTCGATCGTGTCGCCGGCGCAGAGGACGTATGCGTCGTCGAGGACGCCGATCTCGCCGAGCGCGGCGCCGCGGAGCGGAGCCTCGATCCCCGCAGGAGTTGCAAGCTGTGCGAGGTCGCGTACGAGCAGGCGGCGCTCGCCGCCCGCCGAGCTCATTCGGGTTCGCGCGGCGACATCGGCGCCTCGAGCCCGTGTGCTTCCGCTGCGGCGACCGCCTCGGGGTAGCCGGCGTCGACGTGACGCATGACGCCGGTGCCCGGGTCGGCCGTCAGCACCCGCTCGAGCCGTTCCGCCGCGTCGTCGGTTCCGTCGGCGACCACGACCATGCCCGCGTGAATCGAGTTGCCGATTCCCACCCCACCTCCGTGGTGCACGCTCACCCAGGTCGCGCCGGCCGCCACGTTGAGCAAGGCGTTCAGGATCGGCCAGTCGGCGATAGCGTCGGACCCGTCCCTCATGGCCTCGGTCTCTCGATAGGGAGACGCGACCGAGCCGGAGTCGAGATGATCGCGCCCGATCACGACCGGCGCCTTGACCGCACCGGATCGGACCAGCTCGTTGATCGCGAGGCCCGCCCGCGCGCGGTCCCCGTAACCGAGCCAGCAGATGCGTGCCGGCAGGCCCTGGAAGGCGACGCGCCCCGGCGCGAGCTCGAGCCACCGTTGCAACAACGAGTCATCAGGAAAGAGGTCGCGGAGCACCGCGTCGATCGCCGCGATGTCCGCCGCCTCTCCCGAGAGTGCAGCCCACCGAAACGGGCCGACACCGCGACAGAACAGCGGCCGTATATAGGCCGGGACGAAGCCCGGGTATGAGAAGGCCTCCGCTACTCCACCTTCACGGGCCTCACCTCTGAGGTTGTTGCCATAATCGAAAACATAACTTCCGGCTCGGACGTACT
>JBKPTB010000115.1:0-8456 GCA_046735315.1 Actinomycetota bacterium
GTTGCAGGGACCGCCTCCGGGCGAACGCGATCCGTACCGCGCCGGTGTGCTCGCCGTGCTCGGGGCAGCGCGCAACGTCGCCTGTGCGGGTGGTGAGCCGCTGGCGCTGACGGATTGCCTCAACTTCGGCAATCCGGAGAAGCCCGCCATTGGCTGGGAGCTCGGGCGAGCGATCGAGGGCATCGCGCACGCGGCGGACGCCCTCGGGATCCCCGTCGTCTCGGGCAACGTCTCGCTCTACAACGAGACCGACGGGCGAGCGATCCCGCCGACGCCGGTCGTTGGTTGCGTCGGGCTCGTCCCGGACGTCCGCTTCGTCCCCGGGAGGTGGCGCTCGGGCGACGTCGTGCTGCTCGCGACGGCACCAGGGGAGCTCGACCTCGCCGCCGAGGCCGCACTCATCCGCTACGTCTGGAAGGCTGCAACCGTGCTGACGCTCGCCCATGACGTCTCCGCCCTTGGGTTAGAGCACGCGCTCCGCGAGGCCGAGGCCCACAGCGGGGTCGAGGCCGACGTGGAGCTGCCGGAGGACGGTCCGGGCGGCCAGGTCCTGCTCGCGTGTGCAGCCGCAGATGTCGAGCGACTTGGTAGCAAGGGACTGCGCCGGATTGGCGTGATTCCTTAAATGTGCGGGCTCTTCGGGGTTCGGGCGCCCGAGCGTGACGTCGCACGGGTCACCTACTTCGGCCTCTTTGCACTCCAACACCGTGGGCAGGAGTCCGCGGGAATCGCCGTCTCCGACGGGGAGCGCCTCACTGCGCTCCGCGACATGGGGCTCGTGACGCAGGTCTTCGACGAACAGAAGCTGCGCGGGCTTCGCGGCGATCTCGCGATCGGGCACACTCGCTACTCCACGACCGGCTCCTCACAGTGGTGGAACGCACAGCCGCTGGTGCAGCACGGCAGCGCGCGCACGATCGCGCTCGGCCACAACGGCAACCTCACGAACGCCGCGGCGCTCCGCGAGGAACTGGGCGAGCACGGCCATCGCCCTGCGACGACTGCGGACACCGAGGTCATCGCGGCGCTGATCGCGAACGATCCGGCGCCGCTCGCCGACGCCGTAGGTAACGCGATGCGCAAGCTCGACGGCGCCTTCTCCGTCGTGGCGCTCAGCGAAGGGAAGCTGATCGCCTTTCGTGATCCCCGCGGGATGCGGCCGCTCTGTCTCGGCCGGCTCGACCGAGACTGGGTGGTCGCTTCCGAGACGTGCGCGCTCGATCTCGTGGGCGCCGAGCTCGAGCGCGAGATCCGTCCCGGCGAGCTCATGGTCATCGACGAGCGGGTAGAGGCCAAACAGGTGATCCCGCAGGACGCAGGCGGGGCGCTCTGCATCTTCGAGTTCTTCTACCTCGCACGACCCGACTCGCGGCTCTCCGGCGTCGAGGTCCACGGCGCCCGGGTTCGCATGGGCGAGCACCTGGCACACGAGTCACCGGTCGCGGCGGATCTCGTCATGCCGATCCCCGACTCGGGGACGCCCGCCGCAATCGGATTCTCGCGCGCACTCGGCATCCCCTTCAGCGAAGGCGTGATCAAGAACCGTTACGTCGGCCGCACCTTCATCCAGCCCGATCAGGGTCTGCGCGAGCAGGGGATCCGGCTGAAGTTCAACCCGCTCGCCGAGGTCGCGGGCAAGCGCGTCGTCGTCGTCGACGACTCGATCGTGCGCGGCAATACGACGCGAAAGATCGTCCTGATGCTCTTCGACGCGGGTGCGTCCGAGGTGCACGTCCGCATTTCGTCGCCGCCCGTGATCGGCGAGTGCTTCTACGGCATCGACCTGGCCGATCCCGACGAGCTGATCGCCGCCGGTAAGACGGTGGAGGAGGTTCGGGAGCACATAGGCGCCACCTCGCTCGCCTACCTCTCACTCGAAGGCCTGCAGGAGTCGACCCGGCGCCCCGAGTCCGAGTTCTGTCGAGCGTGCCTCACGCGGGACTACCCGACGGCAATCCCGCGCGAAGCCGCGAAGCTGCAGTTCGAAGCCGTGTAAGCCGTGTAAGCCGTGTAAGCGGCTTGTCCGCGAAGCGGACCGGTGGAAGGGGTCTGGGGGAACCGGGAGGTCCCCCCAGCCGGTGCCACAGACCAGCTAGCGCTCGAGCACGCGGCTCGCCTTGGCGATCCCGCGCGAGATCAGGTACGCGATCGTAATTGCGGTGAACGCGGTGACCCAGCCCCTGACGTCGAACGCATCGCTCGCGAGCGCAATGATCGTCAGGAGAAGAGTCGCCAGGATGTAGACCACGAGCTCGGCGTTTCCAGGCGTGGGCATCAGCGCCGACAGGTTGAGGTTGACATTCGGACCGCCAGCGGGACTGCCGTGGCCACCGGGTTGCTGTTGCGTGTTCGGTTGATCAGGCGGTGTCGCGGACATCCTGCTCCTTTCGCTCAAAAGCGGCGAGGTCGGGGACGTGGACGATCTCGAGCTTCACGAGTTCGGGATCGTAGAAGAACGCCAATCGGCTTGCTCAGCGCGGGCGGATCAGTTCCTCCGCACGGTGGTACCGCACCGCGCGCTTGACGGTTCGAGGATCGAGGCCTCTTTCGAGCAGCTGCTGCCGCAGCTCTCCCTCCCCCGCCATGCGTAGGAACAGCCAGGCGAGCGCGACCAGCGTGACGATCGAGCCTTCGATCATCATCACCGCACCGGCAATGCCCTGGTCCTCGAGCGGCGAGATCCCCCACAGCCGCTGCCGGTGGGCGTAAACGGCATAGAAGACCGACCCCGCCCAGAAGAAGACGTTTCCGAGCACGGTTTCGACCACACGGACGACGGCGATATAACCGAGCTTGGCCCCGGTGCCGAACCATTCCGGGGCGGGCACCGTCTCGAGAACGGGCAGCCACATGATCACCCCGCCGGTGAAGAAGCAGAAGTGCTCGAGCGCGTGCACCGAGTCGTGCCGGACGGCTGCGTCGTAGAGGTACGGAAGGTGCCAGACGTAGAGATTCAAGGCCCAGAGCGGCAGCGCGACGAACGGATTCGCGAGTGCACGCAATCGGTAGAGGAAGGCGAGGATGGGTCGCAGGATCGGCCCTGTCAACCCGGCCAGCAGCGCGAGCGGCGCCAGGTCTCCGAGGAGCACGTGCTGCAGCATGTGGAAGCTGAAGAGCTGTTCGCCGAGCGCGTGGACCGGCGTGACGAGCGCAACGAAGAGGAGACCGATGCCGGCGGCAAAGAGCGCGATGCGCCAGCCCGGCACCTCGCTTCCACGAGCACGGAGCGTGCGCACGCGGCGGGCGTAGAGCGCGGCGAGGAGCAGGGTCGGAACGACCTGCAACGGATCGAACGTCCAGCTCGTGTCCACAGCCAGGTGGGCCGCCATGGGCACTAGTCTGCCGGTCGTGCAGCTCTTCCATTACCACCTGGTGACCAGCAAGGTCCGGGAGGTGGAGGCCCGCTACGTCGGGAAGCTCGGCTTCAGCCTCGTCGCCCGGCACGGACGGATCGAAGAGGAGACGACCTCGTTCGAGGCAGGCCACGGCTGGGAGGAGCTGGACCGCCTCGGATTCAAGTTGCGCCTGACCGAGCTCGAGCGTGGCGCGGTGAACGTCGTCGTCCAGCCGGGCCAGTGGGAGCTGCCCAGGCTCGACCATCTCGGCTTCGCGCTCGACGAGGACGACTTCGTGGCCACGCTGGCCCGTGCAGACATGCGCGAACTGCGCATCCAGGAACACGGCGGGCGACGCACGTTCGTGACGACGAACGCAGGCTTCCGGCTGGAGCTGCACCCTCCGCGCGAGTGGCTCGACGAGCTTCTCGCGAGCGATTCCGAGCTCAAGCTCGCCGAGCTGCAGCTACGTGCGGACGACCCGGAGCTCAAGGCTGCCGCTCTCGGCGAGCTCCTCGAGGCGCCATACACGCAAGACACGGTCACGATCGGTAACACGCTCGTACGCTTTCTTCCCGACGGCCCACAAGGCCGTCCGCAGTTGCATGCAGAGCTGTTCGTCTGAGCCTTCGCCCGGCGCGACACTGTCCAAAACTGCGAATTGACGCACCGTCGAAGTCGTTCGATCCTGGTCGGGTCCACGAAATCCGACAAGGACGGTGACGGTGCAACCGAGAATTCGACGAAGACGAATCGCGGCCCTCGCGGTCGTCGCGACCCTGGCCTTCGGGCTCGTTCCCGCGGCAGGCGCAACCTCGTACATCTACTGGTGGCAGCGCAACATGGCGCCGAACGGAATGGGCTACGACCGCATGACCGCCCACAACCACAGCTACAACGAGCTGTACTTCGGACCGAACGCCGGCTGGTCGAGCGAGGTCTGGGAAGTCACGCCGGCCGGGTATCGCCACTTCGACAAGCGCTGCACCGGCAACTGCTTCAACGCCCATCCTCGGTACTACCTCACGTACGCCTACTGCTCGAACCGTGACGGCGGCACGCACTTCGTCTACGACTGCATGGACCAGTGGTAGCCGTGAAGCGACGACGTGTTCAGTTTGCGGCGGCGCTGCTTCTTGCCGCGGCGACGGCGGGTCTGCTGTCGCAACTCGTGTTCGGCGGTAGCGACAGGGTGAAGATCGGCAACGGGTCGGTATCCGCCCTGGTGCGTGCGCCCGGAGCAGAAGACTCGCTTCCGCAGAGCGTGCTCGCCTATCCGTTCGCCGCTAGAAACTTCGCCTCGAAGGAGGGCCAGGGCTCCCGCCTGCTCCGCCTCGAAGGAACGCTGCGGCTGTACGCCGTTCCCGGCAAAGAGGGAATGCTCTGTCTGATCGAGGTGGACGACGCCGCGGGCACCGCTGGAGGAGCCTGCGCCGACCGACATGTCCTGCTTACGGGGAGCATCTTCATGGCCGACCGCCAGGAAGACGGCTCGCGGCTCGTCGTCGGCCTCGTCGGCGACGGCCATACCTACGCCGAGGCGGAGGGTCGGCGAGTTCCGGTCGAGAGCAACGCGTTCGTGCTCCGAGGGATCGCCGGCTCGCAGGTGACCGTCGGATCTCCTACGGCGGCCCAGCTGATCGACCTCGGAGGCTGACGAGGGACGCCCGAGCCGAGAGGGGCTTTAGACTTGGATCCCTGACGAGCCAGCCGAAGACGTACGAAGGAGCGGGGGTCTCGCTCGCCACGGCGGAATCGATTGTCGAGCGCCTGCGGACTGCGGTCGAGTCCACGGGCGCTCGGTCTTTCGGAGGATTCGCAGGCCTTTACCCGTTGGACGAGCGCCGATTTCTGGCGGCGTCCACCGACGGCGTCGGCTCGAAGCTGATGCTGTCGCGACGAGCCGGCCGGCTCCGTTCGGCCGGCATGGATCTCGCCGCGCACTGCATCGACGACGTCTTGTGCTGCGGCGCCGATCCGCTCTTCCTCCTCGACTATGTCGCGGCGGGCCGGATCGAGCAGGAAGACGTCACCGAGCTTGTGGAAGGAGCGGCCGAGATCTGCCGCGCTGCAGGCTGCATGCTGGTGGGCGGAGAGACGGCCGAGCTGCCGGGCATCTATCGCGACGGAGAGCTCGATTTCGCGGGGACCTGCGTTGGGCTCGTGGAGCGTTCTGAGCTCATCGACGGTTCGCGCTGCCATCGTGGCGACCTCGTGATCGGATTGCCCTCCAGCGGGTTGCACACGAATGGGTTCTCGCTCGTTCGCGAGCTGGTTGGGGACGGAGACTTCGATGCCGATCTCCTGCTGGCGCCGCATCGGCTGTACGTCGACGAGGTTCGCGAGCTTCGAGCGACCACCGACCTCCGTGCACTCGCGCACGTGACCGGCGGCGGGATCCTCGGCAACCTCTCGCGAGTCCTTCCTGACGGGCTCGAGGCCCGCATCGACTGGGCTGCGTGGGAGCGTCCAGCCGTCTTCTCGTGGCTCGCCGAACGAGGCATCGAAGAGGACGAGTTGCGGAGAGTCTTCAACCTCGGAATCGGAATGTGTGCGGTCGTTCCGGCGCCGCCACCGGGCGCGCTCGTCATCGGTGAGCTGGCGTGATCGGCGTCCTCGTCTCGGGAGAGGGAACGAACCTGCAGGCCTTGATCGACGCCGGGCTGCCAATCGCAGCCGTTGCCTCCAATCGCGCTGACGCGGGAGCGCTCGCACGGGCGGAGGCGGCTGCACTTCCCGCGCGAGTGTTCGAGCTCGAGCACTATCCGGACCGCGCTGCGAGAGACCGCGAGCTGGCGGACTGGCTGCAGCTCCGGGGAGTCGACCTGGTGGTCCTGGCCGGGTACATGCATCTGCTGACGCCGGCGTTCCTCGAGCGTTTCCCCGATCGCATCGTCAACGTCCATCCTTCGCTTCTGCCGGAGTTTCCAGGTGCCCGTGCGATCGAGGATGCACTCGTCGCCGGCGTCAGGACAACCGGCGTCACAGTGCACTACGTCGACGACGGGCTCGACACGGGCGCCGTGATTCGCCAGGAGCCGGTGGAGGTCGAGCCGCGCGAGAGCCTCGTGCAGCGCATCCACGCAGTCGAGCACCGCATCCTTCCCGAGGTGGTGGCCGAGCTGTGCGCGCGCTGATCTCCGTCTACGACAAGACCGGTCTGCAGGAGTTTGCGCGCGGTCTGGCCGAGCTGGGCTACGAGCTCGTCGCGAGCGGCGGCACCGCGGACTTCCTCGAGCACGAGGTCGGGCTCGACGTCGAGCGCGTCGAAGAGTTGACTGGTGTCGCGGAGATGCTCGGTGGCCGGGTCAAGACCCTCCACCCCACGATCCACGCCGCGATCCTCGCCCGGCGCGACCATTCCGATGACGTGGCGACGCTTGAGGAGCAGGCGATCCGCCCCTTCGACGTCGTCTGCGTCAACCTCTATCCCTTCAGCGACGTCGCTGGGCGTTACGGCGTGCGCGAGGAGGAGGCCGTCGAGATGATCGACATCGGCGGTCCTTCGATGCTGCGCGGGGCGGCCAAGAACTTCGCGCATGTCGCACCGGTCTGCCGGCCGGACCGCTACGAGTCGGTTCTGGAGGAACTGCGGAACCGCGGGAATCTCTCCCCTGCGACGCGGCGCACCTTGGCGGCGGAGGCGTTCGCGACCACGGCCGCGTACGAGGCCGCAATCGCGCGGTGGTTCGGCGACATCGAGGCATTCCCGGAGACACTCGTCACGGCCTTCACGAAAGTCGCAGACCTCCGCTACGGAGAGAACCCGCACCAGCGGGCTGCCTACTACGCCGAGCAGGGCGCGCGCGTTCACCTGCTCTCACGAGTCGAGCAGCTCCACGGAAAGGAGCTCTCGCTGATCAACCTGCTCGACCTCTCCGCCGCTCGGCTGTTGCTGCGCGAGTTTGCGCTTCCCGCCTGTGTGATCGTCAAGCACGCAAACCCCTGCGGCGTCGCCGTCGCGGGGACGATCGAGGAGGCCTACGACCGCGCGCTCGCGTCGGACCCGGTTTCAGCGTTCGGGATGGTCTGTGCCGTCAACCGTCCTGTGTCCGCCCGGCTCGGCGAGGCGCTCGCGGAACGGTTCATCGACGTGCTCTTCGCGCCCGATTACGACGATGGGGCGCTCACGGTGCTGCAGCGGAAGGAGGCGATCCGGATCCTGCACGATCGCGAGCGACGCGGCTTTCAGCGCGGGGAGCGCGACCTCAAGCGCGTCCTCGGCGGCGCCCTGGTGCAGGACCGCGATTGGGACGTCGACGACCGCGAGACGATGGAGGTGGCGTGCGGCGACCCGAACGAGACGTGTTGGGGTGACCTCGTCTTCGCCTGGCGGGTGTGCAAGCACGTGGGCTCGAACGCAGTCGTCCTGGCGAAGGATCTCGCGACGATCGGCATCGGAGGAGGCCAGACGAGCAGGGTCGACTCGGTGCGGCTGGCGCTCGAGAAGGCGCGAGAGCACGGCCACACACTCGAGGGCGCCGTGCTCGCCTCGGATGCGTTCTTCCCGTTTCCCGACGGGCCGCAGGCGGCACTCGACTCCGGCGTGACCGCAATCATCCAGCCCGGCGGATCGAAACGCGACGACGAAGTCGTCGAGGCGGTCCGCACGGCGGGCGCCACGATGGTCCTGACCGGACGCCGACACTTTCGCCACTAACGGCTCAGCATTGCCTTTGCGACCGCATTGCGTCGCTCGTCGTGGCGCTCGTGAGGTAGTCCGGCGCGCTATCCCGGCGACCAGAAGCGGTAAAAGCAGGGGCCGATGTCGTTGCCAATTCCGAGCATGAGCTTCAAGAACTGCTCCTGCGGAGCCGCGTTCTCGAGCGGCCCGGCGTACAACGGCTCGTAGCCCGCGTCGCGAATCAACTGCTCGACGGCTTCGCGCGCCTCCTCGTCGCCGCTCCAGATGTTGCCCGGCTTCTCGCGTTGTTCTCCGACCTGGTCGAAGAGACGTGCGAAGTTGAGGTTGAAGGACTTCACCGTCGGCCCATTCGTCTTCGACTTGATGAACTCGGCGTTCGATGCGAACCCGGGCGGCGGATCGATGCCGTAGAGGTTGGTGGCGTCAATGACGGTCTTGCCCTCGAGACCTTGCACTTTGTCCAATGCGTCGGCGAC
>JBKPTB010000116.1:0-11699 GCA_046735315.1 Actinomycetota bacterium
GTCGACGGCAACCGTTCGTTCGGGACGATCCCGGAGCTGGAGGCGCTCGGCGGCGGCGACGCCGTCATCCGTGCGTCACGGCTGGACGGCGAGCTCTGGGAAGTACGGGTCGACCCGCTCTAACGGAAGAGCTGCACGAAGGGGACGAAGTGGACGCGTGAGCCGTCCGCGTAGACCAGTCCGCTGTCCATGAACCGCGCGTAACGTCCGTAGCCGACAACACCGTCCTTTCCATCGCCAAGACGGAGGACGTGGACTTGGCCGTCGAAGGGTCGACGCCGTAGAGCTCCATCGAGCCCGACCGGGCGCTCGAGTAGACGATGCGCGTGGCAGCGTGGGAGGGCGGCGCGAGCCAGAGCGCCAGGGCGACCCCCAACACCGCCTTCCGCATAGACCGACCCTAAGTCGGAGTTCTAATCTTCCGGTAATCGAATCGTGAAGAAGGACACAAACCCCGAGCCGCTACGCTAGACCTGGTGTCCAGCCAGCTCGGCTCTTTCGAGAAGATCCTCCGCGTCGGCGAGGGTCGCCGCATGAAGCGGCTCGCCGAGCAGGCCGCCTACATCACCTCGATCGAACCCGAATTTCGAGAGCTGTCGGACGAGCAGCTGCGGGACAAGACGGTCGAGTTACGGCAGCGGCTGGAGAATGGAGAGTCGCTCGAAGAGCTGCTCTTCGAGGCGTTCGCCGCGGTCCGGGAGGCGCGCCTGCGCGAGTCCGACCAGCGGATGTTCGACGTCCAGCTGATGGGCGGGATCGTCCTCCACGAGGGCGACGTCGCGGAGATGAAGACGGGCGAGGGCAAGACGTTCGTCGCGAGCCTCGCGCTCTACCTCAACGCGCTCGAGGGCCGCGGCGTCCATCTCGTCACTGTCAACGACTACCTCGCACAACGCGACGCAGAGTGGAACCGCGGGGTCTACGAACGACTCGGGATGACCGTCGGGTTCATCGAGAACATGATGCCGTTCGCCGACCGCAGGGCGGCATACGAGTGCGACATCACCTACGGGACGAATTCCGAGTTCGGCTTCGACTATCTCCGCGACAACATGGCGGTCAGCCTCGACGGGGTCGTGCAGCGCAGTCACGCGTACGCGATCGTGGACGAGGTCGACTCGATCCTGATCGACGAGGCGCGGACGCCGCTGATCATCTCGGGCGAGCCCGAGACGGCGGCGCAGATCTACTACGACTTTGCGCGCATCGCGCGCGGGCTGGAGGGAGTCCCGCACGACCCGCTGCTCAAAGGCGGCAATCCCGACGCGGACTACGAGTTCGACGAGAAGCACAAGACTGTCGCGCCGGGTCAGGCGTCGATCGATGCGGTCGAGCGCACTCTTCGCATCGAGAGCCTCTACGACCCGCGCAATTCGCAGCTCGTCAACCACCTGATCCAGTCGTTGAAGGCCGAGTCCCTGTACAAGCGCGACGTCGACTACGTGATCCAGGACGGCGAGGTGAAGATCGTCGACGAGTTCACGGGCCGGATCATGGAAGGGAGGCGCTGGTCGGAGGGCCTCCACCAGGCGATCGAGGCCAAGGAAGGCGTGAAGATCCAGGAGGAGAACGTCACGCTGGCGACGATCACCCTTCAGAACTACTTCCGCCTCTACGAGAAGCTCGCGGGAATGACCGGTACCGCGAAGACCGAGGAGAAGGAGTTCGTCGAGATCTACAACCTCCACGTCGTCGAGATCCCGACGAACGTCGCGGTCGCGCGCGACGACAACAACGACCTCATCTTCAAGTCGGCGGAAGGCAAGTTCCAGGCGGTGATGCGGGACATCAAGGAGCGCCACGAGAACGGGCAGCCGGTGCTTGTCGGCACGATCGCGGTCGAGACCTCGGAATACCTGTCGGAGCTGCTGAAGCGGCAAGGCATCCCGCACAACGTCCTGAACGCGAAGGAGCATGCGCGCGAGGCCGAGATCATCAAGGACGCCGGCCAGCCCGGCGCGGTCACCATCGCGACCAACATGGCGGGTCGCGGCGTCGACATCAAGCTCGGGCAAGGCGTCGTCGAACGCGGCGGCCTGTACGTGCTCGGTACCGAGCGTCACGAGGCGCGGCGGATCGACAACCAGCTGCGCGGTCGCTCAGGCCGTCAGGGCGATCCCGGCGAGTCCCGCTTCTACCTCTCCGGCGAGGACGACCTCGTCCGCCTCTTCGCCGGTGACCGGATCAAGCGGATCATGGAGCGCTTCAAGATTCCCGAGGATCAGCCCATGGAGGCGAAGATCCTCTCCAACCAGATCGAGGGCGCGCAGAAGAAGGTCGAGGAGCAGAACTTCGTCGCCCGCAAGAACGTCCTCAAGTACGACAACGTGATGAACACGCAGCGTGAGGTCATCTACGAGCAGCGGCGGCAGGTGCTCGAGGGCGAGGACATGTCCGAGGAGGTGCTGGCGTGGATCGACGAGGTGATCGAGGCGACCGTCGCCGAGTTCACACAGGAGGAGTACTCCGAGGAATGGGACCTCGAAGGGCTCGTCAAGCAGATGGCGACGCTGTACGAGACGGAGATCACCGTCGACGAGCTCCGGGAGGAGCTGGACGAGATCAGCCGCGAGTCGCTGGTCGAGGAGTTCCAGCTCGACGCGCGCGACGAGTACAAGGCGAAGGAAGAAGAGCTGACGCCGGATCTGATGCGCGAGCTCGAGCGCTTCGTGATCCTGCAGGTCGTCGACCAGCGCTGGCGTGAGCACCTCGACGCGATGGACTACATGCGCGAGGGCGTCCACCTGCGTGCGATGGCGCAGAAGGATCCGCTCGTCGAATACCAGCACGAGGGTCATCTCATGTTCCAGGCGCTTGGTCTGGCGATTCACGAGGAGGTCGTCGTGACGCTCTTCCACGCGCAGCTCGCGCCCGAGGAGGCGGACGAGCTGCAGCGCGCGCAGCAGACTCAGGCGATGAACGGCGGCGGGCTTCAGTACGAACATCAGTCACTGGCCGGAGCGGACGCGATCGCCGCGGCGGGCGGCAGTGCTGCGGGCGGCGCAACCGCGACGCTTGCGATGTCCGGCGGCGGAACGACGTCGACTGCAGGCGCCCCGCGTCCGATCGTCAAGTCCGAACGGGAGAACATCGGCCGCAACGACCCCTGCTGGTGCGGCAGCGGCAAGAAGTTCAAGAAGTGCCACGGCGCATAGTTGCCGCGCGAAAGCTTCGCTTTCGCGCGGGTTCAGGTACGGCGCTTGTCGCGCTGAACGTGCGCGGGCGGAGCCCGCGCACTCCTTTGGTGTTGACGCTGGACGGTTCTCCGCCAACCGTGCGGGCACGGGCGCCTGCGGCTAAGCCCGGCTTCGCCTGGTCTTAGCCTCCGGCCTCGAGGTTGAAGGCTGACCCAGTCTCTCCCGGACTCGTCGCGTTGTCACATGTCTGGGGTCTGTCCCCAGCCGTGGCTGATGCGAGCAGGTCCGAGGGACTGTCCCACTCGCCACCGGGTCACGGCGCTACCATCGACGTGTGGCCGAAGAGAGCGCACAGCCGCTGAGCGAGCAGCTCGAGGAAATCAGGACCCAGCTGGCCTGGGTCCGTGATTACCTTTGACCCGGATGCGCTTGCGGCACGCCGCACCGAGCTAGAAGCCCAGATGGGCGAGCCGGGCTTCTGGGACGACCAGGAGCGCGCGGCGAGGATCTCGACAGAGCACTCACGCGTCACGCGCAAGCTCGAGCGCTACGAGCAGCTGACCCACGACTACGAGGACGCACAGGAGCTGTTCTCGATGGACGGGGGGATGGAACAGGAGATCGCGGATTCGATCGCACCGCTCCGGGAGGAGCTCGAGCGACTCCAGGAAGAGGCCCTTTTCAGCGGGGAGTACGACCAGGGAGACGCCGTCGTCACGCTCCAGTCCGACGTGGGGGGCACCGATGCGCAGGACTTCACGGAGATGCTCCTCCGCATGTACGAGCGCTGGGCCGACGACCGCGGCTTCAAGACCGAGGTGATCGAGGCGAGCCCCGGCGAAGAGGCGGGTCTCAAGTCCGCCACATTCACCGTGGAGGGCGAGAACGCCTACGGGATCCTTCGTGCCGAACGCGGCAAGCACCGTCTTGTCCGGCTGAGCCCATTCGACCAGGCGCACCGCCGCCACACGTCCTTCGCCCAGGTCATTCCCGCACCGCTCCTGTCGCAGGACGGCGACCTCGAGGTCGACGAGAACGATCTGCGCATCGACACCTACCGCGCGCAGGGGGCGGGAGGCCAGCACGTGAACAAGACGGATTCCGCGGTGCGCATCACCCACTTGCCGACCGGCGTGGTGGTCCAGTGCCAGAACGAGCGGTCGCAGACCGCGAACAAGCAGACAGCGATGCGCATCCTCAAGTCCCGGCTCGCGGAGCTGGCCGAGGAGGAGCGGGAGCAGGAGCTGGCGAAGGAGCGAGGCGTGGTGAGCATGGGCTTTGGCGGAAACCCGATCCGCAGCTACGTCCTCCACCCGTACCAGCTCGTAAAGGACCATCGCACCGATTACGAAGCGGGTAATGCCCAGGGAGTCCTCGACGGCAATCTGGACCCCTTCATCCACGCCTATTTGCTGGCGAGAGCAGCGGGAAAGGTCGTCTGAGCGTTCCGCTAGACTGGCCGCAATTCGCAGGCCGGTGCGCGCCCAGCACCACGCGCCCCCCTTACTGACCCGGTGTCGGACGTAACCCTTCAGACAGAAGACCTGCCCGCGGCGCCGCTGCCCGCGCCGCAGCCGACCGAAGCCCCCGTCGCGGGCCCCGGCTCGATGATCGTCTTCGAGTCGGTGACGAAGATCTACGAGCCAGATGTCACAGCCCTACGGGACGTCTCGTTCGTGATCGAGAAGGGCGAGTTCGTCTTCGTAGTCGGCGCCTCAGGCTCCGGGAAGTCGACGATCATCCGCCTCCTGTTGAAGGAGCTCGAGCCGACCCGTGGGCGCATCGTCGTGGGTGGCCGCGACCTGACGCGGTTGCGCCGCTCGAGCGTTCCAAAGTTGCGCCGGAACGTCGGCTGCGTGTTCCAGGACTTCAAGCTCCTCCCGACCCGCACTGCGGCCGAGAACGTCGCCTACGCCCTCAAGGTGCAGGGAGAGAACGCGAACAGCATTCGCCGCAAAGTGCCGGAGGTCATGAACATGGTCGGCCTCTCGCACAAGATGAACTCGTTGCCCGACGAGCTGTCGGGCGGTGAGCAGCAGCGCGTCTCGATCGCCCGGGCGTTCGTCAACCATCCGCCGCTCCTGGTGTGCGACGAGCCGACCGGGAACCTCGACCCCGACACGTCGGTCGGAATCATGCAGCTGCTCTACCGCATCAACCGGGCCGGCACCACGATCCTGATGGTCACGCACGACCGGGAGATGGTCGACAAGATGCGGCGCCGCGTGATCGCGCTCGAAGAGGGCCGACTCGCACGTGACGAGCGACGCGGAGGGTACGAGTCATAGAGCGCGTCAAGCTGATCTTCACCGAGTCGTTGCGCTCGCTCGGCGCGAACCTTTCGACGACGCTCGCCGCGACCGTGACCGTGTTGATCGGCATGTTCCTGCTCGGTCTCTTCATCGCCTTCGGCACCTGGGTCGTGTCCTGGAGCGATCACGTCAAGCGCGAGCTGGTCGTGCACGTCTACTACTGCACGAACGACACCTGCGCCAAGGAGGCGACCCAACAGCAGATGGATGCCGTGGCCCGGGTCGCCACCTCCAGCCCGCTCGTCAAGGACGCCGTCTTCGTCTCGAAGGAGAGGGCGCTCCAGCTGATGAAGCAGAAGCATCCGGAGGAAGTCAGCCAGCTTCCGACCAACCCGTTCCCGAATGCGCTGACGGTGGTGCCGAAGCGCGGGGAGGACATCGAAAAGGTCGCCGCGCTCTTCAAGGCGACCCCGACCGTGGGCATCGACAAGGTGGACTACGGGAAGAAGACGACACACCGGGTGCTGAAGCTTGCCCACGTGATCGAGATCTTCTTCATCATCGCGGTCATCCTCCTGCTCCTGGCCTCGACGCTTCTGATCGCGAACACGATCCGGTTATCGATCTTCTCGCGCCGTCGCGAGATCGAAGTCATGAAGCTCGTCGGCGCCACGAACTGGTTCGTGCGTGGCCCGTTCATGCTGGAAGGCCTGCTCTGCGGAGTCGCGGGTGCGGTGGGAGCGGTGGTGCTCCTGATCCTCGGCAAGGAGATCGCGCTGCCGTCGCTCCTGCACACGGGGCCGTTGAATGCCGGCAGCGACGTCAACGCCCTGTCGTTCTCACTGAACGCGCTGATCCTGGTCGCAACGGGCCTCCTGCTCGGCGCCGCCGGCTCCGGCTTGACCATCCGCCGTTTCCTCCGCGTCTGACCACGGCCTGAGCGACCTCCTCGTCGTCGAGGTCGACAAGCGCGGCAAGCAACTGGTAGGCGAGCCGTTCTTCGTTCCGAACGTCCCCGTTCAGATCGACCGGAAGGGCAGCGGGGACCTCCGGCCCGGAGACCTCGTCGTCGTCCGAAAGGGTCGGGGGCGCGCGCGCGTGGTGCAGAGGCTCGGCCGGGCGAGCGACATCGAGACGGTGCTCGCGGCGTTGCTCCTCCAGAGCGGAGCGCGGACCGAGTTCGAGCCGTACGAGCCGCCGGAGCCTGATCTCTCCGAACGCGTCGACCTGCGCGACCAGCTCTGCTTCACGATCGACCCCGAGACGGCCAAGGACTTCGACGACGCGATCGCTGTCCAGGAAGAGGATGGCGGTTTTCGCGCCTGGGTCCACATCGCGGACGTTTCCGCCTACCTGCCGGCCGGTGTTCCACTCGATCACGGGGCTGCGGAGCGCGCCTTCTCCACCTACGTCCCGGGCCGCGTCGCACCGATGCTGCCGCCGGCCCTGTCGGAAGACCGGTGCAGCCTGCGGCCGCACGAGGATCGGCTCTGCGTGACCGTCGAGCTGCCGCCCGACGGGCCGCCGCAGTTCTACCGCTCCATCATCCGCAGCAAGGCCAGGCTGACCTACGGGCAGGCCGAGCGGCGCGACGCCGAGCCGGATGTCTCGGCTGCCCTCGAGCTGACCGATCGGCTGACCGCCGCGATGCGCGATCGCCGGTTCGCGCGCGGCGCGTTGCGGATCGAGAGCCCGGAGATCAACTTCGAGTTCGACGGCAAGGGAGGCGTGGCGCGGGCCTGGCTGGAAGCCGAGCCGACCGCGCACCGGCTCGTCGAGGAGCTCATGATCGCGGCCAACGAGGCCGTGGCCGAGCTCCTCTCGAGTCGCCGGCGCGAGACGCTCTACCGGGTGCACGAGCGACCCGATCCGCAGGCGATCGTGCTCCTATTGCAGAAGCTCGCCGACCTCGAGGTGCCCACGCCTTCTGCGCCCGACCAGCTGTCTCCGTCGGGTGCCGCCGCGCTCGCGGGCGAGATCAGCGAGCGGGTCTCCGACTACGTCTCGCGGGCCGGTCGCGGCCGGGAGGCGTTCCCCTCCCTCGTCCTCCGTTCGCTGAAGCAGGCCCGCTACCACCCCGAGAACCTCGGCCACTCGGGCCTCGCGAGCCCTGCCTACTGCCACTTCACCTCACCCATCCGCCGCTATCCGGATCTCGTCGTCCACCGCACGCTGCTCCGGGAGCTGGGGCTCGGCGACGAGGCGCCGCCCGGCGCTTTGGACTCGCTCGCCGAGCACACCTCCGCCCGCGAGCGGGAGGCGGCCCAGGTCGAGTACTTGGCCGACGCGCTGTGTCTCGCCTGGCTGCTGGATGCGACGCTCTTCGAGCGGGGATGGGACGACCCCTTCGTGGGGGAGATCACCGGCGCGATCGGCTCGGGCCTCTTCATCCGCTTCGGTGAGGTCTTCGAGGGCTACCTGCCTGCTCGGAGGCTTGGAGGCGACTATTTCGAGCTCAACGAGCTCGGGACCGCCCTGGTCGGACGGCGAGGGGGCCGCTCATACCGTCTGGGCGACCCGATCGAGGTGCTGGTCGAGAAGATCGAGAAGCCCGAGGGGAAGGTCGAGCTTTCACCTGCAGGCCGCACGCCGAAGTACGGAAGACCGTAACGACTTCATCCGTCCTGTGACTGAGAATCGACGACATGAAGAAGCGAATGTTCATAGCACTGGCGCTCGTCGCCCTCCTGGTTCTCGCCGGGCTCGGGCTGATCATCAGCAGCGGGAGCAAATGATGCTCTCCTTGACGTTCGCCGTTCCGCTCTCCATCCTGCCGATCGTGAGCCTCGCGGGCACGCTCCGCTGGATGGCGGTCTCGGGACGCTAGACCGGCTTCAGCCGACGATTCGGAAGCTTCTCGAGCCCAGCATCTGGCCGTAGACGACCTGCGAGCGGGGGCCGTAGCCGGGCCAGACGAACCACTGGTAGACACCGGCCTTGAGCTTGTATTTGTGGCCGCGGTAGGACCAGTTCGTCTTGAGCTTGTAGGACGGCCTGGTCGGCCAGACGCTCAGAATCTTGATGCCGTTTCGGAGTAGCTGGGCGTTGTAGTAGCTAGCCTCGCCATCGCGAGCCCACATCAGCTTTGGTGCCTTTCGTAGGCGTGCCCCATCCTTCGGCGCGCGGAGAAGGTTCCGCCTGGGTACAAGCTCGACGGCGACCCCCGCCGATTCGTTACCTGCCTTGTTCACGCAGGCCACGACATACCGGTACTGGACGCCATTCGAGAGCCCTCGATCGGTGAATCTCTCCTGGCTTCCACTATAGGCAACCTCTTCGGCGCCATCGGCGACCCGGCGCTTGATTACTACGTGGTCCACGCCGGCTGGGATCTGGTACGTGAGTGTCACGGAACGGTCACCCAGGACCGCTCTGAGATTCCGGACGCTTGGCGGAATCGTAGAAGTCGGCGAAGCCGTGGTGGTTGGAGCGACCGTTGTGGTGCGCGGAGGAGGTGGAGGAACCGGCTCAGGGGAAGGCACGGTCGTCGAGGTACTCGAAGAGCTCGTTGTGCTGGGCGTCGTCGTCGACGTCGTGCTGCTCGTCGTTGAAGTCGTGTCTGTCGACGAGGTAGTGGTCGTGGTATCGGTCGATGTGGAGTCGGTTGATGTGGAGTCGGTTGTTGTTGTTGTTGTTGTTGTTGTTGTATCGGTCGATGTGGTGCTGGTGTCCGTCGATGTGGTGTCGGTCGACGTGGAGTCGGTTGTTGTTGTATCGGTCGATGTGGTAGTGGTGGTGTCCGTCGATGTGGTGTCGGTCGACGTGGAGTCGGTTGTTGTCGGATCTGCGGTGGTGTCTGCCGACGGGCGATCGAGCCACGAGAAAGGCGCAGGCAAGGCTGGAGCGCTAGCGGCGTAGCCGATCGGGCCCAATGCCAAAAACAAGACGCAGTAGAGGAGTCGGCGAATCACAGTCCGTGTCCCGTGAGGACATAGACAAACACGGTGATGACGAACGCCGCCAGGCCGACGAGCACCAGATCCTGCTGGTGCTCGAAGACGACCCGCCCGACGGGGGTGAAGCGGACCGGCGTTCCCGGAACTGCCGCAGCCAGTAAGAAGAGCAAGGCCGCGAACGTCACTCCGGCGATGAAGAGGACCCTCGTGATCGCATGGTCATCCTTCGACGACGGAGGAACCTGCTTCGCGCCGATCGGAATGAGCGCCGCCGGTAGGGGCGTCGTCTCGACCGGAGTCGACGTCGTTGCTGCGGGCTTCTTGGCCGGAGGCTTTTTCTTGTGAAGGGCCTTGTGCGTGGTCGTGGCCCGCGGCTTGCTCGAGTGCGCCGCGGTGGCGCTCGGCGCGGTGTAGGTGGGAGCGCTGTACGTCCGGGTCGGCACGCTGTAGGTTCGGGGCGCCGTGTACGTTCGGTGCGTGGTCGCCGCAGGCTTCGGTGCCGGCTTGGGCGCAGGCTTCGGAGCGGGCGCGGGGTCGGGTGTCGGGCCCGTGTCGGTCGGCGACGGAACCGTGGTCTCCTGCAGGGCGCCCTGAGGTGCCGCCCCCGCAGTAACGGCGAAGGCAAGCGCTCCTCCGGCCGCGAGCAGGGCCAACACGACCGCACCCGCGGCGAGACGCTCTCGTCTGACCCCCAGTCTCTTCATCCGTAAACCCGCGTCCCTCTCCCCGGTGACAGGCCCCGATTGTAGCGCCACCGTCCGCGGCTTCTAGACTCGTCGAAATGGCGAGATCCGACGAAAAACTCATCGTCGACAACCGGCGGGCCCGGCACGATTACCACCTCCTCGAGCGGGTGGAGGCCGGCCTGGTCCTCACCGGCACCGAGGTCAAATCTCTTCGGGACGGCCGGGCGTCGCTCCAGCAGGCCTATGCGGACCTCCGCGATGGGGAGGCGTGGCTCGTGGGAGCGCATATCTCCGTGTACGAGCAGGGGAACATCGCGAACCACGATCCGGATCGAGACCGGAAGCTCCTGCTGCACAAGAAGGAGGCGGAGTCGCTGGCGGGCAAGGTCGCGCAGCGCGGCCTGACGCTCGTGCCGACGAAGCTCTACTTCAAGAACGGCCGGGCGAAGGTCGAGCTGGCGCTCGCCCGCGGCAAGGAAGTTCGCGACAAACGGCGCGACATCGCGAAACGCGAAGCCGACCGCGACATGGAGCGTGCCCTCAAATCACGGCGCTAGTGCACGGGCGCACGATCCAGCGAGGGTTGGCCTGCGTAGGCTTGGGAAACGCAGTCTGAAACCAGGGGGTTTTTCATGCTTCGTGCGTTCACGCTGGTCGGGGCGCTCGCGGCGCTGTCGGCGACGCTGGTGGCGGGGTCGCCGGGTGCTACACGACCGTTCCCGCAGGTCATCCAACTTCCGCAGGGATTTCAGCCCGAAGGAATCGAGGTCGGAAGAGGAACGACGTTCTACGTCGGCTCACGCGTCACGGGTGCCGTCTACCGGGGCAATCTCCGCACCGGCAGCGGCCAGATTCTTGTCCCAGGTGGAAGCGAACGAACTGCGACGGGCATCGAGCTCGATCCGCAGAACCGGCTCTGGGTTGCGGGAGCCGGAACCGGCGATGCGTATGTCTTCAATGCGATGACCGGGTCGCTCATCCGTACCTACGATTTCGCCGGTGGTGACACCTTCATCAATGACGTTGTCGTCACTCCTACCGCCGCCTACTTCACCGACTCGCGCAAGGCGGTGCTCTACAAGGTGGCGATTGGACCAGGAGGGGCGCTCGGAGCCTTTACCACGATCACGATCGGGACCCCGTTCGTCCTTGGCGCGGGCTTCAACCTGAACGGGATCGACGCCACGCCGAACGGCAAGACCCTAATTGCGGTCCAGTCGAACACCGGCAAGCTCTTCCGCATCAATGCGGCTACCGGAGCCGTGAGGCAGATCACCCTCGCCGGCAACGAGAGCGTGGCCAACGGCGACGGAATCCTGCTCACCGGGAAGACGCTGTACGTCGTCCAGAACACGGACAACCGCGTGGCCGTCATCGCCCTGGCGCCCAACTTCGCCTCTGGTCGGGTCGTCAGCCGTCTCTCGGATCCCGACTTCCGAGTCCCCACGACGATCGACGACCACGGGCGTCGGCTCTTCGCCGTGAACGCCAAGTTCGGGGTCGCCAACCCGGGCTCGGCTCCTTATGAGGTCGTCCAGCTGGCGAAGCCGAAGGGGCGGTGATTAGCGGCTAACATCAGGAGCAACGACATACGGGGGCGACCTGGTTTCGACGTGGTCGGTTCTCCGGCAGAGCTGCAAGCCGAGGTCGCCGGTTGGCCTCGTAAATCCACCGGCAAAAAAGCAAGTGCGAAGAACGATCTCGCACTCGCCGCCTAACCTAGTTAGG
>JBKPTB010000117.1:0-31242 GCA_046735315.1 Actinomycetota bacterium
CCGAGCGAGTGCAACGGCGCCCAGGCATCGCCGCCTGCGAAGCTGACGTCCTGAAGGTGCTGCCAGGCGTTGAGATACGACGTCGGGTTGACGGCGCCGTCATACCCGAGCCCGAGTAGACCGACGGGATGGATCTCGAAGTGCAGGTGGAACGGCGTCCCCTGCGCATCGCCCGTGTTGCCGACGAAACCGATCACGTCGCCCGCATTGACCTTGTTCCCGTTCACAGCCAGCGGCGAGAACGCGGACAGGTGGGCGTAATAGAAGAGGTTGCCCTGCCCGTCACGCAGCCACAACCGGTTGCCGCCGACCCTGTTCCAGCCGACGGAGAAGAGCGTTCCCGAAGCGACCGCGAGCAACGGCGCCCCGAGCGGCGCGAAGATGTCGTCTCCGTGGTGCCACCCGCTCGAGATGTCACCGCGGGGGGCGCCGAACGTGTCGCTGTACGACGATGGCCCGTACACCGGGAACACGTAACCCCCGGCGGTCAGCTTCGGCGTGACGTGCGGCGGCTGGAGGATCGGCAGTACGCCGGGAGTCGGCTCGGGCGCGTGCTGTTTCGACGCGGGCTTTGTCTGCGCCGGCCGAGGATTCTGCGCGGACGGCTCGGGCGGCGCGGCCTGGGCGGCGACCTCCGCGTAGCCGACGAGGATCGTCGTTCCAGCCGGCAGACCGCCGTGATCCGCCGTGAGCCGGATCTCGAGTGAGGTCACGCTCCCGCGGTATCCAGTCGCGGGCGTCCCGCTCGCTCCACCCGAAACCGTCGTGAGAGATCCCCAGTCGGCGAGAGAGACAGAGGTGGCGCCCGTCACCTTCTGTCCAAGCGCGACGAGGTCGGTCACGGTCGAGCCCGTGATGTCGCCGTTCGCAGCGCCGGCCCGCGCCTCCGCGTGCGCCTGCGCCACGACGTTCGCGGCGGTGATCTCGCCGTTGAAGAGAGAGAGCGAGTCGACTTCGGCCGAGGCTGACGCCGAGGCGTTCGTGCCCGCCTGGGCTGACGCGCTCGCGTTCGCGGACCCGCTGGTGACGATCGGATTGCCGTCCGGCCCGGTGCCGTACGTGAAGCTGCCGCTGAACTGAACCTGGTCGTGGGGTGCGGTCACGGTCGGAGTCTCCGCACCGGTCTGTCCGGGAACGACGACGCGGATCGCATACGCGCGTGCGGTCGCGCCCGATGCCTGCGTGTGCCGCGAGCCTGCATCTGCGGCCGCAGCAGTCAGGAGCAACAGGGCGATGAGGAAGCCGACAGACGCGCGCTTCACAAGCACCCCATTATGCAGGCTGTTCGGCGGGCGCAGGAAGGGCCGTCCAGGGACATCGGCAGGATCTTCCGTAGTGATTCGCCGCCGGCCGGAAGCCGAAACCGTCGACGAGGGCTTCTGGGGGACGCCAAGGAACGACTTTCGGCTTCCCCTGACCGGCTCCTACGTCGTCGACGTCTCCTAGATCAGTCGCCCGCGAGCTGCCTGCGTGCGAATGCTCGAAAGCGGTCGCGCGCAGCCTCGTCCGGGCCCAGCGGCTCGTCGTCGGCATACCGCGGATCCGCTGCGATCTCCTCGGCCACGGCCCTGACCTCGCGGTGCAGCGCAGCGCGGGTCTTCGGATCCTTCAACAACGTCTCGACCCACGTCTCATCGGCGTCGGCAACCGCACGGTCCTGCTCGAAGAGCAACTCGCCGAGCAGGATCCCAACTCGGATGTACGCGAACGTGCGAAAGGCGAGGACGCGATGCGGTGACCCGATGAGCCGTTCGATCTCGGGGTCCTCCGCCTGGATGCGCGCGACGAGATCGCCGACCGGCTCGTCGACGAGGGGCAGCCAGACTTCCTCGGGACCCGCCACGCACACAGGATAGGTCAATCAGGACTCAGTGCGGCGCGCACGCCAGGCGACCTGAAACGCGACGACGACGAGCAGGCCGGCAAAGAGGCGTCGCAGCGTCGCACCTGAGAGCGATTCCGCAAGCGCCGCGCCGCCTTGTGCCGTGGCCGCCGCCGCTACTCCGAGAATGAGGGCGGCTCGCCAGCGAACGTTGCCGTACCGTGACTGGCTCCACGTGCCTACCAGGACCGTCGGGATGATCGCCAGCAGCGATGTTCCGATCGCCTCGTGGCTGTCGAGGCCGAGCGCGACGAGAGCGGGAACGAAGACGATCCCGCCGCCGACGCCGAACATCCCGGCGAGAAAACCTGCCGCGACACCGAGCACGACCGCGAGCACATACGTCATTTGACGAACAACCACACGGCGATGCCGAGCAGGAACGCCGCAAAGAGTAGCTCGAGCGTTCGGCCGTGCACTCGCTGCTGCAATGCGGTCGCCCCTGCAACAGAAACGGCGGCCGGCAGACCGACGAGTGCCGCATACGCCACCCGAACGTCACCGTGCAGCGAATAGGCGATCACGCCCGACGCGGCGGTGATGCCGATCGAGGCCAGCGACGTCGCGGTCGCGGTCCGCGCGTCCCAGGCGCAGAGGAGCAGCAGCAACGGCACGATCACCGTGCCGCCCCCGACCCCGAACAGCGCGCTGAAGAAGCCGGCTACGAGGCCGATGAGGACGAGCCGCACCGGCCTATTCTTGCAACGTGGATCTCCTTGCTCGCCTTGCAGAGGATCCGTCCACCGCGGCACTGTTCCTCGACGTCGACGGCGTCCTCGCGCCGATCGTCCCGAGACCGGAGGACGCCCGCGTACCGGAGGAGACACGACGGGAGTTGCGCCGGCTCGACGAGCGCTACGAGCTCGTCGCCTGCATCTCGGGCCGTGCGGGCGAGAATGCCGCCCAGGTCGTGGGCGTGCCGGAGCTCGTCTACGTCGGAAACCATGGTCTCGAGCTCGACCCCGACGCCCCGCGGTGGGAGGCTCGGCTCGCCGACTTCCTGGCCGAACTCGACTGGCCGCACATCGAGGACAAGGGTCTGACCGCCTCGCTCCACTACCGCGATCGGCCCGACGAAGAAGCTGCGCGCGCGGAGTTGGAAGGGATCGCCACGCGGGCTCGCGATGCAGGTTTCGTCGCCCGGTTCGGCAAGAAGGTGCTGGAGATCCTGCCGCCGGTACAGGCGAACAAGGGGACTGCCGTCCGACGGCTGCTCGAGACGCACGGCGTCGAGCACGCGCTCTACGCTGGCGACGACACAACCGACCTGGACGGCTTCAAGGCGCTCGACGGCCTGGAGCTCGCCGTCAGGGTGGCCGTCGTCTCGCGGGAGGGCCCGAGCGCGCTGTACGACTCGGCCGACCTGACGGTCGACGGCCCCGACGAGTTTCTGGCGATCTTGCGTCGACTCTAGGGGCCGCTCCAACTGGCGTCTCGCGCGACGTCGCGCAAAGGGCAGATCCTCGACCAGTGTCAATGGAACCGGTGCACTCATCGTAGAATCGTGCCAACGTGCACCGTGCGGGGCAGGATGGACGCCCGTAATTCGTCGAGTGCAGGCCGAATCGTTCTTGAGATACTCAGAGATCGGGAGAGTCAGCGAACGAATCATCACGGGCCTCTCCGCGAGCGGTCCTCGCCGCCGCCTCGCGACTCTCGGGGGTACGACGACGCTGGCCGACTGCCTGGTTGCGCTTCGCTACCTAGCCGATCCGCGAGAACTGATCAGCGGTACGGCGATTGCGAGCTACGAGGAGGCCTTCGCGAAGCGTGTCGGAGTCCGCTACGCGTATAGCTTCTGGGCCGGGCGCGTGGGGTTATACGGCCTGCTGCGGGCGCTTCGGATTGGTGCAGGCGACGAAGTGCTCGTGCCCGTCCCAACCCACATGGTGGTAGCTAACGCCGTCCGTTATACGGGCGCTCGGCCTGTCTACGTCGATTGCCGTCTGGACACCTACGGCATGGATCTCGACCAGGCAGAGCAACTCGTCACCCCACGGACGAAGGCCTTGATCATCCAGCACACTTTCGGGATTCCGACCGACTTAGACGCTGCTCTCGACCTTGCAAATCGGTACGACCTCGACATCATCGAGGACTGCGTTCACGCATTGGGAGCCAAGTATGACGATCGCCACGTCGGAAGTTTCGGTCGCGCTGCCTTCTTCAGCACGGAGGAGACGAAGACAATCTCGACGACGATGGGCGGTATGGCAGTCACTGACGACCCTGCATTGGCGGCCTCCATCGAGTCTTTCCAGGCAACGTGCTCTTGGCCCGCTCCCTCCACGACTGCGCGCCACCTGTTGGAGCTGGTCCTTTACCACCTAGTGACCGAGCCCCACGTCCATCGCTATGTACGGGAGATCTATGAGCTTGTCGGAGAGCGCAATCCATTGCCAGGCCCGACTACGGGTGACGAGTCGCGCGGGCTCAAGCCGCCGGGCTACGAGCGCCGATTGAGCAACGCCCAGGCTGCTCTTGGCCTGCGTCAGCTTGGCTCGCTCGACGCGAATGTCGCCCACCGACGCGCTATTGGTGACCTGTACACCCTTCGCTTGTCCGAGCTCGGAGTCCATCCCTACGAAGCGCCTGCGAAGGCACAACCGGTGCTCGTCCGTTATCCGGTTCGGGTCAGGGACCGGACCGCAACAATCCGCGCCCTCGCCCCGCGCGCCACGCTTGGTAGATGGTTCACCTCCGTTCTTCAAGAATCACTCTCCCCCGTCTACGGCGACTACGTCGACGGCTCGTGCCCTCGGGCAGAGACTGCAGCCAAACAGCTCGTGAACCTACCGACCAATCCTCGGGTTACCGAACGCGACGTCGACGCGATCATCTCCCGGCTAGCAGGAGTGATGTCCATGCCGGAGCTAGACGAGTCGGAACCGCTCCCCCGGGAGAGACCGCCCGGGGGTGAACGCCGGGATGCCAATGATCGTCGTCGCGATCGATAATCCGCTTTGGACCGATTTCGTCTACGCAAGTTCCTCCGCCGTGCCCTTTCACCATCCCGCGTGGACCCAGCTCCTCGCGGATTGCTACGGCTATAGGCCGCTGGCCCTCGCCCTGACCGACGAGACGGGCCAGATCGTCGCTGGACTCCCGGTCCTCGAAGTGGGAAGCGGGCTCGGCAAACGCCGCTGGCTGTCACTTCCCTTCACCGACTACTGTCCTCCGCTAGCGGTTTCCAACGCGGTCCGCACGAAGTTGGTGAACGGGCTGGACGACGTGCGGCGGGCGGAGGGCATCTCTCGGATCGAGGTACGCGCGAGGCTCGAAGGACCGGCAACGTACTCCAACTCGAGTCATGTGATGCACTCCCTTCGCCTCGAAGGCGGGCCCCAGACGATCTTCCGCACCTTCAAGCGCACGCAGGTTCAGCAGAGGATCGCCAAGGCGGAGCGTGAAGGCGTCACGGTTCGGCGTGGATGCTCGCCATCGGACGTCACAGATGTGTTCTACGATCTTCATACCAGGACTCGTCGACGGCTCGGAGTGCCCGTGCAACCGCGTCGGTTGTTCAGGCTTCTCCACCAAAGCATCATCGAGACCGGCCTCGGTTTCGTACAGCTGGCGTACCTGCGAGATACGCCCATCGCAGGAGCGGTCTTCCTGACCTGGAACGGCACCGTCAGCTACAAATACTCCGCGTCCGACGTCAGGTTTCTCCACCATCGGCCGAACAACCTGGTCCTATGGCAGGCGATACGGTGGGCAGCTGAGAACGACTACCGGATTTTCGATTTTGGGCGAAGCCACCTCAACGATCGCGGCCTGCGCAGCTTCAAGAGCGGCTGGGGGACGAAGGAAGAACCTCTCACCTACACAGAGATCGCCGACCACCCAAGTAAGCACGCGCCTGCTTCGCAAGACAGAGCACTGGCGGTGCTCATTCGCCACGCACCACCCTGGTTTGCTCGACTCATCGGCGAGCTCTTCTATAAGTACGCCGCGTAGCCGATCGTCGTTACAACGCGACCGTCGCGGGCACGACAAACTCGATACGACCCTTGGCGCGGGCAGGTCCTTCGATCTCCCAGCTCCCATCGACCCTCCGCAGGGTCGTCTCGGCCCGGCGCCTCCACCATGCGCTGACCTCCCTGGGAAGTGGACGCCAAGCCGTCTCGTCCTCGCGGAACTCGTCCAGAAGATCGACGTACGAAGCCAGCAGCCCAGGATTTTCGATGTAGTCGGGATGTGTGAGGATCAGAGCCATGGCACCCTGATCGCGAAGAAAGCGCGCCTTCTCGAGCCACACGGCTCCATCGCGGTGCCCAAGGAGCTCAAAGAGGGTGTGATCTTGGGGAAGCGTCATCGGAAGCTCGACTAGGTCATTGATCATGTACGGGAGCCATGAGCAACAACCTCCCGATTGCGGCTCAAACGGGGCGGTGTCGGTGTAGGACGTGTCGTAGTCGAAGCCGAGCAGCGGCATCAGTTCCCATGACCGCAGCGTCGCTGGGGAGCGAAAACCGACGGCTTGCCACCGCTCTGCATACCTGCGCATCCGCGGCAGGCGCTTCTTTAGCGTTCGAAGAGTGCTGATGTCCCGTCCATCGTGGAGAAGGCCGTGGACACCAACCTCGAAGCCACTCGCCCGTAATTCATCGACGAAGACATCTTCGATCAAAGCCGCATTCCTCGGAACGAAGTTCCACGAGGATCGATAACCGCGTCGCAACTCCACTTCAAGGAGCTGCAGTAGATTGGCGTGGCCGACGGGTCCCTCCACGTCGTGGGTGAGCACGAGCGCCCAGCGAAAGCCCTGCGGCCAGGGAGCAAGAGTTGGAACCGGCTCAGGGGCGATCTCAGCTACGAACGAGAAGAGGAACCGATAGAAATCGTGCAAGGCCGTTTCGACGGGCCAGCGTGGAAACTCGGCCCTCGCCTGCACGAGGCTGAACGAGCGCCGCAGGCGCATCTGACTTAAGCGCGGAAGGAACGGCCGAAGACGATAATAGGACCGACGGGCCAAGGCCTCGAGCCGGGCCAAGGATGCCGGCCCGGCCAGCTTGTATCGCTCACTCAGGTAGTTGGAAATGATCTCGCTTGGATCGAATGGGAGGAAGACGCTTCCATCCGCCCGGCGCCAGATCGACGCAACAGGGGTGTCGCGCTGGCTCCGAATTGGGATGTCTGGGCGCCAGGTCCCCCCCAGGCGCGCAAGTCGACCTCCGAGTGACGAGTCCGGCACAACTGTCCCGAAAATCGGAATACCAAGCAGGACGTACCAATCAGCGTGTGCTTTCGGCGGCGGATAGAAAGGAAGTGCATTCCAGAAAAGGGCAGGCTCGTCCGCGACAGCACAGAGCGAAGCAATTCCCGAATCCGGGGTATCGCGGTCTGCTCCAGCCACGCACCTATACGGCACGCGGAAGTAGTCGAAAAGCGCGAAGGGCTGCGTTGTCTCGAACACCGCGGCTCAATTCCACTGGCACAGCGGGCTCGCGGACGTCACGGCAGCGTCCCTACACCGCACCCCATGTCGGGGTTGCCCGAACGTTGGGTTCTTCCTAGCAAGTGGTTCCCGCTTCTCTCCCCGGGCCAGCGCACTTGTCATCTGGCCCTTCTCGGACTTTACCAAGTGACAACAGGCCCGGGAAGCGGGCGCCGGAGGGGGACCTCGAGGGCTTCCGAGCGCCGTGGCTGGAACCGATGAGCTGCTGTCGGTTCTTCGCCGCCTCTAGAAGGCCGGGTCGCTCAGCCTCTGATGCAGTCCCAGGCACGCCGGACGTCTGCCTCGGACGTCCGGTCGCTGCCGATGGCGAGCCGCAGGACGTAACGGTCGCCGACGCGGGTGTGGGAGATGAACAGCTCGCCGCTCCGATTTACCCTCTCGAGAATCTCCTCGTTCTCCTCGTCCGATCCTTTCCGGCGGAAGCAGACGAGCGAGAAGTGCCGCGGCGCGCACACTTCCCAGCCGGGCTCAGACTCGACCCAGCTCTCGAAGAGCTCCGCCAAGCGAACGGTCTCGCGAATCATCGTCTGCAGGCCCTCGCGTCCGTAGCAGCGCAGCACCGCCCAGAGCTTCAGCGAGCGGAAGCGCCGTCCGAGCGCGGGCCCGTACTCGGAGAGGCTGTCGACGGACTCGCTCGTGCGCAGGTATTCCGGCACGAGGCTGAAGGCGCGGCGCAGGTCTTCCGGGCGGCTGGTCCAGAGCAGCGAGCAGTCCATCGGCGTGAACAGCCACTTGTGCGCGTTGACGACGAGCGAATCGGCCCGGTCGACGCCGTCCTGAGACCACCGAAACTCGGGACACACCCAGGCCGAGCCGGCGTAGGCGGCGTCGACGTGCAGCCAGACGCCGGCATCCGCACAGGCGTCGGCAATGGCCGCGGCCGGATCGACCGAAGCGATCGAGGTCGTGCCCACGGTCGCGACGACCGCGACCGCATCCGTGAGGTCGAGCGCCTCGGGCCGCAGGGCGAAGTCGGGGTCGGACGGAGTCTTGCGAACGTCGAGCCCGAGCAACCTGGCGGCTTTGTCGACCGAGGAATGTGCGTGCTCGGAACACACGACGACGCTGCCGCCGTTCGCCTCGCGGGCCGCGGCGAGCGCCGCGATCGTCGAAGTGGAAGCGGTGTCCTCGATGTGACCGTGCCAGCCAGCCGGGAGCCCGAGAAGCTGCGCCGCCCAGTCCAGGGTCAGGAGCTCGAGCTCGGTCGCTGCCGGCGCGGTGCGCCAGAGAAAGGCGACCGAGTTCAAGGTCGCGGCGAGCAGCTCCGCAAGAATCCCCGGCTCGGAGGCGCTGTTCGCGAAGTAGGCGAAGAAACGTGGGCTCTGCCAGTGGGTCACCCCGGGTAAGAGGATCTCGTCGAGATCGCGGAGCACGTTCGCAAAGGGCTCGCCTCGCTCAGGCGGAGACGGCGGTAATCGCGCACGGATGTCGCCAGGCTCCACCTGGGCCAGCACGGGCAGCTCACCGACACGCTCGAGGTAGCGCGCAGCCCATTCGAGCGCGGCGGCGCCGTCCTCCCGGAAGGTCACGGCAGTCATTTGCGCAACTTCTGGATCTGCGACCACGTGCGCGTGTTGAGCACCTGCTCCTTCGTAAGCCACGCACGCCGGGCCTGAGCGACTCCCATCTCCATGTGCTCGAGCGCACTCAGCTGGTGAGCATCGGTGTTGACCGCGATCATCACTCCGGCCTCGCCCGCGAGCCGCGCGTGTGTGTCACGCAGGTCCAACCGGTTCGGCTGGGAGTTGATCTCCAGGAACGTTCCCGTCTCGACAGCCTTCGCAATAACGCGCTCGACGTCGACACTCGCTGGTCCGCGGATGTTGATCTTCCGCGCGGTGAGGTGGCCGATCATGTCCACGTGCGGGTTCTTCATCGCGGCGAGCACACGCTCGGTGGGGTTCCGGTCGAAGGCGGCGTGCAATGACGCGATCACCCAGTCGCGCTCGGCGAGGACCTCGTCCGGCAAAGACAGCGACCCGTCGATCCGGATGTTCACCTCGATGCCCTTGAGAATCCTGAACGGCTTCAGCTTCTCGTTGAGCGCGTCGATCTCGAGGTTCTGCTCGGCCAGCGTTCCCCGCGGATGATCCGTGACGGCGAGGTACTTGTAGCCGCGCGCTCGCGCCGCGAGCACCATCTGCTCGAGCGTGTCCCTTCCGTCGGACCAGGTCGAGTGCGAGTGCAGATCACCCATGATGTCGCCGAGCTCGACGAGCTCTGGCAGCTCGCCCTTGCGCGCGGCCTCCAGCTCGCCTGCGTTCTCCCTCAGCTCGGGCGGGATGAACTGATACCCGAGTCGCTCGTAGACCTCAGTCTCGTCCGCGAACGTCAGCTCTTCACCCGTCTCGACAACCGTGATCGAGTACTCGGAAACGGAGAAGCCCTGCTTCACTGCACGCTCGCGCAACGCGACGTTGTGGTCCTTGGAACCCGTGAAGTGCTGCAGGAGGTTGCCGTACGACTCCGGAGGAACCACGCGCAGATCGAAGCGCAGGCCTTCGTTCGAGAGCACCGTCGCCTTGGTCGGCCCCTTCGCGACCACCTCGATCACCCACTTCAGCTTCGTGAAGTAGTCGATCAGCGCCTCCGGATCCGTCGCCGTGGCGATGATGTCCAGGTCGCGGAAGGTCTCCTTGCGGCGCCGGGCGCTGCCCGCTTCCGAGACCTTGACCGCCGCGGGGTGCTCACGGAGGACATCGACGACGGCAAGCAGCGGGCCGAGCCCATCGCCCAGGAGCCGGCGGTCGGACGGCTCTTGCTTCTTCTCCGCCAGCGCCTTCAGGATCCGCTCCTCCGTCTTCGCGCCGAGCCCGGCGAGGGTGCGGAGCTGCTCCTGCTCCGCCGCGCGCTTCAGCTCCTCGATCGTCGTCACGCCGAGCTCCTGCCAGATCCTCGCCGCCGTCTTCGGGCCCAACCCGGGCAGACGCATGAACGAGACCACCTCGGGCGGAATGACCTTCCTGCGCTTCGTGAGGGCGTGCATCTCCCCGTCCTCGACGACCTGCACGATCTTCTCCTCGATCGTCTTGCCGATTCCCGACAGCTCTTTCGCGCGTCCCGCCAGGGCCAGCTCGGCGACTGACCCTGCCGTCTCCCGGATGCGCGTGGCAGCACGGCGGTAGGCAAGGACGCGAAACGACGCCTCCCCCTCCAGCTCGAGGAGGTCGGCCAGCAGGTCCAGCTGATCCGCAACGTCGACATTCCGAGGCAGCGATCCGTTCATCAGTTGAATATACGCAGGGTGCCTCGGGCCGTCGTCTGCCTCCCGACCTACAACGAGCTCGAGAATCTCGAGCCGATGCTGCGCGCCCTCGGTGAGAAGAGCGTGCGGGTGCTCGTCATCGACGACAACTCACCGGACGGGACTGGTGAGCTCGCCGATCGGCTAGCCGCGGAGCTCGACTACGTGGACGTGCTGCACCGCGAGCGGAAGGAAGGACTGGGGCCCGCCTATCTCGCGGGCTTTCGGCACGCCCTTGCGGCCGATGCCGAGCTCGTTCTCGAGATGGACTGCGACTTCTCCCACGACCCCGCCGACGTGCCCCGCCTGATCGCAGCAGTGGAGGCAGGCGCAGATCTGGCGCTCGGCTCCCGTTACGTCGAAGGCGGGGCAGTCCGGAACTGGGGCGTTCTACGGCGCGTCGTGTCCGCTGGAGGCTCGTTCTATGCGCGACTGCTCCTGGGCGTGAGCGTTCGCGACCTGACCGGAGGCTTCAAGTGCTACCGCCGAACCGTGCTCGAGACCATCGACCTCGACGCGATCCACTCCAAGGGCTACGCGTTCCAGATCGAAACCACCTATCGGACGTTGCGTCAGGGCTTCAGTGTCGTCGAGGTTCCGATCACGTTCGCGGACCGCGAGGTCGGCGGCTCGAAGATGTCGAAGGCCATCGTCGCGGAGGCGATCTGGAAGGTGCCGGCGCTCAAGCTTGCCGGCTTGCGGGCGAAGCTTTAGACGCTACGCTGGCACGGTGTTCGAAGTCACCGACGACACGTTCGAGCGGGACGTCCTGGAGGCGGAAGTGCCGATCGTGCTCGACTTCTGGGCTCCATGGTGCGGGCCGTGCAAGGCCGTCGAGCCGGTGCTCGAGCAACTCGAAGCCAGTTCGCGCGGCCGCGTGGAGTTCGCCAAGCTGAACATAGACGAGAACCCGCTGACGGCCGCGCGCTACGACGTTCTGTCGATTCCGACGACGATCGTCTTCGACGCCGGGGAAGCAAAGGCGACGCTCATCGGAGCAAGACCGCGCTCGCATTACGAGCGGGCGCTAGCCGAAGTGCTCCCAGCCGCCTAGCGCATACGGCTCTCCGCCCAGTGTGAGGGTGACGCCTTCGCCCTCCTCACAACGGCCGATCACTGTGAAGGGGCCGGGCTCGCCGACCGCCGCCAGCAGCTCGTAGTCCTCACCGAAGCCGAGGTCGTGGACGGACGCACCCTCCGCCAGCGGTACGCGGTCGAGCTCGATCTCGAGCCTGCAGTCCGAACGACGCGCGATGTGCGCCGCGTCGACAGCCAGGCCGTCAGAGACGTCGACGAGCGCATGCGCATACGTCGCCAGCTGCTTTCCTTCCGCGAGTCGGAGGGGAGGCCTCACGTACGCGTGCTTGCGAAAGGCCGCGCCGGCTCCGCCAAGCGAACCCGTCACGACGAGGACATCGCCCGGACGGGCACCCGCACGACCGGGCACGCGCTCGGAACGCCCGAGGGCGCTGACGCTCAGGACGAGCCGCTGAGACTCGGTCGTGTCCCCGCCAAGCACCGGGACGCCCGTCTCGGCCATCCCCTCGTAGAGCTCGATGACGTCCTCGACATCGGTGTCCCCGGGCACGGCGAGAGTGACGATCAGCCCCTCGGGATCGGCTCCGGACGCCGCCAGATCGCTGAGGTTCACCGCCGCAGCCCGCCAGCCCAGGTCGCGCCACGAAAGCCAGTCGAGCCGAAAATGGACGCCGTCGACGAGCGCGTCCTGCGTCACGACGAGCCCGTCTTCGAGGTGCGCCGCATCGTCTCCGATCTCGCGCGCGAGGCCCCGCCGTGCGAGCTCGGCGAGGAGCCCCAGCTCCCCCAGCTCAGAGAGACGCATCGATCGCTACGCGCAAGCGGGCTGCGGCGCCTGCGGCCCGGACGACCGCGACACCGGCAGCGCCGGCGCGAATGCACTCGGCAGCGTTGGTTTCATCGATGCCGCCGATCGCCACCACAGGGCTCGAGACCGCGGCGCAGATCTCCTCTAAGCCGGCGAGGCCGATCGCTGGATCCGCGTCGGCCTTCGACGGCGTGGCCCAGACCGGGCCGACACCGAGGTAGTCGGCCTCGTCGTCCGCGCGGCGCGCATCCACCAGGGTCGAGGCCGACCGCCCCAAGAGAAGGCCGTGCTCCCTCGCTCGCGCAGAACCCCCGTCTCCTTGCCCGAGATGCACGCCGTCGGCGCCGAGCATCAGTGCCGCCTCGACGTCGTCGTTGACGACGAACGTGACGCCGTGACGCGCGCAAAGGCTGCGCGTCGAGCGTCCGCGCTCGACGACCTCGAGAGTCGGCGCGCTCTTCAGCCGCCACTGGACGACGGTTGCGCCCCCCTCGACCGCGGCGCGCGCGGACTCGAGGTCCTCGACGAGGGCGTGCAACCTCACGAGATTCGTGCGCGGTCGTCGAGGGTGTCGGGCTCGAGCCCGGCAAGCGCGTCGTACAGGGCAACGTGAAACGAGCCTGGTCCCTTCGCTTCGACGGCGGCGTCCTCGGCAGCCACACCGAAGACGGCGAGGGCCTCCGCCGCAGCTTCCAGCGGCGAATCCGGCTTCGCCGCGAGAAAGCACCCTGTGATCGCGCTCGACATGCAACCGGTTCCGGTCACTGCCGCGAGCAACTCGTGTCCGTTCGCCACTGCAAGCACCTGATCCCCGTTGGAAACATGGTCGACAGGCCCGGTGACCGACGCGACCAGCGAAAGGCTTCGTCCCGCAACGCGGGCCAGGTCCGCGGCCTCGCCGTCCACTTCCATCGACTCGACGCCGCGCACCTCCGCTTCCACTCCGACGAGCGTCGCAACCTCACCCTGGTTGCCTCGCAGCACTGTGACCTTCACCTCGTCGAGGATTCGCCTCGCCGTGTCCGTGCGGTACTGAGTGGCGCCTGCGCCCACCGGGTCGAGAACGACCGGCACCTCGCGCGCGTTCGCGGCCTTGCCGGCCAGGAGCATCGCCTCGACCCACGGCGGCGACAGCGTGCCGATGTTGAGCACGAGCGCACCTGCCAAGGCGACCATCTCCTCCACCTCCTCCCGCGCGTGCGCCATCACCGGTAACGCCCCGAGTGCGAGCGTCGCGTTTGCCGTCTCGTTCATCACGACGTAGTTGGTGATCTGATGGACGAGAGGCCTGCGCTCACGCAGCTGGCGCAGCGTCTGTCCCGGCGAGACGCTCATGCCACTCCCTTGAGGTGAAAGACATCGACCGGTCCGTCCCCCGCGCCGAGCTCGGCTAGCCCGAAGCGCACAGAGGCTGAAGCGACCCTGGTCGCCTCGCGTGCCGCCTCCTCGAGGCCGAGACCGCGGGCGAGGCAGGCGGCGAGCGTGGCGGAGTGAGTGCACCCGGCGCCGTGCGTGGCCGCGATCTCGTGACGCTCGACCGGGATGACGACATGGCGGTTGCCGTCATAGAGGTGGTCGACTGCGTCCTCTCCGTGACCGCCCGTCACGATCACCGCCGGCGCGCCCAGCTCATGGATTCGTTCCGCGAGCTCCCCTCGCGACCCTGCCTGGCCCGCGAGCACCTCGGCCTCGGGCAGGTTCGGCGTGACGACGGTCGCCAGCGGAAGCAGGCGGGAGACGAGGGTCCCGACCGCGTCCTCACGGAGGAGCCTCGCGCCGGAGCTCGCCACCATCACCGGGTCGACCACGAGCGGGACGGGATGTCGTTCGAGAAAGCCGGCGACGATCTCGATCAGCCGCGTCGAGAAAAGCATTCCCGTCTTGGCGGCGTCGACCCCGATGTCGTCGAACACCGCCTCGAGCTCCGCCCGCACGAAGTCGGGCGGAGCTTCGTGCACCGCCAGCACGCCCGTGGTGTTCTGCGCGGTGAGCGCGACGATCGCACTCATGCCGTAGCAGCCGGCCGCGGCAAAGGCCTTCAGGTCGGCCTGGATTCCTGCGCCGCCGCCGGAGTCCGAGCCGGCGATCGTCAGACAACGTGGAACGCTGATGTTGAAGCTCCTCCCTTCGCCGGTGCGAACCGGATCAGGTTCGACGGGTGTGATCTCAGCCCCGAAAGGCACCCCGGTGACCCCAGGCTACCATCGGCAAATGGCCGTAGAGGCGGCGCTCTGGGACGATTTGCTCGAGGGCGAGGAGCTCGCGCACGTCACGACGCTCTCCCCCATCGAGGCGCGCACCGTACCGCTGCCCGAGGACCTCGAGCCGCGGCTGCGCGAAGCCCTTCCCGTCTCGGAGCTCTATCTCCATCAGCGCGAAGCCTGGGATGCGGCGCGCGCCGGCGAGCACGTGATCCTCGCAACGGGTACAGCCTCGGGGAAGTCGCTCGGCTTCAACCTGCCCGTGCTCGACGCGATCGCGCGAGACCCGAAGAGCCGTGCGCTCTACCTCTATCCCACCAAGGCGCTGGCCCAGGACCAGGCACGCGCGCTCCGAGAGCTGCACGCACCGAATCTTCGTGCAGCGATCTACGACGGCGACACTCCCGCGGAGCGTCGCTGGCAGATCCGCAAGTGGGCGAACGTCATCCTCACGAATCCGGACATGCTCCACGTGGGCGTCCTGCCCCACCACGACCGGTGGGCGGACGTCCTACACAACCTTCGTTATGTCGTCGTGGACGAGGCGCACGTCTATCGCGGCGTCTTCGGCTCGCATGTCGGGAACGTGCTGCGCCGTCTGCGGCGCCTGGCCCAGGTCTACGGAGCTGAGCCGCAGCTCCTGCTCGCTTCGGCGACGATCGCGAATCCCGGCGACCTCGCAGAGTCGCTGGCCGGAGTGCCGGCGAGGGTCGTCGACGACGACACCGCTCCTCGAGCAGAACGCACCGTCGTCCTCTGGAACCCGGAACTGCTCGACGCCGAGCTGGGACTGCGAGCAAGCGCACTAGGTGACGCGTCGAGGCTCCTCGCTGCCCTCGTCTCCCGAGGACTGCGCACGATCTGCTTCGCCAAGAGCCGCAAGGCGGCCGAGCTCATCCACCGTTTCACCTCGGAGCGCGTCGACTCGGAGACTGCTGCGCGCCTGGCACCGTACCGCGCGGGTTACACGCCGGCGCAGCGCCGGGAGATCGAACGCCGCCTCGTCGAAGGCGATCTCCTCGGCGTTTCGGCCACGGACGCGCTCGAGCTCGGCATCGACATCGGCCTGCTCGATTGCGCGATCTCCGTCGGCTTTCCGGGAACCGTGGCTTCTCTGCGCCAGCAATGGGGACGTGCCGGACGGCGCAGTCACGGGCTCGCTGTGCTCGTCGCCAGCGAGGACGCGCTCGACCAGTACTTCATGCGCGAGCCCCCGACACTGCTCGACCGACGAGTGGAGGCTGCGATCCTCGATCACGCGAACCCCCGAGTACTGGACGGCCACGTTCGCGCGGCCGCCTTCGAAGCGCCGCTGGACGACGATGACCGGCCGATTCTCGGCGACACGGCGCTCGAACGCGCCGCCCTCCTCCCGGAGCTCAAGCGGACGAAGACGGGTTACGTCTGGGCAGGACGCGAGTACCCGGCGGCACAGTTCGGCCTGCGCTCGACGACACCCGACACCTTCGCCGTGGTCGAGGCGGCGAGCGGCACGGTGCTCGGCATCGTCGAACGCGAGCGCGCGTACTCCACCGTGCACGAAGGCGCCGTCTACCTTCATCTCGGCGAGAGCTACCTCGTACGAGAGCTCGACCTGGGCGCACGGACGGCGGTCGTCACGACGTACAAGGGCGACTACTACACGCAGGCCAAGAAGGAGGCGAACACCGCGATCGAAGAGACGCTGCGCAGCGAACGGCGTTGCGGGCTCGAGCTCTGCTTCGGCCGCATCTCCGTGACAGAGCGAGTCGTCGCATACCAGAAGAAGTCCATCCGAGACCAGTCCACCCTCGAGACTGTCGAGCTCGACCTGCCCGAGACGAGCTTCGAGACCGAGGCGATCTGGTACGTCCCCGAGCCCGAGCAACTCAGCGGACTGGAGACGATGCCGACGCTGCTCGGAACGCTCCACGCTGCCGAGCACTCGATGATCGCGCTGCTGCCGCTCTGGGCGATGTGCGATCGCTGGGACATCGGCGGCCTCTCCACGAACATCCACTTTCAGACCGACGCCCCGACCGTGTTCATCTACGACGGACATTCCGGAGGAGTGGGGATCACCGAGCGCGGCTTCAACGCTTTCGAAGGCTGGGTCGAGGACACGGCCCGCATGCTCGAGGGCTGCCCGTGCAGCGAGGGCTGCCCGTCCTGCGTCCAGAGCCCGAAGTGCGGCAACCTGAACGAGATGCTGGACAAGGCCGGAGCGTTGGCGCTCCTGCGGAGGATGGTGGCGGCATCGACGTCCGGGAGCTGACCGAGGCCGAGCTCGCGCTCGTCGATGCTCGCCTGCCGCTCCACCGTCTCGACAGCGCGCAGACCTACCTTGTCGCCTGGGACGGAGACGAGCCGGTGGGGCACGCCCACGTTGCCTGGGAGGGGACGAAGCTCGGAGCGCCTGAGATCCAGGACGTGTTCGTCCCCGAGGGCCTGCGCGGCCGAGGCATCGGCACAGAGCTCTCGCGGGCCGCGGAGCGTCTGGCCGGCGAGCGCGGCTACGGCCGGATCAGCATCAGCGCCGGCGTCTCGAACGAGGGCGCCCTCCGGCTCTATCGGCGCCTCGGCTATCGCGACGCCGGCATCGAACCGCAGCGCGTGGCGGGGACGATCCTCATCCGCGGAGAGCCCGTCGAGGTCGACGACACGCTCGTCTACCTGGTCAAGGAGGTGGCTGTCGATTCCGGGGGCTCTCGTTCGTCTTATCGTGGACAGCGAAGAAAGGAGGAGACGTGAAGGTCCTCGCCCTGATCTACGGCGATGAAGCGAGCTGGGAATCCGCCTCGGACGAAGAACGGGAGGCGATGATCGCGCGCTACCGCGCCTTCGGCGATGCCGCGAACGGGAAGATCGTCGACGGAGCTCAGCTCGCCCCGACACGCGCCGCGACGACGGTTCGGGTTCGTGACGGCGAGACGATCGTCACCGACGGCCCGTTCGCAGAGACGAAGGAACAGCTCGGGGGGTTCTATCTGTTCGAAGTTGAGAGCCTCGACGACGCTGCTGAGCTCGCTGCGGGCATTCCGGCGGCAGCAGCTGGCGCCGTAGAGGTTCGCGCGGCCCACGAGGAGGGGTCGGAATGAAATACCTGCTGCTACTCAACAGCGACGCCGCTTCGATCGAAGCTTGGCGCGACCTCTCCGACGCCGAGGCGCGGAAGCTCCGCGAGCAGGAGATGCCGCGCTGGAACGAGCTCTTCGGCTGGATGTCCGAGGAGGGCATCGACGTGAGTGGGCTGGAGCTGGAGGAGGCGTCGAAGGCGCGAGTCGTTCGAGTCCGGGACGGCGAGACCTTGGTCTCGGACGGCCCGTTCGCGGAGACGAAGGAGGTCATCGGCGGCTACTTCCTGGCCGACTGCAAGGACCTCGACCAGGCGATCGAGCTGGCGGAGCGCGTCCCGCTCGTCGACAGAGGCTCGGTGGAGATACGGCCGGTCGTGACGCAGTAGCGGTCGAGGCCCTGTTCCGCCAGGAGTGGGGCCGCGCGGTTTCGATCCTGATCCGCGTCCTCGGTGACTTCGACCTCGCCGAGGACGCGGTGCAGGACGCATTCGCGACCGCGCTCGAGCGCTGGCCTGCGAACGGGCTGCCGACCAATCCCGGTGCCTGGATCGTCGCCACCGCCAAGAATCGTGCGATCGACCGCCTGCGACGCGAGCGCACATTGGGCCGGAAGACCGAGCTGCTCGCGCGACTTGCAGAGCTCGAGACCGACACGGAAGACGACGTGAGTTCGATTCCCGACGAGCGGCTCAGCCTCGTCTTCACCTGCTGCCACCCCGCGCTCGCAGCAGACGCCCGTGTCGCACTGACGCTTCGCGAGGTCGCGGGCCTGCAGACGAACGAAGTCGCGCGTGCGTTTCTCGTTCCCGAGGCGACACTCGCGCAGAGGCTCGTCCGCGCGAAGCGAAAGATTCGCGACGCCGGCATCCCATTCCGGGTACCACCCGACCACCTCCTGCCAGAACGCCTGCGGGACGTCCTCGCGGTTCTCTACCTCGTCTTCAACGAGGGCTACTCCGCCACCGCAGGTGACACGCTCGTTCGGCGCGAGCTCTGCATCGAGGCGATCCGCCTCGGCAAGCTCCTCGCCGTCTTGATGCCAGACGAGGCCGAGGTGCTGGGACTGCTCGCGCTCATGCTGCTCCAGGACTCGCGGCGTGAGGCGCGAGACGGGCCGGCCGGAGAGCTGATCCTGCTCGAGGATCAAGACCGGACACTCTGGGATCGCGAACGCATCGATGAGGGCATGCACGTTCTCGATCGGGCGCTCTCACTTCGCCGCCCGGGGCCGTATCAGCTTCAGGCGGCGATCGCCGCGCTGCATGCGGAGGCCGGAGCTGCAGACGACACCGACTGGGTCCAGATCTCGGCTCTGTATTCGCAGCTCGACCGGATGACGGGCTCCCCCGTGATCACGCTCAACCGGGCGGTCGCAGTCGCGATGGCCGAAGGCTACGAACGAGGACTCGAGCTGATGGAGGGGTTGCCGCTCGACGACTATCACCTCTACCACGCCGCCCGGGCCGACCTGCTGCGTCGCCTGGAGCGGCACGAGGAGGCGGCGATGGCATACCGGCGTGCGCTCGAGCTCACCAGGAACGAACCGGAACGTCGGTATCTAGCGGACCGTCTCGAGGAGACCAGCGCGCGCTGAGAACTGTCGAGTGAAGCTCACGCTGAGGACGGCCCCCGAACGGTAGGCCGATCGGCCCTCTACGTGGCGATGCGCACAGCCGATGCGAGAGCGATGCGGCTCCTCCTCCGCGAACGCCTCGCGCCTCTCTGCACGCTCGTCGGTCTCGGCGCGATCCTGCCCGTGACACTCCTCCACTTCTACGGGCACCGCATGGTCATGTTCGGGACGAACGTCCACTTCGTCGGAGTCGGTGTCACGGCTCTGGCGGCGGCCGTCGCCGCTCTGGCTCTCACGGCTGCTGGCGTCCGGCGAAGAGACGGTCGTGCCGTGCTCATCGGCACGGCCTCACGGTCATGGCCGCTCTGCTCGCCATCCACGGCCTCGCGACACCGGGCGCACTGATCGGGCCGAATGGTGTCATTGCCCTCACGGGCGCGGCGACCCTACCGGCGGGCGGCGCAGTCCTGGCGCTCTCGGCCTTGCCGTCCCTACGGCAACCGACCGGCATGCGCGGCCTGCTGGTGCTGCAAACCGTCTCCGTCGCCGCCGTGATCGTGTTGGGCGTCGTCGGAATGGCTTTCCCGAGCGTCGTTCCGGCCGTCCCAGAGCCGGCGAGCCCGGCAGCGGTCGCAGCGCTCGTGCTAGGCGTCACGCTCTTCGCAGTGCTGCTCTTGCGGGCCCTGAAGACCTATCTGCTGACGCGGCGGAATGCGGACCTTGCGGTCATCGTCGGCCTGGCGTGGCTGACCGCGGCTTTGCCTCCCGCGATGCTCCTGGATTTCATGGACCTCGGCTGGTGGCTTGGTCATCTCTTCGAGCTCGCCGGGATCGTCATCGTCGGCACCGCAGTCGCCGTGGATCTCTGGCGCTCGTCTTCGTCCCGCTCGCTGGTCGGAGATCTGCGGGCAGGTGAGCTGGTCGCCGAAGAGGTGGCCTTCCTGGGACCGCGGGTGCGCGTCCTGACGCAACTGCTCGCCGACAAGGACGAATCGACGGAGGAGCACACTCGGAGAGTTGCGCTGCTCGCCGTCCAGGTGGGAGAGGAGCTCGGCCTTCCGCCCGGGCGTCTCCGCGCGATCGCGATCGGTGGACTGCTGCACGACATCGGCAAGCTCTCGGTTCCAGAGCGGATCCTCAAGAAGCCGGCGGCACTCGACGAGGACGAGTACGAAGCGATCAAGCGTCATCCGGTGGGGCGTCAAGCTGCTGGCGCGAGCTCGGCGGCTTCGCGCTCCCCGTCCAGGAGCTCGTCCACAGCCATCACGAGCGACTGGACGGAAAGGGCTATCCGCGTGGCCTGACCGAGTCGGAGCTCGGGCTCGACACCCGCATTCTCACCGTCTGTGACGTCTACGACGCGCTCGTTTCGCCGCGCGTGTACCGCAATGCATGGAGCCACGACGCCGCCGTCGGGTAGCTGAGGAAAGAGACAGGGACCGAGTTCGATGGTCGCTGTGTCGCCGCGCTCGAAGCGGTGCTCGGCAGATCCCGGCCGGAGCACGAAGTGGCACCGGTACGTATCGCCGCGGCGTCGGCTTAGCCGCCCAGGGCCTTCAGCGCCTCCGTCAATCGCTGCTTCGTCTTCAACACGCCGTCGAAGAGATCCCCCTGCTTCCGGACGCGCTCCAGCACGACCGGCATCGTGAACGAGAGCGGGTCGAGCTTCTCGTTCACCTCCGCCCAGCGGAGAGGCGTCGACACCGGCGCTCCGGGACGCGGGCGAACGGAATATGCCGACGCGATCGTCTTTCCCTCGCCGTTCTGATTCGCGTCGATGAGGACCCCGCGTCGCTTCGACTTCGTCCACTCCGTCGTGGCAAGCCCTCGGTTGGTGCGCGCGATCGCCCCGGCGACGATCTCCGCGAACTGGCGCGTGTCCGCGTAGGTGTAGCGACGCTCGATCGGCACCAGGATGTGCATCCCCTCCGCGCTCGAGGTCTTCGGAAAGCCGACGAGCCCGAATGCGTCCAGCGCCTGCTTGATCAGCAGTGCCACCTGAACGGTCTCCTTGAAGCCGACGTCTTGCGACGGGTCGAGATCGAAGAGCACCCAATCGGGGCGCTCCGGCCTGTCGACACGCGAGTACCAGGTGTTCATGTCGATGCAGCCCATGTTCACCATCCACAGGAGCGCCAGCTCGTCGTTCACGATCGGGAAGTTGACCCACTTCTTCTGCCGCGTCGAGCCGCGAGTCGAGACGAGGGTGCGGAAGGTCGGAATCCATTCAGGCATGTGCGAGGGGGCGTCCTTCTGGAAGAAGCGCCCGGCCTCGATACCGTCAGGCCAGCGGACCATCGTGAAGGGGCGATCCTTGAGATGCGGCACGAGGACGGGTGCGACCGCGCGGTAGTACTCGAGCAGGTCGCCCTTGGTGATTCCCTCGACCGGGAAGAAGACCTTGTCCAGGTTCGAGAGCTTCAGCTCACGGGTGCCCCGTGTGATGCGATCGGTGATCGGCTTCTCGCGGCGTACCTCCTTCGCCGGCTTGTCCTCACGGATCCCCTGGTATGAGGGGGCCCGGAGCCGACCGTCGTGCGTCCACTCGGCGAACACCACCTCGGCGACGAGCTCCGGCTCCACCCAGATCACGTCGCTCTTTCGCACCTTCGGCATCTTCGGGACCTCGCGGAACGGAGGCGTGTCGCGGCGGAGCGGTCGCAGCCGGTCGAGGAGCTTGTCGATCTCCCTGCTATTGAAGCCCGTGCCGACGTTCCCCGCGTAGACGAGCTCGTCCCCGACGTAGTAGCCGAGCACGAGCGCGCCGAAGCTCGACGCACGCCGGCCGGTGCCCTTGGTGTAGCCAGCGACCACGAACTCCTGCTCGGAGTGGGTCTTGACCTTCAACCAGTCGCGCGTGCGCTTGCCGGGGAGATACCGAGAGTCGAGTCGCTTGGCCATGATTCCCTCGAGCCGCTGCTGCTTCGCCGCCTCGAGCAGCGCCTGGCCGTCGTCGAAGACCTCGGAAAGCCGAACCGTCTTGTTGCGTCGATCGAGCAGCGCCTCGAGTCGCTTGCGCCGCTCGACGAACGGTAGATCGATGACAGGCTCACCTTCGATCTCCAGCACGTCGAAGACGTAATAGACGATCGGCGTTCCGGCCTTGCCCTGTTGCATGGCGGAGAAGCTCGAGCGGCCGGTCTCGTCGAGCGCGCAGACCTCCCCGTCGAGCACGCAGTCGGGCGTCTTCACCGCCTTCGGAATCTCCCTGGCGACGCCCCCGAAGCGGGCGGTGAGGTCGTTGCCGTTGCGACTCGTCAACGTGGCATCGCCGCCGGCGAGCGCCGTGATCGCCCGATAACCGTCCCACTTCACCTCGAAGTCCCAGCCTGCGCCGCGAGGCACCTCCTCCGCCAGCGTCGCGAGCATGGGCGCGTACGCCCTCCCGCTGCGACGCGACGCGTCGGCTGCGTCGTCACGCTTTCGCACGATCAGCCAGTTCTTCTCGTCGCCGCTCAGGTGTGCAGGGACGAGCGCCCAGGTCCCCTCGAGCTTCTCGCCGTGCAGCCGAACCGTCAGGCCGCCGTTCTTCTTCTCCTCGAGCAGTTCGTACGTTCCGCGATCCCAGATCTCGACGGTGCCGGCGCCGTACTGTCCCTTCGGGATCTCACCCTCGAACGTCCCATACTCGAGCGGATGGTCCTCGACGTGCACGGCAAGATGTTGCTGGCCGGGTTCGAGGGGGACACCCTTCGGCACGGCCCAGCTGGCAAGCGCCCCGTCTCGCTCGAGCCGGAAGTCGTAATGCAGACGGCGTGCGTCGTGGCGTTGCACGACGAAGATCGGCTCCTTCGTCTTGCCCTTCTTGTTCCCGAAGGGTTCGGGGGTCTGCTTGGGGTCGCGCTTGCGCTCGTACTCGGTGAGCTTCTGAGCCACGTCCTAGGAAGCTTTGCGCTTCGAGGCACCCCTGCGCTGCTTCTTCGTTCGTTCCACCGATTCGCGGAGTGCCGCCATCAGGTCGACCACCTCACCCTCCTGCTCCTCGGTGGGCTCCGGAAGCGGTTGGCCCTCGGCCTTCGCCCTGATCAGGTCGAGGAGCTCCTGGCGGTAGTGGTCGTCGTACTTCTCGGGCTCGAACGTGCCGCTGAGGTTCTCGACGAGTGACTTCGCCATGTCGACCTCGGCCTTCTGCAACCTGGGCTTTTCGAGATCGCCATCGAGCGCCTCGGGCTTCCTGACCTCGTCCGAGTAGTACATCGTCTCGAGCAGCAGCACGCCTTCGTAAGGCCTCACTGCGGCCAGGTGCTGCTTGTTGCGGATCACGACCTTGGCGATTGCCACCCTGCCGGTCTCCTCGAGCGCGCGAACGAGCAGGCGGTACGGCTTTTCGGCGCCCTCGGCTGGAAGGAGGTAGTAGGCCTTCCGGAAGTAGACCGGATCGATCTCGTCCAGCGAGACGAAGTCGCAGATGTCGATCGAGTGGGTCAACTCCACGTCGAGCCGGTCGAGGTCCTCGTCGTCGAGGGGGACGTAGCGCCCCTTTTCGATCTCGAAGCCCCGCACGATGTCGTCGGGGTCCACCGGCTCTCGATCGTCACGCCGAACCTTCTCGTAGGCGATCGGGGTCAGGTCTCTCTTGTGGAGGAAGTGGAAACGGAGCTCCTTCGACTCGGTCGCCGGGAACATCCGCACTGGGACACTGACCAGGCCGAAGGAGATCGCGCCACTCCAGATGGGTCGCATCGAGCCTCGGGTACCCGTTCGCGCGAGTGTTTCAACAAGGAGCCGCCCGGCAAGACATGAGTTCAAAAGGAGGATCTTGTCCTCCGAAAAGCTTCTCCACCCAGCGGGGGGGTCGACTCTTCGGGCCGGTTCGCCGGCCCGAAGTCGTTCCAGGACCGGGGGAAAAGGCTGTGGATGTTGTGGAGAGCTGCGACCCGACTAGACCAGAAACCTACCGGAATCTGCGAGAAGCTTCCACCTATCCACAGCTCGGGCGTTGGCTCAGGCGTAAACGCCCAGCGAGCGGAATTTGGCTCGTCGTCTGCGCTTGAGCTCATCCGCCGACATGGGTTCGAGCTCGTCGAGCGACTCCCGCAAAGATTCTCCGAGAAGCCGCGCGGCCTCGTCCGGATCCGTGTGCGCACCGCCCTCAGGCTCGGGGACGATACCGTCGATCACTCCCAGCTCGAGGCAATGGACGGCATCGGGCTTGAACGCCGCTGCCGCCTTCTTGGCCTCGGAAGCGTCACGCCAGAGAATGGCCGCACAGCCCTCCGGCGAGATCACCGTGTAGATCGCGTTCTCCTGCATCAGCACACGGTCGGCGAGCGCAGTGGCGATCGCCCCGCCGGACCCGCCTTCGCCGATCACACAGGTCACGATCGGAACACCCAGCCGAGCCATCACCGCTTGCGAGCGGGCGATCGCACCACCTTGGCCGTGCTGCTCGGCGGCGACGCCGGGATATGCGCCGGGAATGTCGACGAGGCTGAGGAGCGGGAAGCCGTGGCGCTCGGCGAGCTCCATCAGGCGCATCGCCTTTCGATACCCCTCGGGGTACGCCATGCCGAAGTTCCGTTTCGTCCGCTCCTGGATGTCACGGCCCTTCTGGTTGCCGATCAAGGCAACCGTGCGACCGTCGAAGCGACCGATACCGACGACGACCGCAGCGTCGTCGGCGCGGCCACGGTCTCCGTGAAGCTCGACCCAGTCATCGAACAGACGCTCCACGTAATCGAGGGTGTACGGCCGATCCTGGTGCCGCGCAAGCTCCACCGCGCGCCAGATCTCCTCGTCGGTCGGCGCCGCCTGGATGCGCTCGAGCTGACGTTGCAGCTTCTCGAGCTCGGCCGACAGCCGCGTGCCGCCGAGCAGGTTGAGACTGCGCAGGCGCGTGAGGCGCTCGCGCAACCGCAGCTCGTGGTCAGTCGCCATTCACGCCGAAGAGCCGCAGGAGACGCGTCACATACGACTTGAGCTCGGGCCGCGGAACGATTGCGTCGATGTGCCCGAAACGAAGGTTCTGCTCTGCGAGCCCGAAGTCCTCGGGCAACTTCTCACGGGTCGTCTGCTGGACGACCCGCGGCCCCGTGAAGGCCAGCAGAGCGCCGGGCTCCGCGACGATCACGTCGCCGAGGCTGGCGAAGCTGGCGAGCACGCCTGCGGTCGTCGGATGCGTCATGACGCTGATCATCGGCTGGCCGGCGTCGTGCAAGTCCTCGACGGCGCAGACCGTCTTCGGCAGTTGCATCAGGGAGAGGATCCCCTCCTGCATTCGCGCGCCGCCTGACGCCGTGACGGAGATCAGGGGCACACCGCGTTGCGCGGCGCTGTCACATGCGCGAGAGAACTTTTCGCCGACGACGCTGCCCATCGACCCGCCCATGAAGGCGAAATCCATTACGGCCAGCTCGCAACCATGACTGTCGATCGCCGCCTGCCCGATCACCATCGCCTCGCCGAGGCCCGTCTTCATCTCCGCCTCCGCCAGACGCTCGGTGTAGGGACGAAGGTCGAAGAAGTCGAGCGGGTCTTCCGAGCGCAGGTCGGCGGCCTCCTCGGAGAACGACCCTGCGTCGGCCAGCGAGGCAATCCGAGCACGCGCGCGCATCGTGAAGTGATGGCCGCACTGCGGGCAGACCCAGAGCGCCGCGTCGAGCTCGTCGTCCCGGTAGTGCGAAGCGCAGGAGGGACACGTGTTCGGATGCTTCTCGCCCGGCGGCTCTGGGGCGTTTCGGTGCTCGATGGAGACGTCGATGCGGGATGACATGAAGAGTCGAGTTTAGACGTGTAGCGTCGGCGGTCACGTCGACGCGGAGCGTCCGTCCGCAAAGCGGACCAGTGGAGGGGGTCTGGGGGAACCGGGAGGTTCCCCCAGCGGGAGCCAGAAACAGCGAGAGCCCCAGACCTAGAAGCGAGCCCGCTAGAACTCGAGCGCCGCCGTCAGCCTCGAGATCGGCCCGACGTTGCCCGGTTCGAACGTCGCACCCGTGATTCCGGCCCCGAGGACGTTCGTCCTGGCGTCGATCGCACGGAGCAGGCGCTCGGCCTCGTCGAGGGTGAGACCGCCGGGCTCGGGCATGAAGACCGACGCCTCAGAGGGCTCGAGCACGTCGACGTCGAAGGCGACGTACGCGCAGCCTGCGCCGGCGAGCGCCCGTGCGATGCCGTCCTCGCCGAGGTGGATGCCCCGTGCGGAGATGTAGTCCGATTCCGGAGGATCGAGATTGCGTGCTCCGACAAGCGCGACGTCCTCGACCCGGACCGCCCCGGAGTCGATCAGCATCCGGAGAGGCATCCCCCAGAGGTTTCCGGACGGCGAGCTCTCGGGTGTGTTCAGATCGCCGTGGGCGTCGAACCAGACGAGGGACAGACGGTCCTGACGGGCTGAAAGCCCTTCGACCGCACCGATGTGCGCGCAGCAGCAACCGCCGAGAACCAGCGGGCGCTCCGGCATGTCGGCGGCGAGGGCCAGATTCTGCTCCTCGAGGCTATCGCTCTCGACGATCGCGGCCTCCGGTTGCGGCAGTTCGAGCCATGCGGCCTCCGCCATCGCCTCGCCGCCCTCCCCCCACGCCTGCGGGACCCGCACGAGCCCGGAGCGAAAGACACGGCCGCACGAGTGACATTCGTACTCCGCTCCGAGCGCAACCGCGGTGTAGGTCTTGCAGTCGGGACATTTCGCCCGCAACCGGCTCATGTCAGATCTTTCTCGTACACGACGTCCTCGCTGATCATGCGCATGCCCGCACGCTCGTAGAGGCGCGTCGCCCCAGTCGGGTTCTGGGTGTCGACTCCGAGTCCGACGTGGGACTCGCCGCGACGGTGGAACTCGACGAACGCGTGCTGCAGAAGTGCGAGCCCGATGCCTCGCCTGCGCCAGGGCTTCCGCACGCCGAGCGCGCCGATCCAGCCGCCGCCTTCGCGTTTCGGATCGCAACGTGCGACGGCGGCGATCTCTTCGCCGTCGCGCGCAATGAACCATAGAGAGGTGTCCGTGTCGGGAGCATCGAGCCGCTCCCGCTTCCATTCCTCGAACGGCGGCTGATGAAATCCCCATTCGTCCTCGAAGGATTCACCGAGAGCCTGATGAAATCCCCTCGCGTCCTCGGGCCGGAAGGTCGAGATCTCGATACCGGCAGGCCAGGCGGGCGGGTCGGGCGGATCTTCGAAGTCGATTCGCATGCCGTAGTAATGACGCGCCTCCCTGAAGCCGTGGCGCTCGAACAGCCTACGGGCCCCATCGTTCTCGGCGAACGCTCCCATCTTCAGCTTCCGCATCCCTGCCGCGCGAGCATGCTCCTCCGTCTTCGCGAGCAGTGACGTTGCGAGACCTTGCCCGGTGACATCCGGATGGACCGTCACCCAGGCCTCGCGATCGCCGCCGCGGTCGACCGCCACGACGACCGCCGTTGTCGTCCCCTCCGAGGTCTCAACGATCGAGCTGGCCTCCAGGTTCGCCAGCCGCCAAAGATGAGCCGTCTCGTCGGCTCCCCAGTCCGAATGACCGCGCAGATCCTCTTCCTCGGCTCGCAGCACGGCGGCGGCCGGCTCGACATCGTCCGCCGTCGCCTCGCGCAGACGGAAGCCGTCAGGCAGGGACGAGCTCGTCGAGGACATCGGGAAGGCCGGACAGATCGGCGAGCTCGCGCGAAGGGGGAGGTTCGTGGCGTTCCGCATAGCGATTGATCCAGATCGAGCGGAGCCCCAGTTGGTTCGCCGGCACGATGTCGTGATAGTGGCTCTGTGCCACGTGCACGTGTGCTTCGCGTGGCGCACCGCTCAACTCGAAGAAGCGCAGCCAATGCGCGCGAGCGGGCTTGTAGGACCGTATCTCCGAAGCGACGATGGCTAGCTCGAACGGAACGCCGATCTGCGCCAGCGAAGCGTCGATGAGATCCCGATCGGAGTTCGACAGAACGGCGAGCTTCCATCCGCGATCGCGCGCCTCGCGGAGCGAAGCGGGCGCTTCCGGGAACGGCTCCCAGGAGGGCAGAGCGGCCGCCAAGCCCGCTTCCTCACCAACGGGGGCTCCCAGCTCGGCCATCGCTTGCGTCATGACCTCCCGGTAGGTCCGCTCGCCGTCCGCCTGCAGCGCAGGCTCGATCTCGTGGTAACGCTCCAGCTGCGCATCTGCCTGCTCCTCGCCGAACACGCGGGCCAACTCCCGGCGGATCCCGCCGTCCCAGTCGATCAGCGTTCCGTAGCAGTCGAACGTCGCCCACCGTTCCGCCCGCATGGCGCGGCTACTCCTGGACGCGTTTCAGGACGATCGAGGCGTTGTGCCCGCCGAAGCCGAACGAGTTGGAGACAGAGACCCGCACGTCGGCGTCACGCGACTCGTTCGGGATGTAGTCGAGGTCGCACTCCGGGTCTTCCACCTCGTAGTTGATCGTCGGCGGCAGCTTGCCATCGCGAATAGCGAGCGTCGAGAAGATTGCCTCGACGGCGCCGCCGGCTCCAAGGCAGTGACCGGTCGCACCCTTCGTAGACGAGATCGGCGTCTGGGCGGCTTTCTCCTCGCCGAGCGCCAGCTTGATGACACGCGTCTCGGCCGCGTCACCGAGAGGCGTCGACGTACCGTGCGCGTTGATGTAGTCGACTTCGCCCGGGTCGATGCCGGCGTCTGCGAATGCCATCGTCATCGCCCGGGCGGGATTCCGGCCGGTGGGATCCGGTTCCGTCACGTGCTTGGCGTCGGAGGAAAGGCCGTATCCAGCAACCTCGGCGTAGATCTTGGCTCCGCGCGCGCGCGCACGCTCGAGCTCTTCGAGAACGAGCACCGCGCCGGCTTCGCCCATGACGAAGCCGTCACGGCCTGCATCGAACGGGCGGCTCGCCCCCTTCGGGTCGTCGTTCCGTCGGGAGAGCGCGCGCATCGCGCCGAACCCAGCGATGCCGACCTGGTTGATGGCCGACTCGGTGCCGCCACACAACATCACGTCCGCGCGCCCGAGACGGATGTCGTCGAGGCCCTGCCCGATGGCCATGTTCGAGGCCGCGCACGCCGTGCACTCGGATGAGAGCGGGCCACGTGTGCCGAGCTCCATCGAGACCCAGCCCGCTCCCATATTCGGGATGATGCAAGGAATCGCAAACGGATTGACCCGGTCGGGCCCGCGCGCAATCAGCGTGTCGTAGCAATCCTGGAAGGACTTGATCCCGCCGATGCCGGTGGCGATCGAAGCGCCGATGCGGTCGCCGTCGGCGCCGATGTCGAGTTCCGAATCGGCCTCGGCCTGACGTGCGGCGGCGAGAATGAGCTGGGCGAACCGGTCCATGCGACGTGCCTGCTTGCGGTCGATCCAGTTCGAAGGATCGAAGTCCTTCACCTCGCAGGCGAAGTGCACGAAGTAGTCGCTCGAGTCGAACTGGGTGATCGGACCCGCGCCCGACTCGCCGGCAAGCAGGGTCTGCCACGACGTCTCCGCGTCATTGCCGAGTGGCGTCACCGCGCCGATGCCGGTGATCACGACTCGCCTCTGTTCCTTGCCGTTGAGTGAGATCACATCCCCAACCCCCCGTCGACCAGCAGGACCTCGCCGGTGATGAACGCCGCTGCGTCCGAGGACAGGAACCGTACCGCGCCGGCAACGTCCTCCGGCCGCCCGAAACGGCCCAGCGGGGTGTTCGCGAGCATGAGCTCCTTCATGTCGTCGGAGATCACCTGCGTCAGGCGAGTATCGATGTACCCGGGAGCGACCACGTTCGCCCGGACCCCGCGATTACCGAGCTCGCGCGCGAGCGCCTTCGTGAACCCGATGATTCCCGCCTTGGAGGCGGAGTAGTTCGTCTGCCCCGGGTTTCCGTGCAGCCCGACGATGCTGGAGACGTTCACGATCGAGCCGGCGCGGCGCTTCATCATTCCGCGAACGACCGCCCTGCAGGTGTGGAAGGTGCCGTTCAGATTCGTCTCGAGCACGACCCGCCAGTCTTCGTCGGACATGCGCGCGAGCAATCCGTCGCGTGTGATTCCCGCGTTGTTCACGAGCACGTCGAGCTCACCGGCGTCGTCGATCAACGCCTTGGCCTCCTCCGGGTCGGAGACGTCCGCCTCGACCGCACGACAGCCCGCCTCCTCCGCGGCCTTCACGGCTTCGTCCTTGCCCGAGCGATAGGTCAGGGTGACGTCCGCGCCCGCCCGCGCGAGCTCGACGGCGATCGCCCGTCCGATCCCCCGTGAGCCGCCGGTGACGAGAGCGGTCTTCCCTTCCAACGACGCAAAGCCCAGATCAGGCAGAGGAGAGAGTCTCCTCGAGCTTGTCGATCTCCTCGGGTGTCGAAACGGACACGGTCTTGACGCTACGGTCGATCCTCTTCACGAGGCCACCGAGGACGTTGCCGGGGCCGACTTCGACGAACGTGTGAGCGCCTTCCTTCACCAACGCCTGGGCCGCCTGCGTGAAGCGAACCGGAGCTGTGAGTTGCTCGACGAGCAACGGTCCCATGCGCTTCGCCGACTCGATGCGCGCGGTCACCGTCGACATGAAGGGCGCAGTTGGCTCCGCGAACTTCACGCGATCGAGCGCGGGTCGAAACCGATCCGCTGCGCGAGCGACGAGCGGGCTGTGGAACGCACCCGAGACACGCAGGCGCACTGCGCGCCGTGCTCCCTCTTCCTCGGCAGTGGCGCACGCTTCGTCGACCGCGGGATTCTCGCCGGAGACCACGATCTGGCCCGGACAGTTGTAGTTCGCAGGCCACACGTTGACGATGCGCCGGCAGATGCGCTCGACGACCTCGTCGTCGAGGCCGAGGATCGCCGCCATGGAGCCCGGATTCTTCCGCGCGGCCTCGGCCATGGCGAGCCCGCGCTCTCGGACGAGAGCGACCGCCTCCTCGACCTTCAGCGCCCCCGACGCCGCCAGGGCGGCGAACTCTCCGACCGAGTGGCCCACGACGAAATCGGGCTTGATCCCGCGCGCCCGAATGGCGGCCAACACGGCGAGGCTGGTGGCGACGAGCGCAGGCTGCTGCAGTTCCGTCTCGACGAGCTCCTCTTCTGTGGCCTCGAAGCAAAGCCGCTGGAGATCGAGC
>JBKPTB010000118.1:0-8396 GCA_046735315.1 Actinomycetota bacterium
ACCCGAGATCGTCCCCTGATACATCGGGCTGCTCGAGAGCATCCCGTCGGCCGCGTAACAGGACTCAATCAGCCGGCGGGCCGTTTCGGTCGGGTCGGCAGCGTCAGGGTTGTACATCGGCAGATCGAGCTCCCGCAGGTCGAGCATTGCCGTCTCCGCACCGGCGGTAGCCGCCCCTTCCAGGGCCACTTGCAGGGCCGACCGGCTTCGGGAGGTTTTGCCCAGCGAGCCACCGAGTCCGACGATCGTGAGGCTTTTCGTCATCGCCCTTCGCTCGATCAACTCACCTTGGTCGATTCCATGATCCAGTTCGTCTCCCACGTCTGGCCGCCGTCAACGGAAAACGCTTGCTCCCAACGCGCCGTGTTCTCCGTGATCTCCGACCAGACATAGACAACACGAATCGGCTGTCCCTCGTACACGTCATCGGCGTAGAACTCGCCCCGATCGCCGTCGAACCGGCCGACCTGCGGAGCCCCCATCGGTCCGCCGCGACTACTCGCCCAGTAGAGCGACCACTCGTCGCGCTCCGGGTCGAAAAGGCGCAACGTCAGCCCGGAGATCCCCTCGCTCGGCGCCTCGAACTCGTCGAAGTTGCCGACGCCGCCGAGCACCGATCGCGCGGTCGACGTCGCCTCGAACTCGTACCACTCCTCGGACCCGGCAAGCGCCTTGCGCAGTCGCCGATTGTGGATCTGCCACGTACCGACGTAGAAATCGAAGTCGTGCGCATGGTCCGCCTGGGTCTCGTTGGGCACGACTCGAGGAACCCTAACCAACCCCCCGCCGGAAGAGGTTGAGCAGAGCCTGCGTTGTCTCGATCTGATGCTCGCACTGCGCACCACAGCGACGGCACCGCACGTTGCAATGGTCGAGACGGCGGATCCGACTCCGTTCCCGCATGAGGCCCTCGTGCGCGTACGAGCGTTCTCGCTCAACCGGGGAGAGGTTTTGGATCTCCCTGCGCGGGACGAGGGATCGGCGATCGGATGGGACGTAGCGGGCGTTGTCGAGCGCGCGGCCAACGACGGAAGTGACCCTCCAGCCGGGGCGCGAGTCCTCGGCCTGGTGGAACGGGACGGCTGGGCAGAACTGGTCGCCGTGCCCACATCGCAGCTCGCGGTCATACCCGCGAACGTGACGGATACCGAGGCGGCCACTGTGCCCACAGCCGGGCTTACAGCGCTCCGCTCGCTCGAGCTCGGAGGTCTGCTCCTCGGTAAACGCGTCCTGGTTACCGGTGCGACGGGCGGAGTTGGACAATACGCGGTGCAGCTCGCAGCCCTCGCGGGCGGCGTGGTGACCGCCCTCGTTCGCGACGTTCGAAGAAGTACGGTCCAGATGCAGCAACTCGGCGCCGATCGTGTCGTCGACACGATCGACGGCCAGTTCGATCTGCTCGTGGACGCGGTCGGCGGATCGACGTTCGCCGCGGCGATCGAACATATCGCTGCACGAGGAGCCGTCGTCAACCTCGCTACCGGCGACCCTGACGAAACGATCTCGTTCCGTGCGACAAGATTCGACCGCTCACCGGGCGCAGCGATCTACACCCTCAACCTGCGTGATCAGCTATGCCTGCAAGACACGGCGGGAGACCTCTCCCGGATCCTCCTCCTGATGCAGCAGCGGAAGCTCGTAGCACCGCTGGAGCTCGAAGCATCGCGGCGGGACGTGGGCCGTGCCATCGAGGCGCTGTTGACGAGGGAGATCTCGGGCAAGGCGGTTTTGCGCGTCGACGGCCGGTAGCAAGCCTTCGGGTCCTAACGAGAAGACCCGGGTGCGACGAGTCCGGTCTCGTAGGCATAGATCACAGCTTGAACGCGGTCGCGCAGGTCGTGGCTAACGTCGGGAGGTGCCCAGACTGCGGCGAATCACGAGGAGACTCGGCTTGGCGCTGCTCGAGCTGCTCGTCGTTCTGACGGTCGCGTCGGTCGCCTACAACCTTGCAACGGCGGGCCGGATCAAGCCCGCGACTGAGCTTTACGCAGGGCCATTCGTGCGCGTCGGCGGCAAGCTTGTCGCCTATCGAAGCTGGGGGACCAGCGGGACGCCGATCATCTTGCTCGGCGGCTTCATCGTTCCGAGCTCCGTCTGGGAAGGCGTCGGCGGCCGACTCGGCCACGACCATCGAGTCTTCGCGCTGACCTCCCGCCGTTCGGCTACACCGAGCGGAAGGGTCCCTACACGTTGCGCGGATGGGTCGACCTCGTGCACGCCTTCGAGAAGCGCATGGGACTCCACCGTCCGGTTCTGGTCGGACACTCTCTCGGCGCGCCGGTCGCCGTCGCCGATGCGCGCTGGCACCCGGATGATCCGAAAGCGATTGTGCTGCTCGACGGCGACGCAATCTCGGCAGGAGGCGCACCATCGTGGCTGAGCGAGCTGCTCGTCGGTCCCTGGTTCACGAGCCTCTACCGGACCGCGACGAGCGCGGACTGGATCTTCCGGCGCGGTCTGGCGGCTGCGTATCCGAACCACCCTGCGTTTACGCGCCGGTTCCTGGACGGATGGGAGCGGCCGTTCAAGGTACGTGGGACGCTCGACGCGTTCCGCTCGATGCTGCAGTACGGCATCCAGGGCTTTCATCTCGCCCAGCTGCGCGCAGTGCGCGTGCCCGCGCTGGTGCTATGGGGAGCACACGATACGGTCGACCAGGTCGCTGCCGGTCGCAGGTCCGCTCACGCCTTACACGCACCCTTCGACCTCGTCGCCGGGGCGGGCCATCTCTCGATGCTCGGCGCGCCCGGTGCGATCGCGGGCGCGATCGAGCGTTTCGCACGGAGCCGAGCCTCGACCGCGCGCGCATCAAAACCTTCCGGACGGCGTTCGCCGTGCCGGCTGTCGGGTCTGTTCACCTACGGAAGAAAGCGGAATAGATCTCGCGTGCGGCAGGTGCGGCAGACTCGACGCCGAAACCGCCGTGCTCGATCAGCACCACGACGACGACGCGCGGGTGGACGGCCGGCGCCCATGAGGCGTACCAGGAGTGGTCGCTGCCGCGAGGGCTCTGCGCTGTCCCGGTCTTTCCGGCAACGGGGATCGGGAAGGAGCCAAAGACCGCCGCAGAGGTGCCCTCGCCGGCGTGCGCCGCGTTGTACAGGCCCTGCCGAATCGCCCAGGCATCGGTGAGCTTCAGGCGTGCGACTGGCGGGAACCGCAAGCGACGCAGCACTCGTCCCGTCGCGGAGACGAGCGCGCTCGCGACATGAGGCCGGACGACCTTGCCACCGTTCGCGAGCGTGGAGTACGCGACGGCGAGTTGGAGCGGCGTGACGGCGAGGTACCCCTGACCGATCGACAGGTTGACGGAGTAGCCCTCGTACCAGATCCGTTGAGCCGGATCGTGGAACGTCCGTCGCAGCCACGCGGGCGTGGGAACGACGCCGCCCGCCTCTCCCGGCACGTCGAATCCGGTCGTGTGTCCGAGGCCGAGCCGCAGCGCCCAGCGCTGCAGGCTGAGCGCTCCGGTCGCCGCCTGGCGCCCGTAGAACTCGGTGCCGAGACGGTAGAACCAGGTATCGCATGAGATCGTGAGCGCTTGGTCGAGGTTCATGTCGGCGTTGATCGCCGGCTCGACGTTGTGAAAGACGATGTTCCCGACGGTGAGCGATCCTGTGCAAGGCAGAATCGTGTGTGGTGTGATCAAGCCGGTCGCAAGGGCCGCCTCGGCCACGATCGGCTTGAAGGTCGAACCGGTCGGGTAGAGCCCCTCGATCGCGCGGTCGACAAGAGGCGTCCTCGGATTGCCGGGGTCGAGTAGCCGCGCGAGATAGCGCGGGTTGTGGGCAGCGGCAGCCTGGTCGTAATGCGGATAGCTGGCAAGCGCGTAGATCGCGCCGTTCCGGGGGTTCATGACGACGGCGGCACCCGCGTCCGCGTCGGAGTGGCCGGCCCGATGGGCGAACGCGATCCCGTCGAGAATCGCTCGTTCCGCGGCCCGCTGCAGACGTGTGTCGATCGTGAGCCTCAATCCTCGCGTTCTGACCTGATAAGGGAGCGTTCGAAGCGGACCCACCACCTTTCCGCGCGCGTCGACGGGCACGCGAGCCCGCTCGAGTCCGCCGTCCAGGAGCTGCTCGTAGCTCGCCTCGACGCCCGATTGCCCGACGAGCTGCCCCGGCCGGGCAGCCGAGTAGAGATGCTGATGGAGCTCGCGGGTGCTTACCTCTCCGAGGAGACCGAGGAACTCGCTCCCGAGCGCGCCCTGCGGATACCTGCGCTCGGGTACTCCGACGACCTGAAGCCCACGGAAGGACGGCGCGCGCTCCTCGAGGTAGAGCGCCAGCGCGCGATTCGTCGACGGAAGCACCATCGCCGGCGCGTAGGGCGAGCGTCGGATGCCTCGCCGCACCCGAGCGATCAGCTTCCAGGCCGGCGCGCGCGCAAGCCGAGCGAGCTGACGGAGTTCGGCGCGACCGGCGGGCGTCGGCCACCAGCGCCCGTGCGAATCGAACCGGCCGAGCGTGGCCGCGTCAGCCGTGACGACGAGCCGACCCTCCGTCGCGGCTAGAAGGCTACCGCTGCGATCGAAGATCGAAGCCCGCGGCGCAGGCAGCAGGATCGTCCGGAAGCTCTGCGCCAGCGCGATGTGCGCGTAGTGGCGTCCCTGGATCATCTGAAGTGACCACAGACGGAGCCCGAGGATCCCGAACAACGAAAGCGCCACCGCAACGAGGACGCCAACGCGGAAGTAGAAGCGGGCGCTCCCGACGAAGCCGTGCTGAACCACGGAGATCGGCTCGACCATCGGCCGCGGCCGCAGACGGCTATCGCGCATGAAGCCGAGACCCTCCCGCGATCGACCGCCGCTCATTCGAGGACTCGCACATCCTGCCCAGACAGCTGCCCACTTCGAGCAACCTCTTCCTTCGCTGGGTCCGAATGAACAGCGTAGCTCGGACCCGAAGCGTCCGAGACGTGGTCGCAAGATTTACGGCGAGGGACTCGCTGTGGTCCGCGTACTCAACGGCCCGGAGATCGCATCAACCTGGACGCGGGTTTCCTGCTCGCCCGCTGCTTTCTCCTCCGGCCGGCGGTGACGCGCTTGCGTATCGTGACGATGTGGTGGCGTCCGGTACTCGAGCAGAGAGACGCATCATCTCGATCGCTTCGGCACCCGGCTGGGGAGCCCTGTTCGAGCAGACCGACGATCCGATCGGCGAAGCTGAGCTGGTGACCCTGGCAGCGTGGGCGCTCGTCGAGGCCGCCGACGGACAGACACAGCTCGTTGGGCTGGTGCAGAAGGCACAGAGAGACGATTCTGCAGCGGGCACCTTTGGCTTCGCAGACGAGACCGAAGGGTTCGTTGGTTACAGCAATCAAGGTCTCAAAACGAAACCGGCTGACTAGTCGACGCGGCGATCGACGCTTGAGAATGCTCGTTTCCGTTGCCGGCGATCAGGCGACGGCGTTCGTCATTCTCGGGTCGATCGTGATTCCACTCGCGATCCTGACTGGAGTGTGCTGGTTCTTCTGGAAGCATCGTCACGACGACTGACGATCGCCTACGAGCGCAGGTCTCGGAAAAGGACACCTCGCCGCCTGCACCACCCGCTCAACGTCGGCGGGTCGCCCAACGCGGCGGTTAGGCTCCAACGTCAACCGCGCGGCCACGGACGGCCGACGGTTGTAGCGCGGTTGACCTTGGACCCGCCGCTGATTGGGAGAGGCACGCGAGCGGCGGCGAATACCCAAGGGGTCACGGGACGATGAACTACCACGATGCTTACTAGCGCGGACTCGTTTAGGCCCCGTGGCAGTCCGTCTTGCAGCAGGTGCACGAAAACGCTCAGCGTGAAGCTCGAGGAGTGGTGGCCCAACCGCATTTGCACCTGCCTCGCGTTCAGGCCCGCCTTGAACAACCGCGTCGACCTCGCCCTGCGTCGCGCGGAGCATTGAATCCTTGAAACGGTGAGTGGAAAGCGGCGGTTGCTCCGGCCGCAAGTCCGGCCCGGAGTTCACCGGGCCGGACTCCTGTATTCGGCGATAGCGGACGCCTAGGTGCCCACGACTGTGACAGTCGCTGTGGCACTGTTGTTAAGCGCGTTTGGATCGCTCTCGTTTCCGCTCACGCTTGCCGTGTTGGTCAGCGTCCCTGGTGTTGTTGCGGTGACGTTGATCGTGATGCTTGCACTGGCACCGTTTGCGAGATTGCCCAAGCTGCACGTCACTGTGCCATTCCTGGGCTTTGGTCTTGTTATCGATCGCGTACACGTCCCCTGGGTCGAGGAGACCGAGTTGAAACGCAAGGTGTCGGGCAGGGGATCCGTGGCGGTCACGCCGGAGGCATTCTGCGGACCGTCATTCGTGACGGTAAGCGTGTAGGTCAGCCGGTTACCGCTCACAACTGGGTTCGGCGCGCCCGATTTCGTGATCGAGAGATCAGCTTTCGGCCCCACGAACATGTGGAGCTTGTCAGAGCTGAAGTAGACACGCCCATCGACGACGGCCGGGGACGAACGGACGACTCCAGGAACGAGCGACGAGAATAGGACCGCGCCCGTCGCGGCATTGAACGCCCAAACCTCGCCACCAGTGCCTATCGCATCGGTTCCGCCGATGTAGAGAACGCCGTTCGCCAACGCTGGCGAGGAGAACTCGAAGCCTTCAGCCCGCGTTCGGATGTTCGTCTTCCAGATGACGGCTCCCGTGGCCGCGTTGAGCGCGTACATGTTCCCGGCTTGGTCGCCGAGGTAGACCTGCCCGTTTAGGACTGCAGGCGTTGTAATCGCCTCTCCCGTAGTTATGTTCGACCACAGTTGCGCGCCTGTCGCTGCGTCGAATGCCTCGACCCCGAACGATGTTGCCCCGACGAAGATGCTGCCTCCAACCACCACCGGAGCGCCCTCGATCGCGCCGAAAGTCGTTGCTGTCCACAGACTTGCGCCCGTGGCGGCGTCAAAGGCCTCGAGCATTCCGAACAGGTTCGATGTGTTGAAGGCGCCGACATACACCTTGCCGCCGACCACTGTCGGAGCCGAGAAGACCACTGGTCCGCCCGTCTCTGCTGTCCAGATCACCGCTCCGGTGGTGGCATCAAGCGCGTAGAGCTTGTCCGAAGCCGCGTACACCACTCCGTTTGCGACCGTGGGCGGGGCTTCGACCGTCGTGCCTGTCGAGGTTGCCCAGAGCTGGGCGCCGGTCGCTGCGTCGAAAGCATGTACCTGCTGGTCGGTTGATCCAACGAAGACTCGGCCTCCGGCGACGGCCGGAGAAGAAAGGCCTATCGCGCCACCCGTCGTCGCCCGCCAGCGTAGAGCGCCGCTCACTGCGTCGATGGCATAGACGCCACCGTCATCGGAGCCAACGAACACCACGCCGTTGACGACGGCCGGCGACGACTCACTTCCGGGGCCAAGCGACGCCGCCCATCCCTCCGTTAGTCCGGAGACGTTTGCTGAATTGAGAATGCTCTCGCTTGGGTTGACGCCTGTATGAGCGACGTCGAAGTGAAACTGCGGCCAGTCGGCTGCAACCGCGCGGCTTGGCAGAGCGAGCGCAACCACGGTGAGCGCCACAAATAGAAACCGGCGCCCCGGTCCAGCTCCGGTTCCCAGCGTCTCTCTCGACGTCCATGATCGAACGTCCATTCCCGCCTCCTTCCGTAGAAAGGGCCCTCGACGACGGGATCCTGGCTGCACCCGCTAACCACGCTCTAACCTGAGAGGCGATCTGTGGGAGCCTCACCAGATTGGCCCCGGCCGGGCGTTCCCATACGCTACGTGGGGACGAAAGATTCAACGGTGAGTGTCCATAACCGGGCCGTAAGCGGACCACAGAAACGAACTTGGACATCAACGGTTCCAGGCGAAACCGGACACGACAAAGCGCGACCCGCGGTTGCACGACGTTCACGCACGCACGCGGCGCCTTAGGAGCCATGCATCCCTCTAGACGGCGCTGAACCGGCTGCTAGGCCGTTCGCATTCCGCCCGTACGTGATCCGTTGCTTCAAGGTCACGAAGCGCGCCTGGTCGGCATGCCTGGCCCGCGCGCATGTAAACACTGGCCGAGCTTCCACAAGGATTGAGTCGGCGATTGAGCTCGTTATTTCCAGTGCAGTGAGCGCCTTCATCGTCACCTTGGCGTCTGCGGATCTCAAGCGAACGCGAGAGGAGCGCGTCGAAGCACGAAACGCCGAGACTGCCGCCAGACTTGCAAGGGCCAGACCGGGAGAAGTCGTGCTGCTCGTACGGCGCGACGGCAACTAGAGGCTTGAAACTGCGTTGGCGTCCGAGCACGTCAAAAGGCTTCGAGTACCATCGGCGGTGATGGCTGGTCCGGTCGTATGCCTTCGATTGGTTCGGACTGCCGACGAGCTTGGCCCCGTTGTACTTCTGGCCGGCGAGTATGAGGAGTGGGTTCGCGCGCGCATCCTCGCCGACTATGGAATC
>JBKPTB010000119.1:0-8553 GCA_046735315.1 Actinomycetota bacterium
CGAAGACGAGCCCGGCACGGCGCCGCGCAAGAAACGCAGCCGGCACTGCCGCGAGCGCGAGCGCGAGGTTGAAGGCCGTGAGCACCCACGCGAGCGTCGCGATCGCGACGTGGAACCGCGCCAGGATCTCCGGCAGCGCGAGCGTGACGACCGACGAGTCAGCGAGAACGATGCCGACGGAAAGTCCCAGAAGAGCGGTGGGGGTGTTCGCTTTCGTCGGCGCACCCTAGTCTGCAGGCATGACCCGCGTGATCGTTGTGATCGGCGCAGGACCGGCGGGACTGGCCTCCGCGGCGATGCTGCAGCGCGCCGGCGAGCGCGTCGTCGTGCTCGAGCGTGGCAAGGTCGGCGCGGCCTGGACGACCCGTTACGACCGACTGCACCTGCACACGGTTCGGTGGCTCTCCTGCCTGCCTGGTTACCGAATGCCTCGTGCGTTCGGCAAGTGGCCGTCTCGGGACCGCGTCATCGACTACCTGCAGCGCTACGCCGAACGCCACGCCCTCGACGTGCGAACGGGCGTCGAGGTCGAACGGATCGATCGCGGAAGTACAGGGTGGATCGTCACGACCCTTGCCGATCAACTCGAGGCGGAGCGCGTCGTCATCGCGACCGGACACAACAACTTCCCGTTACTCCCGGACTGGCCAGGCGCGGCCGCACGAGACATCACGCATTCTTCGGACTACCGCAACCCTGCGCCATACCTCGGGCGACGCGTGCTCGTCGTGGGTGCGGGCAACTCGGGTGCCGAGATCGCCGTCGACCTCGCGGACGGTGGGGCGGCCGACGTCTTCCTAGCCGTGCGCACACCGCCGAGCATCGTTCGCCGTGACACGCTCGGCTTCCCGAGCCAGGTGCTCGGAATCGCAACGGCCCATCTGCCCGTGCCGGTCGTCGACCGCATCAGCGCCGCGCTGCGCCGCCTCGCGATCCCCGACCTCGCATCCCACGGGTTGCCGGCTCCCGCGCGGCCCTACTCCGACTTCCTGCGGCGCCGGGTGATCCCGATTCTCGACGTCGGGTTCGTCGAGGCGGTGCGAACCGGTCGCGTCCGCATCGTCCCCGCGCTCGAGCGGTTCGAGGACGGGACGGCGGTTCTGGCAGACGGCGCGACCATCGAGGCGGACGCCGTGATCGCGGCGACGGGCTTTCGCACCGGCCTCGAGCCACTGGTCGGACACCTCGGTGTCCTGAACGAGCGCGGCGAGCCCCTGGTTCACGCCGGCCAGGAACATCCGCAAGCACCCGGACTTCATTTCGTCGGCTACCAGGTCACCCTCGGCGGGACGTTCCGGCTCGTCGGGATCGAGGCAAAGCAACTCGCGCGGGTCGTCGGTTCGAGCCGTGCACAGGGAGCCATACCGGCGACCGTCGCCGCTTAGCGCTAGCCGGCGGCGCGGACGACGATACTTGCGGCCTCGTCGGGGCTCAGGACGTCGGTGTTGACCACGAGGTCGTACTGCGTCGGAGCCTCGCGATCGACGTCGTAGAAACGCCTGAGGTAGTCGGCGCGAGTCTTGTCCGCCTCGCGGACCCGATGCTCGGCTTCCGTCGCCTCGATTCCTCGTTGGCGAGCGACGCGGCGGGCTCTGGACGCGGCCGGCGCGGTGACGAAGACCCGCAGGAGATCGTCTCGTGGGCCGAGGGCAAAGGAAGCACCGTGCGCGCCGATCACGACGTGGCCTTGTGCGGCCACGGCCTCGATCGCGTCGGCGATGAAGCGGCGCAACTGGTCGCCCCTTGGCGGCGGCGGCTCATTGGGCACGAGCGGAAAACCTCCCGCAGCAACCGTCGCAGCGGCTCCGGTCGCGCCGAGCTCATCGAGCACGCGCCGCAGCAGCGGTTGCCTCTGCTCGGCGTCCGCGACGAGTTGAGGCGCCGCGCCGGCTCTCTTAGCCGCCGCCGAAATGATCTCCTCGTCGACGTATCGGAGCCCGAGTTGATCCGCCACGAGCCGCGCCACCTCGTCGCCGCCCGCTCCGTCGCAATGAGAGACGCAAATGAGCGTGCGTCGCATGCCACCGAGGTTACGCCCCGATCCGAGCAATGGTCAACAGCGAGCTCCCGATGTGCGGGTCGTGGAACGGCGACGGCTGCTAGGCGCCGTTCAGATAGACGCAGATCCGTCTGTCATGAGGGAGGGGCGACGACGCCAGCTTGGCGACGATCAGTCGAGCGCCCGGCGCTTCGGGTAGCTCAACCATCTCGCCGAGACCGGGAGCGGTTCCGCTTCGCTCGACGAGGAGGTAACCCTGGTACGTCGGCACAAAGAGAAGGTGCTGGAGCTCTTCAAGACCCTCTTGCTCCTCCCACGAACTCGGCTGTGTCGATGTAGGCGCAGGCTCGGAAGGTTGAGCAGGCGATAAGGGGGGCGCCCTTGGCGGCGCCGCCTCTGACTCCGGAGCGCTGTCGTCGCCTATCACTGCACGCAACCCCGTGCCGAAGCCGTGTTCAGTCTTCAAGAAGCTTCCATGCTGCTCGGCCAGTGCATTCGCGACCGCGGGGGCTGAAACCAGGCCGCGCCCGACCAAGACCTCTCCGAGGCGTCGGCCCGAGCGCTCTTGCTCGGCGAGCGCCTCGACAAGATCGAGCTCGCTGACCAACCCAGCTTCCACCAACAGTGCGCCGAGTCGACGCCGACCCGGATCTGCCGCATCCATACGACTTCCTATCAACCGACCGCAGGGACGAAGGCCTCATTCGCGAGACTACCCGGCCTTCCTTCCGCGGCGGCGTGACCCGTCTTCAATGGGTCGAACTCGGCACTCGGCACTGCGCCGGGTTATGCGCTTTCGTCGGCGCGCCCTAGTCTCCAGGCATGACCATCTGCGCGCAGTGTCGTCGCGAAAACCCGCCTGATGCGAGCTTCTGCAGCCGCTGCGGGGCGGCGCTCGTACACAACGCGACGGCGAGCGAGACACGCAAGGTCGTGACCGTCCTCTTCACCGACCTGGTCGGCTCGACGAGCCTCGGCGAACGGCTCGACCCGGAAACGGTCAGACGCGTGCTGTCCCGCTACTTCGATGCGATGGAGCACGCGATCGAGCAGCACGGCGGAACCGTGGAGAAGTTCATCGGCGACGCGATCATGGCGGTCTTCGGATTGCCCACGCTGCATGAAGACGACGCTCTACGCGCTGTCCGGGCTGCGATCGAGATGCGCACGACACTCGCGCAGCTCAATGAGGAGCTCGAACGTGAAGACGGACTCCGCATCGAGACGCGTACCGGCGTGAACACCGGCGAGGTGATCGCCGGCGACGCGGCCACCGCCCAGAAGCTCGCAACCGGCGATGCCGTCAACGTGGCGGCCCGGCTCGAGCAGGCCGCCGACGCCGGAGAGATCCTGATCGGAACGGAAACGCACCGCCTGGTCGCGGACGCCGTCGAGGCCGAGCCTCTAGAGCCGCTCGCACTGGCGGGCAAAGCCAAGGCCGTCACGGTCTGGAGGATCACCGGCCTGCGCGAAGACATGCCGGCGTTCACGCGCGAGATCGCCGCTCCGTTCGTCGGACGCCAGGCGGAGCTGACCACGCTCCGTAGCGTCTTCGACAAGGCGACCTCCGAGCGAACGTGCGAGCTTGCCACGATCGTCGGGCCGCCCGGGATCGGCAAGTCTCGGCTGGCGCGCGAGCTGATCGCTGCCGTCTCTCAGGAGGCAACGGTCGCCGTCGGCCGCTGTCTCGCCTACGGCGAGTCGATCACCTATGCCCCACTCGTGGAGATCACGCGCCAAATCGGCGGCGACGCCGACGGACGCACCGCCCTGCTTGCGCGCGAGCCGGATGCCGCCGCGATCTCGCAGCGCCTTGCCGTCGCACTCGGCACCTCTGACGAACGCGCTTCACCGGAGGAGATCGCATGGGCCTTTCGCAAGCTGTTCGAAGCGGTAGGGCGAGAGAAGCCGGTGCTGCTCGTCGTCGACGACATCCACTGGGCCGAACCGACACTGCTCGACCTGCTCGAGTACGTGGTCAGCTTCGCAAGCGACTCACCGATCCTCCTGCTCTGCCTCGCGCGGCCGGACCTGTTCGACGCCCGCCCGTCGTGGGCCGCGCCTCGACAGAATGCGACCCTCATCTCGCTGGAGCCGCTGAACGACGACGAGACGCAAGGGCTGATCGCACGCCTCGAACGAGAGCGAGAGCTGAGCGACATCGCGCGCGATCGAATCGTCGCGGCCGCGGAAGGCAATCCGCTCTTCGTTGAGCACATCGTCGCGCTGCAGGCGGAAGCGCCGGACGAGGAGCTCGTCGTCCCGCCGACGATCCAGGCCCTGCTCGCCGCGCGCATCGACCGTCTCGATCCGGAAGAACGAGACGTGCTCGCGCGCGCGGCCGTCGAGGGACGGCTGTTCCATCGCGGCGCCGTGGCGGAGCTTCTTCCCGCCGAGTCGAGCGGGCGGCTCGGCGCGCATCTGTTGAGCCTGGTGCGTAAGGAATTCCTCCGCCCCGATCGTGCCCTCTTTCCCGCGGACGACGGCTTTCGCTTCAGCCACGTCCTCATCCGCGACGCCGCTTACGACTCGATGGCCAAACAGCTCCGCGCCGAGCTGCACGAACGCTATGCCCGCTGGTTCGAGCAGCGCCTTGCCGAGCGAGTCGAGGACTACCTCGAGATCGTCGGCTTCCACCTCGAGCAGGCATGGCGATACCGGTCCGAGCTCGGAGCGGCAGACCAAGAGCAGCGAGCGCTCGCGCACGAAGCCGGTCACCAACTCTGGGCAGCGGCGCGGAAAGCGTCCGTGCGCATGGAGTTTCCCTCCGCCGTCGGCCTCTTCGACCGCGCCACGGCTCTCCTGTCGGACGAGCAGAGCGGCGAGCTGCTGCAGGAATACGGGGCGGCGCTCAATCGAAACGGTGACTTTGACGGGGCGCGGGTCATCGTCGAACGCGCTATCGGCCAGGCGAGGAAGGCCGGGAATCGCCGGGCCGAGCTCCTCGCGCGCCTTGACACGTTCTGGATTCGGCCCGATGCCCCCGGCCAGATGCGGTACGGCCAGATCCGACGGGAGGTCAGGGAGCTGATCCCCGCTCTCGAAAGGCTCGACGACGACCTCGCGCTGACGAAGGCGTGGCAGTTGGTGGCGCTTGGCGACCGTGCGCGAGGCGCGTACGCGAATGCCGAGGAAGACCTGAAGCTCGCGCTCCAGCACGCCCGACGCTGCGGTGACCCGCTCGAGGAAACGGAGGTGCGCGTCAGCCTGATGCAAACCCTCTACGAGGGCCCGCTGGCCGTCGACGAGGTGATCCGGCGCTGCGAGCACGAGCTCCAAGATGCACGAGGTGACTGGATGGTCACCGGGGGTGCGCTTGCCTGCAGCGGTGGCCTGTACGCGATGCTCGGGAACTTCGACCGGGCGCGTGAGCTCGTCGACCGGGCGCTCAGGGTCGTCGAAGAGTTCAAAGTTCTGAACGTCTTCCCGACGTTCGAGCGCCGTGACGTCGAGATGCTCGCCGGCAATTTCGTCGGCACCGAAGAGTGGCTGAGGATCGAGACGAAGAGGCTCGGCCCCCTTCAGGAATGGTGGGGTCTTGGGTTCGCCCTGCAGGCGTCGCTCGCCGGAGTGCTGTGTGAGCGAAAGCGCTTCGAGGAGGCCGAGCGATTGACGGAAGTCTTGCCAGTCGGGGCGGCTGACTGGGTCGCTCCGCATGTCCTCTGGCGAGGCGCGCGAGCCCGAGCACTGGCGCGACTGGCGCGGCCGGACGAGGCCATCGCGCTCGCAACCGAAGCGGTGGCGATGGCGGAGCCTACGGACGGGCTCAATCTGCGCGCGGGCGCGTTCCTGGATCACGCGGACGTGCTCGGTGCGTGCGGACGGGACGAAGACGCGGCTCGGAGCGCCGCCACCGCGCTCGGGCTGTATGAGCGCAAGGGCAATCTCGTCATGGCCGAACGCGCTCGACTCTTCGCCACCTCGGTCACCGCCTAGCGCCGATCACTCGCGCGAGGGATGGCAGGCGCGTTAGTGCGGCGCGATGCAAGGACCACGATGCCGCGCGCCGCCCTGTGCCTCGCCGTGCTGGCCGCCGCGCTCGCGGCCGGGGGGGCTGCGCCCGCGGCGACGCCCGGCGTGAACGGCCACCTGCTCATCGCCAGCGGTCATCGGCACGAGATGACGCTCTTCGCCATGCAGCCGCGCAACAACGGCGACCGGCTGATGCTGAACTACGGCGCCGACCAGGGCGCGACCTATTCCCCCGACGGGACCAGGATTGCCTTCATGAACAACTACGACGGCGACTACGAGATCTGCGTCATGAACGCCGACGGCACCGGGATCACGCAGCTGACCAAGAACTCCGCACTCGATGCGTATCCAAGCTGGTCGCCCGACGGCACGAAGATCGTCTTCACGAGCAATCGCGACGGTGACTTCGACATCTACACCATGAACGCCAACGGGTCGGATCAGACGAACATCACGAGCGACGATCCGTCCTACGACGACTTTCCACGCTGGTCACCGGATGGTCGCTGGATCGCGATCGAGACGGATCGCTACGGCAACGGCAACCTGAGCGTCGCGCTCATCACGCCGGATGGGAAACCACAGGCGACGGTTGGCTCGGTTCTGTACACGACCTTCTTCGACAGCTGGTCGCCCGACGGGAAGAGCCTCCTTGTCGACGGCAATTCGGGGGGCGACTTCGACATCTACCGCTACGACATCACCGACAGAGCGCCGCTCCAGTGGGATCTGCTCCAGCCGCCTAAGGTCGTGAGCAACGACACTGCGTCCGAAGGCTCGGCGATCTGGTCGCCCGACGGCAAGCAGATTGCCCTGGCGAGCAACCGCGACGGCGACTTCGAGATCTACGTGATGAACGCCGACGGCGGGCCACAGCGCCAGCTCACCCACAACAACGTCGACGACATCGTGATGGACTGGCAGTCGTCGCACGACCTCCGCGCGCCGACGGTGAAGGCATTGACGAGCCACGGCACGCCCGGCAAGCGCATCGCCCTCCGCTTCAAGGCGGCGGACAACTCTGGTCGCGCGTCGGTGGCATTCACCGTGTTCCTCGGCAAGCGTCCGTACGGCTATCTGCGCACGGGGCTCAAGTGGCGCCGTGCCGACCACGTCTACACGGCTCAGTGGAACTCGTCGCCTATCAAAGGGCAGCTCCGGTTCTGCGCCGAGGCATACGACCCGTCGGGCAACGAGAGCTCACGGAGCTGCGCGCGCATCATCACGAGCTAGCGCTCGCCGGGCGGGATCTGGCGTCCAGTCAGCGCTCGAGTCCGGATAACGGATCGCCGCCTGGGCCAGCGTTGCGGACTGTCACCAGAGCGTCCCCCAGGAAAGCCAGCTCACTCGATCAGCTGTTGCCAGCGTGGGTCCGAGCGAAGCGCGGCGAAGTCCTCGCCACTTGCTGCGAGCTGCCGAACCCGAGGGGGACCCAATGCAAGCGCGCGGGCGAGATGCTCGAAGGCGGCATCTGCGTTTCCAGTGAGCGCCTCGAAAGAGGCGGCATTGTAGGCGGGCTGCCAGGAGTCGGGCTCACAGATGACCATCTCGCTGAGCAGCGCTCGCGCCTCCTCCTCCCCGCGTGCGCGCGCTTCCGCGAATGCGATCTGGAAGTCCTCCCACGATTTTGGCTCGAAGGCCTCGCCAGGCTTTGCACCGACCGCGAGCACGACCGTCTCCGGCTCGATGGCGATCGCCTCGCGCAGCGTGTTCGGATGCACGTACACGAGTGTCGCCGGGCCGGCGTCGAAGGTTTCGTCATCGACGGTGAAACGAACACGCCCGCGCACGACGAGGTAAACCTCCTCGTCACCGTCCGGCTCGCTATGGCGCTCGATCACGGGCGCTCCGACTGGAGCAGTCCAGCAGTTGATACCGAACGCGCTCACTTCGAGTCTTCGCCGTAGCGCCATCAGCACCGGAGCGCCGCTCATAGCCGGATAGCGCTCAAGCTCGTCGAGAACAACAACGGTGTAGTTGCGAACGCGCACAATCGCTGATTCTCCACGAGAGGGCCAGTATTCGGGAATGTCCCCCGACGACGGCCACCGAACGCATTCACTGGCTTACGATGCCGCGGTGCGGGAATTGCAGAGAGGTCTGTGGTGGTGGGAGGCCAGGCACCCTGACTGGACGTCGGAGGACGATGCCGCCGGTCGCGACTGGGGGCCAGAGGTTTCGTCCTACGCGGTTGATGACGGAGAGAGGCTGCTGCTGATCGACCCGACTGTCCCGCCGATGCCGATCCTCGACCTCGCAGCCGATCGCGAGACGGTCATCGTTCTGACGAACACATGGCACGAGCGCGACGCTCCCAGTCTCTCTGAGAGCCTAGGCGCGTCGGTGTTTGCGCCACCACCCGACGACGGCGGCCAGGGCTTACGGATGCCGGCGCAGTTGTTTTTGGCAGGCGACCGGCTGCCGTTCGGAGTCGAGGCATTCCCCGGGCGAGAGCCACCTTACGACGTCCTGCTCTGGGTCGAGAGCCATCACGCTGTCGTTATCGGCGACACGCTCATTGACCGCGGGCACGGCATCGAGATCGTCGAGAGCTGGCTAGCGGAGGGCGTGACGCGCGA
>JBKPTB010000120.1:0-24117 GCA_046735315.1 Actinomycetota bacterium
GTGTCGCAGACGAGCGCCTCTACAGCACGCCCGCGGACGCCGTCGCTGTCGTCGAGCGCCTCGGAGCCGGCGAGCGCGGCCGCTACCTCCTCGCCGCCGCCTTCGGAAACGTCCACGGTGTCTACGCGCCGGTGAACGCGAAGCTCCGGCCGGAGATCCTGCGCGCGCTCCGAGACGCCGTCGTCGAGCGCTTCGGTGCCGATGCCGAGCTCGACTTCGTCTTCCACGGCGGAAGCGGCTCGACGCCTGAGCAGATCGATGAGGCGATCGAATACGGCGTCGTCAAGTTCAACCTCGACACCGACCTGCAGTACGCCTACACGCGAGCAGTTGCCGATCACATGTTCCGAAACTACGACGGCGTCTTGCAGACGGACGGCAGCCTCGGTGACAAGGCGTCGTATGACCCGCGCGCGTGGGGTCGCGCAGCTGAAGCATCGATGGCGGCGCGAGTCGCCGATGCCTGCGCAATGCTGAGATCCAGCGGCCGCACCTTGGCTGCCCGGGTCACGCGACGGTGACGAAAAGCGAGGCCCGCGCCAGTTAGGCGCGGGCCTCTGTCGGGAGAGATGGAAGCTACTTCGCGTGCGGGAGCGGGATCCCGTTCACTTGCGGCTCACGCCGTTCGCGCGAGATCACCCGGTCGAGCCAGCGAGGCAGGTACCAGTTGCGCTCGCCGAGCAGCGTCATCACGGCCGGGACGAGCAGGCCGCGGACGATCGTCGCGTCGAGGAAGATCGCCACGGCCAGGCCGACGCCGAGCTGCTTCATCGACGTCATCGAGAGGGTCGCGAACGTGGAGAAGACCGCGACCATCACGATCGCCGCGCTTGTGATCACACCTGCCGAGTGCGTGATCCCGCTCCGGATCGCCTCACGCGTATTGAGTCCCTGGTCGTGGCCCTCGCGGATCCGGCTGAGGATGAACACGTGGTAGTCCATCGAGAGGCCGAAGAGGATCACGAACAGGAACAGCGGCAGGTAGGCCGCAATCGGCCCGTGCTGTACGCCGTGCACGTGTACGAGGCCCCAGCCGCCCTGGAAGACCGACACAAGCACGCCGTACGCCGCGCCGACCGAGAGCAGGTTCAGCGCGATCGCGGTTGTCGGAATCACCAATGAGCGGAAGTTCCAGAGCAGGAGCAGGAAGGCGAGGCCGAGCACGAAGGCGAAGACGTAGGGCGCCCGCGAGCTCAGCTGACGGTTGAAGTCCACCGAGTGGGCGGTGACTCCGGTCACGGCCGCGGTTGCGACCGCGCCAACCGTCTTCGGCACGACCGAGTTCCGCAGCGTCTTCAGTGCCCGCTGCGACTGCTCGTTCGTCCCGTTGCCGACGAGCGGCACGCTGATCCGCGCCAGCGTGTGCTGCTTGTTGACGTCGACCGTGATTGGCTGGTGCATCTCACCGGTCGCCAGTGCCGCCGTCTTCAGCCGCGCGATCGCGTTTGCAACCGGAGGCGCATCGACGTCCTTCGCCTGGACAACGACCTGTGCCGGCTCGGGGTTGCCGCCGAAGGCGTGCTGGATCCGGTCGTACGCCTTGACCACGGCTAAGTTCCGCGGCAGGTCGGTCACACCCGGCGAGGCGGTGCGGAGGTGGAACGCCGGCACCGCAAGCAAAACCAGGAACCCGCCGGCAAGTGCGATCGTCAGGAGCGGCTTCGCGACCGCAGGGCGAACGATCGCTGCCCAGACGCGGCTCTCGCCCGAGCCGCGCCGCCGCTCGAGCCGGCGTCCGAGGAAGGGGATGCGGCCGCGGTCCACACCATCGCCGAATTTCGCGAGCAGCGCCGGCAGCGCGGTCAGCGAGCCGAGCATCGCGACCGCGACCACGATTGCCGTCGCCTCGGCCATGCCCATGAACGTCCCGAGACCGGTGATGAACATCGCCGACATCGCGACGACGACCGTCATTCCGGACGTGAGGACGGCCTTGCCCGAGGTCCCCGCGGCGGTCGTGATCGCGTCGAGGTTCGAGACTCCGCCCGCTCGCTCTTCGCGGGCGCGGCGGAAGTAGAAGAGCGAGTAGTCGACGCCGACGGCGAGGCCGATCAAGAGGATCAGCGAGTGGGCGTTGCCGTCGATCGGGATCACGTGGCTGGTGAGCGTCACGAGTCCAGTGCCGATCACGATCGCGCTCAGCGCGAGCGCAACCGGGAGCAGTGCCGCCACGAGCGCGGCGAAGGCGAGCCAGAGGATCGCGAACGTCAACGGGATCGAGATGCCCTCGGCGCGCTTGAAGTCCTTGCCGAGGGTGTCGTTCAGCTCCTTGTTCGCGGAGGCCGCGCCGACCTCGGCGATCTGCAGCTGCGGGTTCGCTGCTGCGACTCGCTTGACCGCGGCAAGGACGGGCTCGACGCGCTTGTCGGCCGTGTCACGCTTCCCCTTCATCTGGAAGAGCACGACCGCCGAGCGCCCGTCCGGGCTGATCTGCCCCCGGTTGCCGGGCGCGAACGGCTGCCGGACGTGGGCGACGCGGCCGGTCGCGCTGACCGCCGCGGCGATCGAACGGGCCGCTCGCTCGCCACTCGCGCTCCCGATCGTCTCGTTGCCCCGAACCTGGAGCAGGACCTGCTCGCTCGCCGGCTGCTTGAAGCCGCCCCGGTCGAGCATCCGTTCTGCCCACGCCGACTCACCGCTCGCCTCGCCGGCAGAGGAAAGGGTCCTCTCGCCGAGGCCCGCCGCGACGAACGCGACCAGCACGAGCGCGATCCAGGCGAGCAGCGCCTTCCCGCGATGCCGCGCGCTCCAGCGGCCGAGCCGCTCGGCGATTCCTACGTTATGTCGATGAATTGAGCTCATCGGAGCCTCCTTTCGGTTACGGCTCCGATCGTGCTCTCAGTCGTCAGCTACGACTACGAGGCGAAGTCCGGGTCCGTTGCGGGAAACCCGAGGGTGGCGGTCAGGCGGCGGCCGGCAGCCGAAGGAAGAAGGTCGTTCCCGCTCCCGGCGCGGACTCGAGCCAGAGCTCGCCCTCGTGGGCCTCGACGATCCGGCGTGCGAGCGCGAGCCCGAGGCCGAGGCCGTCGACGTCCCCGGCGGAGCCGCCGCGTGCGAACAGCTCGAAGATGCGAGCGTGGTCGCGCGGGTCGATCCCGCGCCCGTTGTCGCGGACGTAGAGCGCACCTTCCGCGGAGCCGATCTCGATATGCAACGGCCGAGCTGACCGGTACCGGACCGCGTTCGAGATCAAGTTATGGAAGACGGCCCGAAGCTGAGCTGGATCCGCGTCGACAGACGGAAGAGGTTGGCGCACGACCTCCGCGCCCGCCTCGGTCAGCTCGAGTGTCAGATCTGCGATCGCCTCGTTGACGATCTCGTCGGTCGAGATCGGTCGTCGAGCCGGCTTGGCGACCGAGGCGTAGCGGAGGAGACCTTCGATCGAATCCTGCAACCGCTGAGCTGACGAGAGCGCGGGTTCGAGCAGCGCCACTCGATCTCTCGATTCCGCGAGCGCCTGCCGCAGGAAGTGGATCACGGCCTGCAGCGGTTGCTGTAGCTCGTGTGCGCTCAGCTCAGCGAACAGCCTCAGGTCGGCGTTCGACCGCGCGAGCTCCACTGCCTGCCGCGCGAGCTCGTCCTCCGCCCGCTTCCGTGCGAGCACCGGACCAAGCTGCGCAGCGATCGCCGAGAGGACGTTCGTCCAGCGTTCATCCTCGGTGCGGCGGTGGTCAGCGAAGAAGCCGAGCACGGCTACGACCTCTCCCTCGGCCAGGACCGGCACGGCGACACCCGCGGCGAAGCCGACCTTCTTTGCCGTCTCGATCCTCGGGCCTTGGCGTCGCGTCGTCGTAACGTCGATCCAGACCGCGCGCTTGTCCCGCCAGACCGTGCCCGGTAGACCCTCGCCCGGCGCCATCGTCTGCGGCGCACTTGCCTCGACGAAGAACTCCTCCATCGCCGGTGAAGCCGCCCACCAGCCGGGCCCAAGTTCGAGACGCGCGCACTCGCCGTTCGGGATCCACATCTCGCCAGCGACCCAACCCGCCTCGACACAGACCGCACGGATGACCGCCGCGACCGCGCTCTCAAAGTCCTCCGCCGAGCTGATCAGCATCGTCGCCCTCAACAACAGACGTAGCTCGTCCTGCGTGCGCCGCAGCTCGGTCATGTCGCGAATCGCAACGACGGCGCCCGTGCCGGTGTCCATCGGGTACGGCGCCGACGAGTAGGCGCAGGGGATCAGCGAGCCGTCGCGGCGGATGAACCAGTCGTCGTCGACGCGAACGCTTTCTCCCGTGTCGCGCGGCTTGAGCAGCGGGCACTCCTCGGCGGGGAAGGGCGAGCCGTCGGGCCGACGGTAGTGCACCGTCGCGTGGCCGTTCAGGCCGAGCAGCTCCGACTCGTCGTCGTAGCCAAAGAGCGCGACTGCCGCCGGATTCACGAAGGCGAAGTTGCCGTCGTGGTCGACGATGTAGAGGCCGTCCGCCGTTTGCTCGGCGATCCGCAGCGGAACGCCGAGCGCGACGGCCGACGCGCGCGTGGAGCTGGCGGTGCTCGTCAGGGGTCCGATTATTGCTCCGGCCGAACGGCCGGTCTACCTTTTCCCGACGTGGATATCCGGGTCTTGCTCGTCGATGATCATGCCGTCGTCCGCGCAGGGATCCGGCTCGTCCTCGACGGCGCGGCCGGGATCGCGGTCGTCGGCGAGGCCGGAACCGAGGAGCGCGCGGTCGTGCTAGCGCGCGCCCATCAGCCGGCCGTGATCATCCTCGACGTTCTCTTGCCGAGAAAGGGAGGGATTGCGCTCATCCCAGAGCTGCTCGAGGTCTCGCCGAAGAGCCGTGTGCTGATGCTCTCGTCGAGTGCCGAGCCAGCGACGGTCGAGCGGGCGCTCGCGGCCGGCGCCACCGGCTACTCGATCAAGCGGGCGAGCGACACGGACCTGATCTCGGCCGTGCAGGCCGTCGCAACGGGATCCAATTACGTTCACCCCGAACTCGGTGCGGCGCTCGCGGCAGGTCGCAGGGCCCCCACCGGACCTCTCTCGCCACGCGAACTCGACGTCCTTCGGCTCATCGCGCTCGGCCACACGAACCAGGAGATCGCTAGCCAGTTGTTTATCTCGACGCGTACGACGGAGATGCACCGCGCGAGCATCATGCGGAAGTTGCATTTCGAGACTCGAGCACAGTTGGTCAACTACGCGCTAGCGAATGGACTAATCGGACCGACCTAGCCTCATAATCCGCCGCCCAGGTAGTAGGCGCGCCGGGAGGGCGTCCCCTTGTCTGGCGAAAAGCCGTCGAACTCGCCCGACAAGCGCGGCTGGGTCGATTTCACCGCTTCGCAGCAGTACTCTCGCCTTGGATGAGCAATGCCTCGCCCGGAGCTGGCTCACCGGACGCCCACCTTCTTGCGTGGCGAGAGCTGACGCCCGAGCAGCTGGCAGCATGGTCCGGCTTCCTCTGGGCTCACGCCCAAGTCGTTCGGACACTGGATCGCGAGCTCGAGCAGGAGCACGGCATACCCCTCGCCTGGTTCGACGTGCTGTTTCAGCTCAGCATCGCTCGCAACCAGCGGCTGTCGATGTCCGAACTCGCTGATGCGATCGTTCTGAGCGAGAGCGGGTTGACCGGCCTAGTCGACCGACTTCAGAGCCGTGGACTGGTGGAGCTGGAGGAGAGCGAAGTCGACCCACGCGAGATCTACGTTCGAATTACGGACAGTGGTTCCGAGCTCCTTGCGCAGGTCACGCCGACGCACATCTCCGGCATTAAGAAGCACTTCCTCGAGCGCCTCTCCGACAAGCAGACGGAGCATCTCGCCATGATCTGCCTGGCGCTAGGAGGCCGGTGACCGGAGCCGTCATTCGGAGTCGTGAGCTCGCCGCAGGGATTAGTCTGGCCGCCTCCGCGGCCAGCTTGAAGTAGCAAGTCGTCGTTGGCCGGCCTGATCGGGCCAGTAACCACGGAGACCGGGCTTGCCGAGATCGCCGGCGAGCCCGTCAGCACCTGCGGGTTTGCCGCAAGAGACTCGGCATCTACCGCGTAGTCGGACCGACGGCGAGGAGCGAGCCTTCCAGCAACATGAAGGAGGCTCTGATGAACACGACTCAACGAGATTCCGAAATGGAAAACCGGCGACAGGGTTATGGCACATTGACGCATGAGGTGAGGCTCACATTCGACGAGCTGGCGCTGATCTACAAGGCGCTGGAGGCGGTCAGGACGCTTCGGGCACTGCCACCGCAGGAGGAGCTGCTCGACGACACGATCCAGGTCGTCGACCAAGGCTTGAACGGGTTCGTCCAGTAGGGCGCGGACTCACTGTCGCAGCCGGGTGGGACGGCTACCCGTTTTGGAAACGTCGCTCACCTTCGTGGCCTGAAGAGCCAAGTTCGCAGCCGCTTCCAAAGCGTTACGCTCGCCGACATGCAGGACTAGGAGGGCGTCGTCTGAGACGTCTTCGTCGATCCGTGCGGCGTCACCTTCGGTTGATGCGCGGGCTGAGTCGGGGGGTTTTTGGCGCTGGGAGGCTGTTTGCGTTCGGGTTGGGGCCGGACGTCGTGCTCACATTGTGTGACGCGTGAGCGGCGGAGCGCCCCGGGGGTGGAGCGGGCGACGGGCTTCGTCGACATTGCCTTTTGGAGCGGCGAAGCGATGCCGATGAGTGCTTCGATGCTTCGAACGGGTCAGGCATCGCCACGATGGGCGGCGGCGGGGCAACGGCACCCGATAGCCGTCGTCAAGGGTCGCGGCGCAGCTTCCTCTGCTCGTGCCCGGCGGGCGGCCTTCCTGCAAGCGCACGGCCACTCACGGAGCGAGACCGCCAGCATCGTCGGGGTTCGACCGGAAACGATCTCCGTCTGGAAGCGCCACCCGCAGTGGCAGCTCGAGGTGGATCGCTGGCGCGCTTGCCGAGGAGCCACTCGACAGGACGCAGCTACGCCTCCAGCCCGAGGCGGCCGAGGCGACGATCGAGGCGCTCGCGCACGTATGGCTGATCATGGGCAGCGCAACCAAGCGCGTCCGGACGCCCACCGGCGTCAAGGAGGAGCCCGACTGGGCGACGCAACTGAAGGCCTGCCGGCTCGTCCTGACGAGGGCCTTCGCGGCGATCCCACAGTTTCGTGCCGGCGCGCGCCAGGCCCCGCCCGACCGGCGCACGCTTCGGATCGTGCCCTGATCCGGAGCCTCTCTCAGATCACTGCGCCCACCGTCAGCCACAGCCAGCAAGCGTGCCCGCCAAACAGCAAGGCGACGCGACCAGGCGCCGGAAGCCCGGCCGCCTGCGCGGCCATCAACGAGGCCAGGCCGTCCCTTCCACCTCGACCGTCGCTGGGCAGCGTTACAGAATGTGCCCGCACGCAAACCCCCTCACAGATCCGAAAACCCCCAACTGGCCCCGAAAACGCATCGACCGAATGTGACGCGAAGGCGCGCCTGACCCCGATGTCGCCGGCAGACCACCCCACGCGAAACGTCGAAACGTTGTCCGACGCCGGCAGGACACCGAATTGCGCTCCGACCCCGAACCCACGAAACGTTGAAACGTAGTAACGCCGCGAGCACGACTGTCGCCTTTCCGCCAAAGCGCGACAGCGACGCACTCTGAGCGCGAGCATGGTCGCCCTGCCCGACTGGATCTCACAGCCTGCGCTCTACGGCGTCTTCCGTGTGGGTGTCGGTCGGCGCTAGCGTCGAGGCATGGAGCGGGGTTCCTCGCCAGCGAAATTGGGGTGGACAGAGGCGCTGACTTTCTTCTCGGCGGAGGAGGTGGCGCGGGCACGGAGCTACCACCGTCCTTTGTACTGGGCAGGGACTGCTGACGTTGCGATCGAGGCGATCGTGCTGGCGACGCTGGTGTGGAGCGGCGTGGGCGCTGCGTTCGATCCCGGCTCGCTGCCGTGGTCGGGTCGGACGCCTGCGTACGCGGCGATCGTGGTCGCCGCGGCGGCGGCGGTGAGGACGCCGCTCGCTCTGTGGAGCGGGCTGATTCGCGAGCGGCGTTGGGGGTTCTCGACGCAGCGTCTGCCGTCTTGGGTCGCCGACCGGGCGAGGGCGGTCGGCGTCAACATCGTCCTCACAGCCGTGGCGATGCTCGGGCTGGTCGGGCTCGCCCGCGCGTTGCCGGGCTGGTGGGTAGCGCCCGCCGCGGCTGCGTTCGCGTTCGCAACACTCCTGCTTTCGTTCGTGGCGCCGGTCGTGCTCGAACCTCTCTTCAACCGCTACTCGCCGCTGCCGGACGCGACGCTGGCGGCGGAGCTGCGCCGACTCGCAGAGCGGGCTGGTGTACCCATCCGCGACGTGCTCGTCCAAGACACGAGCCGTCGCACCCGAAAAGCGAACGCGTACGTGTCCGGGCTCGGGCGAACGCGGCGGGTCGTCGTGTCCGACACTCTGCTCGAACAGGCTTCGCCAGCGGAAGTGCGGCTCGTCGTCGCCCACGAGCTCGGTCACCGGCACGAAGGACACGTGCTGCTCGGAACTCTGCTCGCGATGGCAGGCGCAGTCACCGCAACGGTCGTTGTCTGGGCACTGCTCGGCACACGCGTCGGCGACCCGCACCAAGTTCCGCTCGTGCTTCTCATCGGGCTCGGGATCGGCCTCACCTCGCTGCCGCCCCTAACGGCCATCTCCCGTCGCTGGGAGCGCGCCGCCGACCGCTACTCGCTCGAACTGACGGGCGACCAGGCAGCCTACGAGACCGCCTTCCGCCGACTCGCTCAAACGAACCTCACCGACCTCGATCCTCCGCGCCTGCTTTACCTGCTGCTCTTCACACACCCGACCCCGCCCGAACGCCTCGCAGCCGCGGGCTAGCGTGGCGGACGGCCGCGGCAAGCGGGAACTTCTCATTGCTCGCGTCGGAGCGCCTGACTGTCGCGCCCGGGAGTCCGGGCCGGCGGTTCGGCAGCTCTGAGCCATGAGTCGCGGGAGGCGCGTGGCGGCTACCTGCTGTATCTGGTGCATCGATCGCCGAGCGGGGCATCCCTCAGCGTGCTCTTCAAAAAGCAGAGAAGGAAGCGCGCTGGGCTGGCAGTCCCCAGCTGGCCAACACCCAACGCGCTTCCCAGGGCAAAAGCCCGGAGCCGCAGCGCCAGGGTTCAGCCGGAGCACACTCTTCCTGCGAAGCGCGCGCGGCGCAATGGGCCGTTCGGCCCATCTATTACATGTCTATGTGCCTACGACGAGAACTCATAAGCCTGGGGAGGGAGGTCGAGCGGGTTCCCCAGGGGACGTTTCTGTTCCGGCCGGGTAGGCTCGCTCGACAACACCGCACAGGGTGAGTCAGGTGCCCGCTCCGGCCGGTCGCTAAGCAAAGTTAGTTACACGCGACCCTTGCTGCCTTTAGCGCCGGTAGTTCGCAGCTGAGCCTGGTGCTCAGCGCTCCTCTCCCGGGAGGCCGTCAGACCGCTAGTCGCGAGCAGCCCGGGCTCTCCCAGCAGACGCCCGATCACCGTCACTCTTGTGCTGTGGCATTAGCGGCCGCACGGCGCGTTCTGCATGGGGCGCGCCGTCGGGGAGTCCCTCCCTGCCTCTGCTGCCAAACTCGTCAGCGGCGGCTCCTGTTCGGGGAAGGCCGCCCGCTGACTCTCGCTTTGAGTGCGTCATTCGCTTCCTACCGTCAGGCGCGAATCTGGGCACGCCCGTCCGATGCAGCGCTTCCGGCGTCAGAGCGTCGAATGCAACAGGTTGCAAACTGCCCTCCAGCCGAGGGCCACCTACGGCGGTCGCCGGCCCTGCGGTCGCTCGTCGTCTCCTACTCGCGCCAGTAGACACCGCGGTCGTCGTACGTGAACTCGAGGCGGCGACCGTCCGGATCGCTGAGATAGAAGCCTTTCGAGAAGGCTGTGTGCTCGACCGGACCGCGGATCTCGCAGCCAAGTCCACGGGCCCGCTCCAGTACGGCATCGAAGCCCGGCATGTCAACGTCGAAAGCGATCTCATCGGGGTCGTCGTTTGGCCCCGCCGCCTGCGAAGCGAAGAAGACGAGAAGCGTCTGCCCGACCCTGATCGGGCTGTGCGCGCCCTCGAGCTCCTCTGCACCCGTCAGCTCGAGGTAAAAGCGACGTAGCCGATCCGGGTCGGGTGTCCGGAAGGCGAGATGATTGACGCCCAGCACGCCCATGCGACCAGACTCTATTTCCGCGCATCGGCCTCGACCGGGACTCGAGCTCCTCGAGGCTCGCCTCGAGATCGGCGCGTTGCGTTGAGAGGTCAGGAGTCCCAAGGGGACCAATGGAGGCGCGCTCCGCTCTCGGTGAGGCTAGTCTGACTCGAGCACGTCGATGCTCGGGCTGTGCGAGCGACCTGCCAAGGTTTGGCGCCGACGCAAACGTACGTCGCCGCAAACCCATCGCGACTCAACGGTATCGGGCGATCTCTTCGGCCGCGCTTGTCCCAGCGCCCGGTTTCGATTCCCACGACCAGTCCTCCTCCAGCCGCAGACGCCCATCAGCGAGAATCGAGATCGTCGTCGAGCAGCGGCCGTTCGAGGTCTCGCCGCTCTCATTCAACTGGCTGTAGCGGAAGTCGAGCCGGTCACCCTCTCGGGTGCCGACCAAGAAGCCGAGTCGAACCGCGCCGCCCTCGTAGCGCGCCCAGACGAAGCCGCCGCGCTCGTGATACTCGAACACAGTTGCCTGGCTCGCCTCCCCTTCGGCACCCATCGCCGAGACGCGAAACCTCCGTCCGTCGAGCGACGCTGTAGCAGGGTTAGCGGGCACGTCCTAGATGTCATCGTACGTGCAGGTTTTCACCCGCCGGATCGATGACGAGCCCGGTCGCGCGATAGCGCCCGTTCTTCTCGGGTGCGTCAGCAGGATCGAAGATGTTGACTCGTCGAGCCACCCGCCGCAAGAGGTCAGTGTCCTTCATCGCCGCGGGGTATTCGGTCATCCGGAGGAATGGTCGGGGTCGTTCAGGGCCGGCTCTTCAGGCGCGTCATGACTGTCGCTCGCTGCAGATTAGGCGTGTTCAAGCGCGGCTGATCCGAGCCGAGCAGCAAGACCACCCACGACGGTGCATTGAAACTGGGGCCGACAGGCGACGGCCCTGGAAGTCTGCGTCGTCTTTCCGCCAGAAGGCGACAACCATGCGCGGAGACGACTTGGTATGTGGGCGCGAGCGAATATGTGTCATTCACGCACTCGCAGATCCACGCTTCATAGCTCGGGCGGAAGGTCCTGGCACCAGACTCAGAGCGGGGTCGCCTCGACACCTATCCTCGTCGCCCCGGCCTGCACTGCTACCGACGGCCGCCCCTGGAGGCGGCGCCGGACTACTGGCGTGTTCGTGCTCCCTAGCGGAGTCGCATCACGGTAGGTCCGGGCGCGCTACCGTGTCCTCGCGCACGCGAAAGGAGGCACAGCATGTGCGGATCGAAGTACGAGCGTGAGCAGTGGGAGCGCGAGCGGCGAGAAGCCGAGCTCGAGGCCGAGCGGATCCGCCTCGTCTCCGCAACGCACAAGGCAATGGAGCCTGAGCCCGTCGTCCAGTTCGACGAGCGCGAGCAAGAGCTCGTCCGCGGCTAGCTCGAACGACTCATGACCGTCGACGGCCGCCCCAACCGGGCGGCCGTCGTTAGCCGTGGGATCCACGGACCTGTGAGAGGGACGCCGGCAGCTGGTAGAGGCTGTCGCTCTTCCACCAAAAAGCGACCGAAGGAAGCGTATTTGCGCATTGACTCCGCACTGAAGAAAGGCGTGGCGACTGCCGATAGCGAATGGGCGGCCCCATGCACATTCGAGTCTCGCCTCCTGCGGTAGCAAAAGCCCTGCGCGACACGTTCCGTACGCAGGGCTTGGTCAGCATGGTCGATGAGTACGGCGTTGTGGAGGTCCACGATCCCCGCGCAGCCAACGACCGCGACGCGCGCATGGCGATCACGAGCGCGATCGGGAAGTGGAAGACGGAGTTCCCGCAAGCCGACGCCCAGTTAGTCGATTTTTGCAACTGAGTCGGCGAGGCTTTGGGGGCCGCGGTCGCTGTCTCGCGCATTACCACCGTGATTGAGCTTCGCCATCCTCGTCGTCTTGTAGCTGTCGCGTTCTGGCGGAACCCGCGACACGCTTCTTCATTGCATCGATCCCACGTTGGGCGGCCCCTCCTGGTTAGCATCGAAGGGCCGGGAGTTTGGTGGGTTCGCCTCCAGAATTCAGCGCCTTGAAGGCATTCATTGTCGTCAACCGTCGGACACGGAAGATCGTCGCCGAGTTCGAGACGCGCGAGGAGGCTGAGGCATTTCGCGACCGCCGATCAGTACGCAAGCGAATGGGAGGAGTGATCTGAGTATCAGGGAGCATGAATCAGCTCGAACTCCCAATCGGGAGCGCTCTATTAGCTCGGTGCTTCCTGGAGAACCTCGTGAAGCTTGTCGGCGAACTCCTGTCGATCGGATCCCCAGCCGCCATGGCCGCCGGGTAGGTACGTCACCGGGCTCCCCAGGCGGTCGGCGAGCGCGATCGCTGCCCGGCGTGCTCCCTGCTCGCCCGAAGTCTCGCCGGCGGCGCTGACGATCCGCGTCGACGCGCTTCGGAGTGCGTCGAGGTCGGGCGCGTACGCGCCGATCTTCTGGAGCTCGTGGGCGACGAACAACTCGACGTTCCCCGCCATCCGCTGCATCATCTCCTGGGACTCGGGCGTCGGCGGCGCCTCTTCGCTGTGCTTGGGTCCGCCTTCTTCGACGAGCGCGCCGAAGTTCCCCAACGCGGCAAAGACGCCCTGCGTGCGGTAGGTCTCGCTGATCTCGGCGAACGCGGAGCGCCACCGATCCACGTCGGGCAAGAGCTCGAACAGGGGCGGCTCGTGCGCGACGAGCGTGCGAACGAGCTCGCCGCGGGAGACGAGGTCGAGGCCGATCGTGGCGCCGCCGCTGTTGCCGTACACATACGCCGGCTCGTCGCCGACAGCCGCCAAAATCGCGGCGGCGTCGTCGGCATGCAGCGCCACCGGAATGTCCTCCGGCTCGCCGTCGAGCGGGCTGCGCGAATGGCCGCGCTGGTCGTAGCTGACAAGCGTGTACCGATCGGCGAGTCGTCCGCCGAGATCGGCGAACATGCCGGCGTCAGTTGGCCCGCCCGTGATGCAAAGCAGCACCGCGCCCGAGCCCCGCACCTCGACGTAGAGCGTCGCCCCCGGAACCTTCACCGTTCTCGTTTCCATCTGCGTTGCCGTGCGGGTCACGGTGACCTCCTTCCCGTCTGCATTGGCTTTTGCACATGAGACTCGTCAACCGAGCCGAACTCATCGCGCTGCACGCGATCAGTTCCCGCAAGGTCGGCGGTCACACCCAGACATGAGCGGTCGCGGCTGGATCCTGTTCGGCGCTGTGTCGAGCGGTCGGCGTAGTGTCGGGACGAAGCAGCCGCCACCCTCGCCAGCCTCGGGGTAGAGGTTGAACGTCCAGTACGCTCAGCAGACACGCTCCGCGATCGCCCGCCGGCCCCAGCTACCGAGCAGGAGATGACCGCCAAGGCAGGAGAGCCCAGCAGCGGCTTCCGCCGCGTCGACAGGTGCCGCTCTGGGGCGACAGCGACGGCTGGCCCCGGACAGCCGAGGAACACGCCGACCGTGACGCCTACTACACCGCTCGCCGTGACCGATCTCAGGCCGACCGCTACGACTACAACACCGTCGTCCGCTTCGGCGGCCAGACCGCGGCCGAGAAACGGCGGAGCGCCGCGAGCAAGCGCGAGACCGAAACCACACCCGCTAGCCGTACAACGGCCGACGACCGATAACCACTGCTCGGGATAGATCACCACAACAAGCACCCATGCCACCGACCCGAACCCAGGTCCTGCCCGCTGTCGCCGTTCCAACAAGGGGCGACACGACGCACGGATCGAAACGGTCCGCTCGTCGCGCCGGCCCTCCATGACGTCGTCGCTCTGCTGATCGACGATCTTCTAGGCGTAGCACGAGGTCGTTCGCGCGCGTCGACGCCACTGGCGATCACGACCTCGGTGCCCGGTGCAGGCGCCTGAGCGCAGCTGGCGCGGGCGCGGGAGAGCCTGGAACGCCTCATCATTAAGCTCTGGTCTCAAGTAGCGAGGTGCCGAAGCCGATAGGTGGGGAATCGCGCCGGAGGGGTCGGAAGGAGCGGTGATGACTGAGCAGGACCGTCGGGGAGGTTCCGGGCCGGCAGCCAGCTCACCCGAGGTTCACCAGGACTCTGGCCGGTCTGCGGGACCGGCACGGCAGCCACTGGCGGCTTTGCTCGCGGAGGCGGGGGTCGCCTCCGAGGAGCAGCTGCGCTTGGCTGTCGCCGAGGGGATGGGAAGTGGCGAGCGACTCGGCGAGGTCGTGCTCCGTCGCGGCTGGATCGATCAAGCGGGCCTTGCGCGGCTGCTCGCCCGCCAGTGGGAGCTCGCGTATTTCGACGACGAAGCTGCCGTCCCCGAGGAGAGCGCGCGCGCGCTTCTGTCGGCTCAGGAGGCGGAGCGTCTGGGCGGGTGCGTGATCGGGTTCGTCGAGGGGGTGCCCTTGGTCGCCGTCGCCGAGCCTGCCGAGGAGCGGTTTGCGACCGTGCGCTCCACGCTCGGGCGCGAATGCGTCTTTGTTGTCGCCACTAAGAGCACGCTTGAACGGCTGCTGGCGCGGGTCGCCTCCGCCGAGGCGGAGGTTCAAGCCGCGCAGACGAGTGCGGCTGGGGCCGAAGCCGCCGAGGACGCAGAGGCGGAACGGCTGCTGGCCGATCTCGACGCGGCCGCAGCCAGTTTGACAGCGTGGAGCGAGCGGGTTAGCCGAATCGTTGAACTCCAGCGGCAAACAGAGAAGGAGCTCTCCGCCTGCCGCGAGCACCTCATCAGGCTGCGCGAGGACATTGCGAGGGAGCGAGAGACCGTCGCTCGGCTGGAGAGCGAGGTTGCCCGCCAGCGCGAGCTTGTCAGCGCCACCCAGGTGAAGCTGGCCGACATCGCACGCTCGCTCGAAGCCAGCTAGCAGCGCGGAGCATGCCCAGCTGGAGACGCGGCGGCAACGACAGTCCCGAACCGGAGCGTTCGCAACGGCAACGACGACCGCGCCTGCGAACCCGCAAAGGCCAGCTGCTCGCAGATCTGCAGGCGCGCCTCGACGACGCCCTTGCACAGCTCAGCACCCAGGAGAAGATCACCGCCGAACTCGCACACACACTCGCCAGGCATCAGTCAAGCTACAGCGACCTCGAGCGGCGCCTGGCCACACTCGAGGGCAGCTACCAAACCACGCTGGATGAACTGCGCGCCGATCGCGAGCGCCACCAGCGACACCTGACCCAACTCCAAGCGAGCGTCGAGAGACACAAACGCGCAATGAGCGCGCTCGAACACACACTCGGTGGAGCTGGCCAATGACACTTGGGCGGCGAGGCGACGTCGCGGTCCGACCCTGGGTAGCGTGTCGGCGCGAGAGTGGCGCAAGCAGCGGATCGGTCGCGCGCTCGACGAGCCAAGATCTTCGGGCAAGGGAATGTCGCGTTTTGGCGGAAAGGCGACACGCTCCTTTGGCCGGAGCCGACTCAATGTAAGTCTGCGCGGCTACTGACCGTGCCGCTCGGCGGAGCGGCGGGCGGCGGGTGTGGTGTTCCCTGCTGCGCTTGGAGCTGTGCGAGGGTTTGCCTGAGCTGTTGTTTGATCTCGGGGCGGGCGAAGTAGCGGCTGACGTGGGCGCCTGCGCCAATTGACCCGGCGCCACCGCTGCACCACTCGGGGACCGTGATGGCTAATCGCTGCTCGTTGTGGCCACGACTGTCGCAGCCGTATGGGAAATCGGTCGTAGGGGTGACGCTGCGGCGTTTCTGTACGCAGGAGATGGAGGAGGTCTCCGATGAAGCACGCGATGCGCGCTGTTTGGCGCCGGCCCTGGGCGTGTTCGCCGCAGCGCAAGCAACCCGTTTGGTGCCGGTTCCAAAAGCGAGCCCGAACTGCCATCAATCCCGACGGTTGGCTTCGGCCGCCAACCGTTGGCACTCGGACTGCTTGAAGTAGCGGGACGGCGGGGGCTGGCGTGCCAGCCCCCATTGCACCTCGTCCTATTTGGTGATCTTGTCGAAGTAGATGTTCGCGTCGCGCGAACGCGCGTTGATCAGCGCCGGAGGATTGGTCGTCGGATCGTCGTCCTCCATCGCGTTCAACGTCGGATTGACGTCGCGATTGTCGGTCCAGACGGCATAGCCGCTAGTCGCGGTCGCGGCCAACCCGATGTAGTCGCCGATGAACGGCGTGATTGCCTTGATCGAGCCATACGTGTTCGGGTTGAACGACTGGTCGGTGACTCTCAGATCGACGCCGAACCCGAGCGCACCCGCCCCACCTGTCGACGCCTGGTCGTAGTAGACGTCCATCCCGGTACAACCGGCTTGCGTCGTGGCGCCGGCGGGGCACTGGCCGCTGACCGGACCCGCCGGCGTAAACGCCGGTTCGGAACGGCTGTCGTACCAGATCACCGACAGCGTCCCACCGGCAGCCGCGAGCGCCGGCATCAACTGATGGCCGGTTCCAAGGTCGTTCGGAATCACGGGTGCATCCCAGGAAGCGCCGTTTGTGCGCGAACGGCTGATGAAGACGTCACTTCCGTTCGCGCCATTCCGGCCTTGCCAGCCGATGTAGACACCATTGGCATCCGCCGCGATCGAGACGACCGAGAAGGTGCGGAAGACCGGAGGCGTACGCGTTGCATTCTGCCGGTAATCGCGGAACAGGGCCACGCGGACGGGATTCGCGAAGGTCACCCCGCCATCCGCCGAGCGCGCAACGAAGATCGCGCTGTCGTTCGGATTCGAGACCGCGGAATTGTTGTCGAACGTCCGATAACCCACATAGACGTCGCCGTCGGGCTCGACAGCCAGATTGCAGCCCTGCATGTTGTTGATGTCGTTCTGCGGGCCGACGAACTGCGACGTCGCCCACGTCTCGCCATGGTCGTGCGAGTAGACGACGGTCAAATGGTTCTGCGACCCAGTGAAGCGCGCCCAGCAGACGTAAACACTCCCGTTGAAAGGTGAGCTGGGGCTGTTGTCAACAGCGAGCGCCTCCTTGTCCTCCTGCTGGCCGAGCCCGACCGTGCCACGCTCAAGCACGACCGTCTTCGCATATGTCACCGCGCCCGTCGCAGGATTCACGCTGTACTTGGCGACCGCAAGCGCGTTGGCGGTCGTGTTCAGCGGCTGCCCCGGGGGTGTCCGCTGGAACGCGATGAAGGCGAAGAAGAGGTTGTTGAAGTTATCGAAACCGAGCCACGGGTCAGAGGCGGCAGCGTTGCCGCGAATCGGCGAAGCAAGCCCGGCCGCGGACGTGTCGCCAGGGTAACCCGGGATCAACGACTCGCTGTAAGTCGCGCCGCCATCGTTCGAGACCGCAAGGCCCTGCCACGCGTCATTGGAGACCGCAAGCGTCCGCACGTCATTCATCCCAACGGCCACGAGATTCGCATGCGTGGGATGGACCGTGATACTCGGCTCATTCTGCTGAAGGACATCCGCGGGACCACCGACGCTCGACACATACGCATCGCTCGTGATCAAATCGTGTGTCGAGACCCGCACGTCGGTGCCCGCCGTCGCCGCCGCCACCGCCCCGGCAAGGACCAGCGCGAGCGCCGCGGCGCCGCAGACATGAAGAGCACGTCGTCTCATATCTACTCCCCTCGATAGACCGACGTCTACTGGCCGGTTACTTTAGCCCAGAAGGGGCTTTAACCCGGAAGGGGCGCGCAAAAAAATGGGGCCCTGCCGAGGGTTAGGCCGTGACTGTGAATGGCCGCATCATGTCGTTGTCTTCGTGTTCGACGATGTGGCAGTGGTAGACGTAGTTCTGCGGTGCCGTTACGCCTGCCGGCAGCTCGAATTTGGCGCGGATGGTGGTGAGGTAGCCGGGGTTGGCCTTGACGGTGTCCTTGAAGCCGCGCTCGGTCGGGTCGGGTGGTTCCATCGGTCCGGTGGCGAACGGGGTCGGGTCGATCCCGCCGGGGACGCCGTTCGGGCCGCCGTGGGCGTCCTCGTAGGCCTCGGCGTCGAACGGTGTGCGGCCGACGACCTGGAAGGTGACCAGGTGGGTGTGCATCGGGTGCGTGTCCGCGGTCAGGTTGATGTACACCCAGTCCTCGACTGTCCCGACCTTCGGTGTTTCGGTTGCTGTGATCGGTTGGCCCGGCTCGCGGAAGTGCAGCCCGTTCAGGTTCAGGAACCACACGTCGCTGTCCGGGTCGATCTCGTTCAGGGTGAGGAAGCGGGTCGTGACCGGGTCGTGCAGGATTGCGGCCCGTCCGGGCAGGCTAGCCGGGATCGTGCGTGGGCCGGGCTGGCTGACCACCGTTCCGACCCGGATCTGCAGCACCTGCTCCAGCTGCGGCGCCGGCGTCGAGACGGGCTTCGGCGGCTTGTGGTTCTTCATCACCAGTGTCTGGCCCGCGAACTTGCTGAAGTCGACAAGCACGTCCGCCCGCTCCGCCGGGGCGAGCACTAGCTGCTTGACCGCCACCGGCTTGTCCCACAGGCCGCCCTCGGCGCCAATCTGCCAGAAGCTCGGGCCGGCGATGTCGAGGTTGAGGATCCGCGCGTTGCAACCGTTCAGAATCCTGAGCCGGTAGAGGCGCGGCTCGACGTTCAAGAACGGCCAGACCTTGCCGTTGACGAGCATGACGTCGCCGAAGTACTCGCCGATCCAGGGCGCATCCTGGAATTCGCTCCTCGGATAAAGGAACGTCCCGTCCGGGTTGAACTGGCGATCCTGCACGACGAGCGGGATCTCATACGCGCCGCCGGGGATCCCGATCGGGTTCGGCTCGGAACCGGTGTCGAACTCGTCGCGGACGATGTAGGCGGCGGCCAGCCCGGCGAACACGTTTAGGCGGGTGGCGCCGAGGCCGTGGTCGTGGAACCACAGCAGCGAGGCTGGCATCTGCGGCCTCTGGTTCGTGTAGAAGACGGTCTGGGTCTCCCCGTGGCCGAACCCGTTCGGAGTCACGGCCGGGTTGCCGTCGCTATCGCCGGCGACGAAACCTCCGTGCAAGTGCGTCATCAGCCGCACCTCGTCCCCTCGCGGCGTCAGCCGCCTGTCGACCGGAAGCCAGCTCGGGTACTGGGCGGGCAGCTCGTGCGTGAAGTCGACAGTGAGCGGAGTGCCGCTCCGGGCGACCACCGCCATCCCGAACGAGCCCGCCTGGCCCGTGAGCCCGGAGCCGTCGTCGTATGCCCACAGCGGCGTCGCCGGCAGCTCCGGATGCAGCTGCCGCGCGATCTCGGTTTGCGCGAACGAATACCGGTTGGCCCCACTCGGAGTCGCGACCGCGATCCCCGCGCCCGGCAACGGCATTGGCTCGAGATACTTCGTCAGCTTGCCGCCCATTGCTGCGGCCGCCACCGGAGGTCGCGCCGCCCACGGCAGAAAGAGCGCAGCGCCTCCCGCCGCCCCGTATTCGAGGAAACGTCGACGTGTGAGCGTGGTCATGGCCCACCTCCCTGGCGCAATTACCGCAACCGCACCGCAAGCATGGCCACACCAGCATGCCTCGCACACTCCCGCTGCTCATCCGCGAGCATGCGGATCTCGCCTGCGAGTTTCCCGCAAGCTCGCTCGGCCAAGACTCGATCGCGCACCCGCAATACTGCGACTGGGCGACTCTGTCGCCTTTCCGCCAAAACACGACAGCGACCTTCGTCCACAGAGGTCGGACCGAACGACCACTTGTCGGGGAAAGGCCTCACTTGTTTCGCGCCAAATGGGCTGACAAACGGGCGTGGAAGGCGGGCGACGTTTCAACGTTTCGGGGCAGGGGCTGTGCAAGGCGGGCTACGTTTCAACGTTTCGCGGCGATGTGGCTGCGGCCACTTGCATTCGGGCTACGGTTCCCTCGATTGCTCAGCGACGGTCGGCTTCGGCGAGGCTCGGCTGATCTCCCTGATCGCCTCGACACCGTCGACCAGGGACTTACAAAGGATCAACCAGGGCCTACCGCCGAGCCCGCGAACAGGTGCTTCGGTCTGTAACGCATTGCTGGATCTGCAAGAGACCAGCCCGGCCCGGCGACCGTTCGTCGCTGACCACTACGTTCCACGCTCCCTCGGTGGCGGCGACCACGCCGGCAACCTCCGGGCCGCCCACAAATCCTGCAACGCCCGCCGCAGCAACAAGCTGCCACCCGAACTGTGGGTGCAATGGCTATGAGCCACGGTCCCGCCGCGATCGTCGACCAAGGCGTACTGCACGGCCAGCCGATTCGCGCAATCTCCTACCTCGAGCCCGAACACAGTTGGGATAGCGGCTTTGCCATCTTCCAGCGACACGCCCGGCGCTGACGAGGGCGACACAGCCGTCGTATGCCTCGACTGTGCGTTGGACGAGTGGCCCGTCATCGGCCGCGGCCTCGACGTCGCACGTCGTCACGGCGAAGCGATCCGCAACGGCGACGGATGGACGACTCGCGTTATAGCCGCGAACGGCTAACTCGCCAACGCGCTGCAGATCTCTCCGAACGCAGCCGGTAGGCCGCTGGTCCAGCAGGTCCCATCTATAAGTGGGCGAGCAGGCAAAAGTGGGCGAGCAGGCAAAACCCCCTCCAGCGGTGGATCCTGGGCCGTGGCTGTGTTCACCTGCCCGCCCTATCGCTATCGGAGGTTTCCCCGCTCGATTTAGGTCGCAAACTTGCCGCGCACCGGGGTCGGGGACGCATCGCTGGCAGCAAGCCGCGACCCCGGAGGACCGGTCGACCACGCGATCACGATGCCGCACCGGACACCCCGCTCGCTCGCTGTGAAAAAACGCTGACGGCTGGCGTGGGCCAGTCTTCGGGAATGTCTCCCGAACGGGTCACGGCGCTCGGTTGAGGGCGGTGCCTGAGGCTCTTATAGGTCACAAACGCCCGGGGGAGAATGGCGGGGATCCAAGCGGCCAGGGTGAATCCGATCCGCGCGGTTGGGCGTACTAGCGGCAGCCGTGATCTCCCTTTAGGAGGCAAGAGGATGACGGAAGCGAGTCTGTACGGACGGCTCGGTGGCGCATTCGCCTTCGCAGCAGTAGTCGACCACTTCAGCGACGCTGTAGTGCGTAACCCGATCGTCGGCCAGAAGTCGGAGAACCCCGCCCTCCGGGAATGGCACACCAACAATCTGGGCAGACTTCCAGGCCTCAAATTCATGCGCACCCTGTGGGTCTGCAACGTTGCCGGCGGACCCCAGCAATATGCAGCTACGGCTCCCGGCAGCACTCCCCTCGGCTTGGAAGAAGCCCACCGCGAGCTGAAGATTTCTCCCGCCGAGTTCGATGAAGTCGCGGCTGAACTTGGGCGAGCGCTTGACTCCTTCAAGGTCCCCGAGCGAGAGAAAGGGGAGGTTCTGGCTGCATTTGCCGCGCACAAGGGGGAGGTGACTGAAGGCTACTCTCAGTAGCCCACACGGGGGCAGGCGGTCAGCGGGAACCGAAAGCGTTTGCGGCTACCACGTTCCGCACGAGCACCTGCTCAATCGGCTGGTGCGTCTACGTCGTTAGGTAGGTCTCTTCCCCTGCAAGCGGTTCCACGGCCACACGCCGTCCATCTCGACTTCGAGCGAGAAGCTGAGCACGATCCGGATCGTGACGATCCCGACCAGCACGACCACACTCTCGAACGTCTGGTCGACGATGATCGTCCGCACGATGTCGGCGATGATCAGCACTTCGACGCCGAGGAGGATGGAGCGGCCGAGGTTCCGGCGCAGATCCTTGTAGGAGCCGGCTCGGCGCTCGGGTTGGGCCGCTCGTGCGATGAAGATGACGAAGGCGCCGAATCCTCCGACCACCATAATCCCCGCTCCGACCGCTTCCACGACGCGGACGACGTCGGAGATGGCGTTGTCGTACTTCATCGCATGGGTGAGCATAAGCTTGACCATGTTCGTTGCGTTCGCGAACATCGAGGAGCCGAAAGGGCTCACCGAGATTGAAGCTCGGCAACTTCATGCCGAACTGCTTATGCGGCCGCCAACGTCACTGATAGACAGGTCGCAAAGAAGATCCAGCGAGGATGGGAGCAAACGGGTGAAGTGCACCTCAACGTCTTTTGCTTCAGCAGAGCATGCGTCGGTCGCTCGAGGAGGACGCGTATTGAGCGCCGAGCAGGTCGGTCGGAACCTACGGGGCGCCGACGAGGCTCGCCTGCGCCAGTGTTCGCGAATGTCACCCGAGCGTGAGCGTGGTGCCCGGGGAGTTTGTCTGCATTACCGGGCTAGCTGACGCCCAGTGCTTCGTAGGCTGGGAAGAGCTCGTTCCAGCGGGCCTCGACGTTGCGGAGCTCGCGACCGCTGATGTAGTCGGCCAGATGCTCGACGTGAATCTGGATCCCCGCGCCGTAGGCTGGGAGCAGGTTGACGGGCATCCCCCGTTCTTCCCAGACCAGCCTGGTCTGAGCGCCGTCGGCAATCAGCTGGGCCTCGATCACGGTCTGCTCCGGCTGGCCGGGCTGAGGATCGGGATCGCGCATCGTCAGCAGCAGGCGCTGCGGAGGCTCGCACGCCTCCACCTGTCCTGTGCGCGCTCCAGCGAGGGCGATGCGCACACGGAACTCGCCCCCCTGAGAAAGCTCGCCCTCTACCTCGCCGTACCAGTGGGCGAGTCGATCGGGATCGGTGAGTGCTCCCCAGAGGTCATCGATCCCGGTGTCGAGGCGATCGTCCATCCGCACGACACCCTCGCCATCGACTGAATGGAGACTCCCCAGAACGGATGCATCGCCAGTCATCTAGATCCTCCTCTATTCGCGTCTTCCCTGGGTCTCGATGAGGCGAAACGTTCGGCCGCTGCGCCCACCGTCAATGCTCAGACGGCAGAGTGGCCGCGAAGTCATCGGACATCGCGTAGCCGCTCCCGTCGATGCGCCTGAAGGCGCAGGGGTCGCCTGCGCCAGGGTTCGGGAATGTCACCCGGTCGCGTCGGATTCGCGTTGAGGGCCACCAGGCCAGGCGAGTCGCAGGATCAGAGCAAGAGACTGTTCCGGCCCCGGCCAGAGCTCGCGGATCATCGGTTCTCCGCCCGCTCTAACGAAGTGCCGAAGGACGAGCGCGACGATGATCGCGTCGTCGAGTTGCCCGGCCACGGGAATGAAGTCTGGGACGAGGTCGAAGGGCAGTGAGAGATACGCCACGAGCGCGATCAGCAATAGCTTGCGGCGCCGTGGCACGCGCGGATCGCGTGCGAGGCGCGTCACGAGCACGATGCAGTCGGGGATGAACGTGGCAAGTGCACGTGCGTCCTCGCGGCGGCCGCGGATCACGAGCCAGGCGAGGAATGAGGCGTAGATCACGAGGATCACGGCTAGCGAGATCAGGAGCCATTGCCACCACTGCACGCGCGGAGGCTACGTGCCTGGCGAAGTGCGGCCCCCGGTGATCCTGTCCCCACGACTGGTCCGATTGCTTTCGGTGCTTTGGTCAAGAGGAAAGCCGGGTTTGCTCGCCGCGTGCAGACACCGGAAGAGCTTGACGGCGTGCCTCGTCACGCGGAGAGTGGACAGCCATGGACGTACCCGTTCAGTACTTCCAATCGGTCATCGCGGTCGAGTTGGCCGTCAGCGGCGCCCTCTTGTGGCAGATGCGCTTCTTCGAGTCGAACACAGCTCGGCGCGAGGGCGAGCCCCTTCCCGACGCGCGGCTTCGGGTTGGCCTCGCTCTCGTCCTCGGGGCGACCTTGTTCGGGTCGTTGTGGGCGATGGCCGACGAGGGGCCAAAGTGGGCGGCGCTGGCCGTCACGATCGGGCTCGCGGTGTCGCTCGTCCCGATCATCCTCCGGGTGCTACCGCCGCTAGCGAAGGACGCGACGACCAAGGAGCGCGATCCCGACTACGCAGTCACCGTCGTGGGGTTGCTCTTGTATGTCGTCGTCGTCGCTGCCGTGCTCGTATTGCTGGACGTCGAGTAGAAAATCCGATTCCGTCTGCGTCACTGATTCTCACGGCTCGAAGGTCACGCGCATCAAGGCCAACGAAGGTCACCTGCGCCAGTGTTCGGGAATGACCCCTGAGTGACTGCTCCACGTGGTGCAGACTTGGACAGTGGCTTCTGAGCGTGATGTTGAAGCGTTCGACGATCGTGCCGAGGTCTACGAAAGCGGCTGGCGGGGCCGTCTCCATCATCAGATTGCCGACGAGGTCGCGGCTCTCGTCGTCCGTCTGGCTCCGAACCCCAGATGCGTCCTGGATGTCGGGTGCGGGACGGGCTACC
>JBKPTB010000121.1:0-3011 GCA_046735315.1 Actinomycetota bacterium
CGCGCCGGACGAGATCTCCGAGATCGAGGCCTTCATCGACGAACGCAACACGGTCGTCGGCGCGCCGTACGTGAAGAGCGAGCACTACCCGGTCTTCGACTGCGCGATCGGCGACCGCGCGATCCACTACACGGGCCACGTGAAGATGATGGGCGCCGTCCAGCCGTTCATCTCGGGCGCGATCTCGAAGACGGTCAACCTGCCCGAGACCGCGACGATCGACGAGGTGGCCGGGCTCTACAGCGAGAGCTGGAAGCTCGGCGTCAAGGCGATCGCGATCTACCGCGACAACTGCAAGGTCGCGCAGCCACTGTCGGGCAAGGCCGACGCGTCGCAGACGCTGCCGGTCGGAGCACCCACGGTGTCAGCGCCACCCGTACCGCTGACCCAGCGCCGCCGGCTGCCGGAGGAGCGCACCGAGGTCGGCCGCAAGTTCCGCGTCGGCGACCACGAGGGCTACATCCACGTCGGGCTGTACGACGACGGCACGCCCGGCGACATCTTCGTCGACATCGCCAAGGAGGGGACGGCTCTTGCCGGCCTCATGAACTGCTTCATGATCGCCGTCTCGATCGGCCTCCAGTACGGCGTGCCGCTCGAGGTCTGGGTCTCGAAGTTCGCCCACATGCGCTTCGAGCCGAGCGGGATGACCAACGACGCCGACATCCGGATCGCGAAGTCGATCCCCGACTACGTGTTCAGGTGGATGGGCAAGAAGTTCCTGGACGTCGAGCAGCAGGAAGAAGTCGGGATCCTCTCGCCGGAGGTGCGAGCGCGGCTGGCAGCGTCATACGCGGGCGGCGAGGAGAAGCCTGCGGAGGCTGGAGTGTCCGAGGCCGCCCCGCCGGGCCAGACGGCACTGTTCAACAACTGGGAAGACGCCGTCGAGTGCGCCAAGTGCGGCGGGCGGATGGTGCGGACTGGGTCTTGTTACACCTGTCGGGACTGCGGGACTAACACCGGCTGCAGTTAGCCTTGCTACCTGGAAGGCGCCCCGCCATCGATCGCCTCATAACAGAGGCCGGTTCGAAGCCGGTTTCGCGTCGTTCGCGGTCTCGGTTGCGCCATTAGCCGCCGCCTGGCCGTTCCCGAGATCGGCCAGGCGACATCGATCTCCCACAAGGCGAATACCATCCTTGCGATGCGTCGAACCGACGAGTCAGCTGAGTGGCCAGAACGGACGGAGGCGAGTAAGAGAGCACTCGTGCTCGCCCGCTCCGTCAGTGCCGGGAAGAAGGCAGGTGCGAACGCGAGCAGGGCGGGAGATTCGCTCGTCCGTGCCGTCGGTAGGCTCGTGAACCGGGCGGTCGACGAGATGGTCCTCGGCGACAAACGCGTCATCTCCGCCGCTGAGGGGACACGCCTACTCATGCAGGACGAAGAGACAGGGTCGCGCGCGGACGACATTCAGCGGATCATCGTGCTCGCGGTTCCCGTCGTCCGTGCTCTCGCCCGCGGGGCTCGGGTCGTGAAGCTGCCCTGGGTGCTTATCGGCTCGACCGCCGTCACCGTCGGACTTGCCGTCCGAACGGGCGTGCGCGAGATCCAGGTGCTGTCCTCGCTGGTGGCGTACCGGCTCGAGCAGGCGACGGGAGCGCCGACTGATCCCGGGCTGGTCAAGAAGGTGGCGATCGAGCTCTATCTCCACCCGAAGCGGAAGCTCCTTCTGAGGGACGACAGGCTCCACCTCGTCCGGCTGACACGCAAGTGGGTGCTGGGCGGAATGATCGGGCGCAAGACGGAGAAGCGCGCCAACCGGGCACTCGCCGCCGCCGAGCGCCTCGACTCGGCCACGCTCGCGGAGAGCTGGGAGACCGTACGCCGCCGTTGAGCGGCCGCCAACGCCAACGCCCGGTCGATGAGATGACCTGCGCCGTCGGTCACAGCCGATCGGCGTGTTCGCTACCGCTTATTCGTCACCGGACCGACGACAACCAGCGGCCCGGTGACGTCCTTGTTGCAAAGCGGCGAGGCCCCGCCATGAGGGGCCTCGCCCAATCAACGAACGAATCGGGTCAGATGCCCATGCCGGAGCTGTCGGCGCCGCGGTCGGAGTAATAGCGGCCGAGCTCTTCCCGATAGGTCTGGTCGCGGTACGTCGTCTCGTCGAACTCCGGAGCGTCCTTGATCTCGTCCTTCGTCAGGTCGACGAAGATCGTCTCCGTGTCGGGATCGATGTCGCTGATCACACCGGCGGGAATCATCACCTTCTTGCCGAAAATCCACGGCCCGGTGTCGACGACGATGAAGCTTCCGCCCGCTTCGTGGGTCGCCTCATCGACCTTGCCGATGCTGCCGTCGCGGGCCTCGACCTTGAACCCTGTCAGGTCGACGTTCGGTGGTGTCGCGACTGCGAAGGTCCAAATCTCGATCGTTGCCATGACCACACCTCCTTCGTAGGAATCGCGGTCCGCGTACCCCCCGCGCGCCCACTCAAACGCCCACCCGTAGCCCCTGGGTCAGGCCTTGCATTCACGCAATGCTTGATTGCAAGACCTGACCCAGGACTCGCGGGCTTGCAATCACGTTGGGAAAGCGATTTGCTACTGACGTAACAAAAGTAGGTCAGGGCAAGAGCCGGGGGGAGAGGAGGAAAAAGATGGCAGGCATGCGATTCACCCGGCTTGCCGGGGTGGCAGTCCTCGTGCTGTCTGGGCTGAGCGTCGTCGGGGCTTCGGCCGCACCACCCACTACGGCAGACGCAACTGCAGTAACACAGTGGAACGCCATTGCGATCAGCACGATCACCGGAGTTCCAGGGCCTGGGCTTCCAGGGCCGGCAGGCGGAGCACCACCGGCATCTCAAATCAACATGGGGATGGTTCAGGGAGCTGTCTATGACGCCGTCAACGCGATCACCCCGAAACATCACCGGCCGTACCTTCTGAACAGACGGTTCGGCAACACGGCGTCCGATGAAGCGGCCGTCGCAACCGCCGCATACCTGGTTCTGAAGAACATCGTCGAGACCGTTCCTCAGAGCATCGCCGCATTCACCCCGGCGATGAGAG
>JBKPTB010000122.1:0-19736 GCA_046735315.1 Actinomycetota bacterium
GAAGGCGCCCGCGCCGGGCACGAGCTTTTCGGCCGTCTGCGTGACTTGCCGTTCCCGACGGTCGCAGCCATCAACGGCGCCTGTCTCGGCGGAGGCGTCGAGCTCGCGCTGCATTGCACTGCGCGGACGGTCTCGAGCGCCGTGCGGCACTTCGCGTTCCCCGAGGTGTTTCTCGGGCTCTTTCCGGCATGGGGCGGCACGCAATTGCTCCCTGGCCTCATCGGCCCGGAGGAGGCGATCAAAGTGATCGTTTCGAACCCGCTCCGTCAGAATCGCTTGCTCGTCGGCGCAGAGGTGGCGGCGCTCGGCATCGCCGATCGACTGCTCGAGCCCGCGGAGTTCGTCGACGACTCGCTCGCATTTGCGCGCGAGCTCGCCGAGCGTGGACTGCAACGGACCGAACCCGACTGGGCCGACGCCGAGCTTGTGTTCCGTCGTGCGCGGACCGCCGTCGACGACGCCGTTCACCGCGCCACACCGGCGCCGTACGTCGCACTGGATCTCATCGAAGGCTCGCGCGAGTGGTCGCTCGGCGAGGGCTATCGACGCGAGGAAGAGGCGATCGGCGAGATTCTCCCCGGTCCCCAAGCCCAGGCCTCGCTCTATGCGTTCGACCTCGTCGAGCGGCGCGCCAGGAAGCATCCCGCGCGTCCGACCGCAGCTCCTCGAGGGATCGGCAAGGTCGGGATCGTCGGTGCAGGCTTGATGGCACGGCAGATCGCCTCGCTGTTCTTGCGCCGCCTCGAGCTCCCGATCGTGATCCGCGACGTGAAACAGGAGATCGTCGACGACGCACTGGCGGACGTCCGCGCCGAGCTCGACCGTCAGGTGGCAAAGGGTCGCTACGACGAGGGCAAAGCACGCTTTCTCGCCTCGATCGTTTCGGGCGAGGTCGGCAACGACGGGTTCGCGGAGTGCGATCTCGTCCTCGAAGCCGTGTTCGAGGACCCGCAGCTCAAACGACGCGTATTCGCCGAGCTCGAGGGGGTCGTCAGCGCGGAGTGCATCCTGGCCACGAACACGTCGGCACTCTCGATCAGCGACATGGCTACGGAGCTACGCCATCCGGAGCGCTTGGTGGGCATGCACTTCTTCAATCCGGTCGGCCTCATGCCGCTGCTCGAGGTCGTGCGCGCCACAGACACCGGCGAGGTGGCGCTGGCGACCGCATGGGACTTGGGCGAACGCCTCAAGAAGCGCCCGATCCTCGTACAGGACGCCCCCGGGTTCGTCGTCAACCGCGTCTTGACCAGGATGACGCGCGTGATCATGGAGGCGATCGAGCACGGCACGCCGGTCGAAACGGTCGACGAAGCGGTGATGTCTCTCGGGATGCCGATGGCCCCTTCCGTCCTGCTGCAGATGGTCGGCCCGCGAGTGGCCGAGCACGTGCTCGCACGGATGCACGAGGCCTTTCCCGATCGGTTCCCGCTGTCCCCCGCACTCTCGGCGATCGCGGCCGGCGACGACCCGCTGGTCCTCGAAGAGGCACCGTGGACGCCCCAGCAGGTCGTGGAGGAAGTCCTGGAGGCGGTCGCGGACGAGATCCACCGGCTGCTCGAGGAAGGCGTCGTCCCCGAGGCCACCGACGTCGACACGGGCCTCCTCCTCGGCGCGGGCTGGCCGTTCTTCCTCGGCGGCATCACGAAGCACCTCGACCAGATCGGCCTGTCGGACCGCCTCTTCGGACAGTCCTTCGCGGGCCGGTCCACCGCAGCCCTCGCGTAACCGTCCACGTACCGGTTGCCACGCACCGGTACGAACCTGAAACGAGAGCCGCGCAGAAGTAGGCTTGCCGGCGAATGGCACAGGACGACTGGCGCATCAGGATCGAACTGCCGGACGAGGAAGGCGCCCGTGGTCTCCTCGATCGACTCGGCCTCCGGCAGTCGGATGCCGAGGATCTCGCCGAGGAACTACGCGAGCATCGACTCGCCGTCTCCCAGGACGACGACACGGTCTTCGTCTATGCAGCATCCGGGATGCAGGCGGAGCAGGCGAGTCGAATCGTGGAAGAAGAGCTCCAGGAAGCGTCCCTGACTCCGAATCGGCTGGTCACCGAGAGGTGGCTGCACGACGAGGAGCGCTGGGATGACGACCCGGAGCAGCCAGACCCCGAAGAGGAGGTCCTGGAACGCGGCTATGCACCCTGGGAGGTGCGGGTCGAGACCGCGAGCCTGGGCGAGGCGCACGATCTCGCCGAGCAGCTGAGGGCCGAAGGATACGACGTCTCTCGTACGTTCACGTACGTGATCGCCGGCACGACGACCCGCGACGAGGCCGTCGAGCTGGCCCAGCGAGTCCACGGCCACGTCGAGCCGGGAGGGGAGCTCGTCTACGAGGTTCAGCCCCAAAACCCGTTTGCCGTCTTCGGGGGTCTCGGCACCTAGCTCCGCGGTCGATATAATGTCGCCACGACACCCGTCCAAGGGGATTCGCACGGGGTCGTCCTTTTCTTACAAGTGCAGCGCTTTTATGCGCTGCGTCCATGCAGGAGACCAAAGACCAGCCGACCACAACGTCGGAGGCGACGAACGGTCTGACAGCCGACGCCCTCCGAGCAGAAGCCTGGGCAGGCGAGCCCTTCCTTCGGGAAGGCGAGGATCCAGCCCGAGTCCTGGCGCCCGGCACCTCACGCCGTAGGGCGCTCGACGACGCCCTCGCCGAGATCGAGGCGGGGCAACGTACGCCCTCGTCCGGCTGGAAGGTCGAGTACGGCCTGATGCTCGGGTTGGAGCGCGTGCTCGCAGAGGACCGCCCGCATCTTGCGTCGGGCACCGAACTGCGACGCCATCAGGTCGATGCGCTGGCCGGGATGCTGACGGAGCTGATTGCAGCGCACGAACGCGAGGCCGAGCCGAACGGCAACGGCAATGGCAACGGCACGGCGGTCGTCGAAGAAGACGAGGACGTCGAGCCGACAGAGGACTCAACCGAGGACGTCCTGGACGAGGAGCCGGAGACCGAGGAATACACGGGACCCGACCCGGGTGCGGTCAGGCGCTACCGATTCCGCCACCCGACCGCATCGGGCAAGACGATCGCCGCCGCCGGGTTCGTCGAAGCAGCGCGCACCCTCGGCGTGTTGATCCTGACCCACCGGCGGCTGCTTGTCTCACAGTTCCAACGCGACCTGACCGACGAGGGCTACGGCGATCGCTTCTCGCCCGCAATCGAACGCGGCAAGGAATCGTCGAGCGGCGGCAATCCCCTCACGATCCAGACCTACGCCTGGTTCGCGCGCCACCAAGGCTCGATCTCACGCGACGCGTACCAGCTCGTCATCTGCGACGAGGCGCACACGGCGCTCGGCGAAAAGACGAGCGCGGCGATCCGTGCGTTTCCGGAGCCGATCTACATCGGTATGACCGCGACCGAGCAGCTGATCGCGAAACAGGTCTCGGACGTCTTCCCCGCGTCCGTCGACGATCTGCCGCTCCAGGACGCCGCACGTCGCGGCTTGATCGCACCTCTGCGCGACCTCCGTGTGCCGCCGGTCGCAGCGATCAACCAGGTGCCGATCGTGGGCGGTGACTTCGACCAGGAGATCCTGGCCAAGACGCTCGACCACCAGGCGTTGAACCAGGCCGCCGCATCGCTCTACCGCGAACGCTTCGACAACACGCCCGGAATCGTCTACGCGGCCGGAGTCGAGCACGCATACAACCTCGCCAAGGAATTCCGCGCCGTCGGTCTGAAAGCCGAAGCGGTCTCCGGGCGCACGCCGCCGGTCCGCCTCGCCGAGACGCTCGCAGCCTATGAGCGTGGCGAGATCAACGTGCTGATCAACGCGATGCTCCTGGCAGAGGGCTGGAACTCGCCGCGCGCGACCGTGTGCATGCACCTGGCGCCGACTGCCTCGCGACGCGTCTACCAGCAGCGGATCGGCCGCATCATGCGCACGCATCCGCGCAAGGAAGCAGGGATCGTCGTCGACTTCGTTCCGAAGGCGGCGACGCACAACGAGCGCGTCGTCTCGCTGCACTCGCTCCTCGACGCGGACTTCTACCGCGAGGGCGCACGTGTCACTCCAGCTCCGCGCCGCCGCGTGCAGCGGCGTGCGCGACGCAAGCTGACGCCGGCTCCCTGGCTCGTACCGGTCACACCGGACGTGCGTCGACGCCTCGCCGTGATCACCCGCGAGTGGCAGCGCATCGACCCGAAGTATCTGGACGAGGACGAGCAGCGCTACTGGGCGACGATCGCCGGCCGGCAGATCCGGTTCGACGAGCGAGCGGCCTTCGTCGAGAAGCTAACGGCACGCGGGGCGTCGAGGGCATGTCTCGAGCAGTTCCTCGCAACGTGCGCGGCAGAGAACCCGAACCGCCGCCTACGGATCATCGCGCTTTCCGACAGGGTCTCGATGACGGTCGAGCGCGCAGACTTCGACGACCTCGTCACCCTCGTGACGCAGGCACCCACCTGGGAGAAGGACCGCATGGGCGGAGTGCGCATCCTTCTGCGCGCGATCGCCGAGGGGAAGGTGGATGCACCGGACCAGATCCTCGCGCGCTGGACATGGCGCCTGGCGCGAGCATCGCGAAAGCTCCAGGACAGGCGAGCGAGCGCCGAGTTCCCGGAGGCAAAGCGACTGCTCGGCGCGCTCGCGAACTCCCGCGGGCACCGACACGAGGAGAACGCCGCGAAGCTCGTCAACACGGCACTCGAACTGCCTCTTGCCGTCGGCGCGGCGTTGCTGGCCTCGGCCGAGGGGTACACGCCCCGTGCGACGCAGTTGATCGAAGCGGCACGGGAGCGGCTCGGGACCTTGCAGGAGGTGGCCGGCGCGTTGGCCGAGAACCTGCCGCAACCGAAGCTGACCTCCGGGCGATCGCGTCGCCGCAAGCGGCGCAAGCGGAAGAAGAGCCAGGCTCAGCAGCCCGGCGCGACCGCGGAGAACCAGGAGCAAAACCAGCGGCAGGAGCAAGCCAAGGCCGGGCAGGGAGAACCTGCCAAGGCGAGCAGGCGGAAGGGGCCTCCTTCGACACCGAAGCCCGAACCCGCTGAAACGCCTGCGTCGTAAGAACGACTAGAGACCATGCTGATCCTCGTCCCGATCGCGTTTGCGGCGGGCGTCATCACCGCCTTCACGCCGTGCATCCTTCCCGTGCTGCCGATCGTCTTCGCAGGCGGCGGCACTGGCACGAAACGACGGCCCTACGCCATCGCCGCCGGTCTGATCACCACCTTCACCGCGTTCCTCCTCGCGGGAGCGTGGTTGTGGGGGCTGCTCGGGATCAGCGCAAAGCATCAGATCCGGATCGGCGCCATCCTCCTGCTCGTCCTCGCCGTCATCCTCGTGGTTCCCAAGGCGGGTGAGCTCGCCGAACGACCCTTCCTCTTTCTCACCCGCCGGCGGGCCGGCGATCTCGGCGGCGGGTTCCTGCTCGGTGCCAGCCTGGGTCTCGTCTTCGTTCCGTGCGGGGGTCCCGTACTCGCAACCCTCACGGCGAATGTCGCCACGAACCGCGTCGGCGGTTGGATCGTCGTCATCGCGATCGCCTACGCAATCGGCGCCGCCCTGCCGATGCTGGCGATCGCACGAGGGAGTCAGGGCCTCGTGGCGCGGTTCCGCCGCCGCGCCCAGACCGTGCGGATCGCGGGCGGCATCCTCATGGCCGCCTCGGCGCTCGTCATCTACGAAGGGTGGGCGGAGACCCTGCAGACGAATGTGCCCGGGTACGCCGGGTGGATCCAGAATCGGATCGAGGGAAGCTCGGCCGCGCAGACCCGCCTCGGCCGTCTCGCCGGCAACCAGCAGAAGGTCTTCGTCCACACGACGCGCCTCGCTTCACGACTCGACAAGGTGCCCCTGAAGGACTATGGCGCGGCACCTGACGTGCACGACATCTCGGCCTGGGTCAACTCGCGGCCACTCAGCCTCAAGTCCCTGCGGGGCAAAGTCGTTCTGGTCGACTTCTGGACGTATTCCTGCGTCAACTGCCTGCGCACCCTTCCGTACCTGAAGTCGTGGGACGAGCGCTACCGCTCGAGGGGCCTCGTCATCGTCGGGGTGCACACGCCCGAGTTTGCGTTCGAGCACGACCTCGGAAACGTGCGCGCCGCGGTCAAGCGCCTCAATGTGCGCTACCCGGTCGCCCTCGACAACGACTACGGCACCTGGAACGCGTACGGGAACAACTACTGGCCCGCCGATTACCTCGTGGACCAGGCCGGCCACGTACGCGACGTGCACTTCGGAGAAGGCGGTTACTCGCAGACCGACCACGACATCCGCCTGCTCCTCGCTGCGGGCGCGAAGCGTCTGCCCAAGGACATGCGCGAGTCAGACCACACCCCCACGGAGCTGCGCACGCCCGAGACCTACCTCGGCTACTCGCGCATAGGGAACTACGCCGGCTCGCCGCTCAAGACGGATCGGACGGCGACCTACAGCTTCCCGCCCGCTCTCGCCCCGGACGCCTTCGCGTTCGCCGGGACGTGGACGGTGCAGGGAGAGCGAATCGTCGCCGGCCCTGACGCTCGGCTGCGGCTGCGCTTCGAGGCGAGGGACGTGCATCTCGTGCTCGGCGGACACGGAACGGTCGGCGTGACGGTGAACGGACAGCACGCCCGCAAGGTGGAGGTCGACGCCGACCGGCTCTACACGCTCGACTCGAGCAAACGAACGCGCACCGGCCTGCTCGACCTGCGCTTCACGCCGGGCGTCTCGGCGTACGCCTTCACGTTCGGCTAGTAGGCGCTACGGCTGTTCGGACGGGCCGCGGTCCGATTCGCCGTCGTCGTGCTCGCGTTCCCGCAGAAAGCGGGTCAGCTCCGCGGCGAGCGACTCACCGGACGGAATCTCCTGGTCGTCGTCGAGCATCTCGGCTCGCTGCTCCAGCTCTTCCACGTAGGCCGCCGTTTCCTCATCGGACGCGACTGCCTCGCTGACCTGCTCGCTGTAGCGGTCAGAGGCTTCCTCCAGCTCGGCGACGTCGATCCTCGTTCCGAGGATGTCGCCGAGCCGCTGGCAGAGCGCGAGCGCTGCACGCGGGCTCGGTGCAAGCGAGACGTAGTGTGGCACGGCGGCCCACAGGCTCACCGAGGGAATGTCCGCCTGGTTGCACGCGTCGTGAAGGACGCCGACGATCCCGGTCGGCCCCTCGTAGCGCGAACGCTGCAGTCCGAGTCGCTCGATCAACTCCGGATCGGTCGCGCCTCCGGTCACAGGCGACGGTCGCGTGTGCGGCACATCCGCGAGTAGCGAACCCAGCGTGATCATCAGCTCCACGCCAAGGTCGCGCGCCAGGTCGACAACCATCCCCGTGAACGTGCGCCATCGCAGATTGGGCTCGATCCCGAGCAGCAGGACGGCGTCCCGATCGAGCCCGGGAATGGACGAGTGGTAGAAGGCGTTCTCCGGCCAGTCGATGTGCCGCGTTTGTCCCTCGACGAGCGACACATGCGGCCGCGTGGCCTGGAAGTCGTAGAAGTTCTCGGGCTCGATCTCCGCAAAGCGCGCGGCCTCCCAGGTCTTGGCGAGATAGCCGCCCGCGAGGGAAGCTCCCTGGCCGCCGTCGTTCCACCCCCGAAACGCAGAGATCAGAACTGGTGCACGCAGGCTCGGCCTGTCGGAGATGCGGAGTTCTTCAGCCATTGAGGAAGTCTACGTTCGGCCGGAAGAAGAGCGTCGCCAGGGCGACTGTCCCAACCCACACCGTGGTTGCGAGAAAGACGTGCGTCAGCACGAGACCCCACGGGAGGTGCGTGCGCCACTGGATCTCCCCGAGACCCATCTGGGCAAGCAGCAGGCCGAAGACCACCGCGCCCAGCGCGAAGAGTCGCGGCGACCGGTCGCGGCGCGCGGCCAGGTAGCCGAGGCTGAACAGAAACGTGATCAGAAAGAGCCCGACGAACGCGCCGTGCACGTAGACGATCGGCTCGAGCCGGCCCAGTCGGTCGATCTTGTCGGCCGCACCACCGCCGGAGTGCGGCCCGGCCGCCGTTGCAAGGGAGCCGCTGACGATGAGCACGAAACCGGCGCCAACGAAGGCGAGACCGAGCCGTCGTAGCTCGAGCGGAACGAGCGGATCGACGCGACCTACCGCCTCTGCACGAACCTCGAGCGCAAGAACGGTTGCGCCGGCGAGGAGCACGATCGAAAGCAGCAGGTGAACCATGACGATTGGCCAGCGCAGGTCGCTTGCAATCGCGAGCAGCCCGATGGGCGCTTGAGCGAGCGTGCCGAGGAAGACGGCGAGCGCAAGCCGCGGCGCCCAGCGCGGCAGCGTCGGTGTACGTCGGACCGCGAGCCAGACGAGCAACGTGAGCGCGATGGTCACTCCGCCGACGAGTCGATTGCCGAACTCGACGAACGCGTGCGCGTTCTTCGCCGGTAGCGGATGACCCTCCTCACAACCCGGCCAGTGTCTGCAGCCGAGTCCGGAGTCGGTCAGACGCACGGCTGCCCCCGTGCCGACGATCAGCCAGAGCGCGCCGAGCTGAGCGAGCACGAGCGGCAAGATCTGGGCAGGCGTGAGGACGAGCGCCCGCAGACGGGAGAGCGCCGTGGGCGGAGCGTGCACGGCCCCGAGTCTAGAGAGGGTCCAGAATCGCCGGGTACCCGTCCGCACCGTCGAAGGGTGTCGGGCACGAGCCGAGGAACAGCGGGCGGTCGGCGGCGTTCAGCAGCACCGGCATCATGTCCGGCCCGCGCAGATGCCCCAAGATCCCCTCGGCACAGAACGACTCGCCGAATTGCACTACCCGATCGGCGCGCACACCCGGTCCGGCGACGATGAACGGCACGGGGTCACCCGAGTGGATGACGTCGGGATACGCGGGGGTCGCGTGGTCGCCGGTGAGGCAGACGACTGCGCGGCCGGTCGGCAGATCGCGGAGGGAACCGTCGAGCGTCTCGATCATCGACTGCTTGCGGCGCGGATCCTTCGTGTGCCCGGCCGCGTCGGCGCTCTTCACGTGACAGAACACGAAGGTGTCGCCGGCGTCGAGGCGCTCGCGCGCTATCTCGACCCGGCCGAGCAGGTCGGCCGCTGCGTCATCCGTCTCTGGCTCCTCCCGGGCTTCGAGCCCGACCGCGCGAGCGAGACCGCGCAGGAATGCCGAGCTCGCGACGAACGTCCCGCGCACTCCGTGCCGCTCCTCGAACGTCGGGACGTCGTGCGGCCGACCCCACCATTTGAGCGTGATGACGTTGAAGCGCTCGCCCTCCAGCCGGTCCATGACCTCGCGGCTCCATTGTTCGGCGGCCCGCGCCGTGCGCTCTGCCTCCGGCACGACGGCCTGCGGCCGCAGCATCGGATGCCGGTCGCGGAAGAATGCATCGCTGTCAGTGACACGCTCGTCCGCACCACCGGAGACGCGCAGCACCGCCTCGCCGCGCCAGACGTGGGCGAGCGAGAAGGTCAGCCCGTCGATCGTGATGCCGTCACAAGCCCGGACGAGGCGCTCGGCCTCCTCACCGTCGCGGTCTGGGTCCGGACGCCCCGTCAGCCACCAACCGCCGTCGCGCCGTTCGGCCGGCCGCAAAGCCGCGTATGCGAAGACGTGATCCGAGCTGACCTCCTGACCACGCCCAAGCGCTTCGAACACCGCACGTCCGGGGAACTCGTCCGGCCGATAGCCGAGCATCGACCAGTGGGCAACCTCGCTCGACGGCGCGCGTCCCGGTCCGATCGCGTACAGCACGCCGCACGACCCCGAAGCGCAAAGCCGGTCGAGGTTCGGAGTCACCGCCGCTTCGAGCCCGCTGCGGCCCCCAAGCGAATCGTGCGCGCGGTCGGCGAGCCCGTCGAGCAGGAAGACGACGATCGGATACACGGATCGGCGAGGCTACTCGTCCACGCGACTCGAGGCGTTACTTACACCCCGGGGGAACCTCCCGGTTCCCCCAGACCCCCTCCACCGGTCCGCTTCGCGAACGGGCCGCTCCACGGCCGCACTCAGACCGGGATTCGCTGCAACGATCGAATCACCCGCACGACTCCCGGTGGCACGAGCGATTGCCAGTCACCGCCGCTTCGCAGCGCCTCCCGCACGTCGGTGCCCGAGATCTCCTTCTCAGCGCCTTCGTCGAGGACGACGACCTCATAGCCGGCGTCGCGCAGCCGGTCCAGCTTCGTGCCGCCCCATTCGGAGAAGAGCCTCAGATACTGCGTCACGCCGGCGGGAACGTACGCGGGCCAGAGCTCTGGCTCGTTGACCGGAAACGGGATCACATGTGCGGAGATGCCCTCGTCGTGTGCGACCGCGCTGATCATCAAGAGGCGCTCGACGTAGGTGAACGGGTTCGACTCGGGCAGGTGGCGCAACGGATCGCTTGGCTCTTCCTTGATCCGCTGCGGATCCGGATTCGTGATCCCGACGAAGACGACATCGGAACGCGCCGCCGCCCCTCGCAGGTACTCCAGGTGTCCGTTGTGGAAGGGCTGGAAGCGCCCGTGAATCATCCCCGGGGTCACTCGACGTGGACGCCGCCGCCCTCCTCCACGCGTCCGATTCTGCGGATGAAGAGCCGGCGCGCCCCGAACTCGGCCTCGAGCGCCGGACCCCGCTCGGCCGGCAGCGAGACGAGCAGGCCGCCTGCGGTCTGCGGGTCGTAACCCAGTGCGTCAAGCGTGTCCGGCAGGCCGTCGGTCGTGACGTGGGCGGCGGCAAAGTCTCGATTGCGAGGATCACCGCTCGTGCGTACGCCCCCGCGCGCGACGTCGAGCGCACCGTCGATAGCCGGGAACCGCTGAGACTCCAGTCGCAGTGCGACGCCGCTCCGCTCGGCCACCTCGTGCGCGTGTCCGAAGAGACCGAAGCCGGTGACGTCCGTGACCGCGCTGGGGTCGAACCCGCGGAGCACGTCGGCCGCGTCCTTGTTCAACGTCCTCATCCAGCGGATCGCCCGCTCGAGCTGCATGTCTCCGGCGTAGCCCTTCTTGTAGCCGGTCATGATCAAACCCGTCCCGAGTGGTTTCGTGAGGAAGATCGCATCGCCGGGACGCGCACCGTTCTTGGGCCAGATGCCGTCCGGCCGCACGGTGCCGACGACCGCGAGCCCGTACTTCGGCTCCGCGTCACGAATCGTATGGCCGCCTGCCAGGAGCCCTCCTGCCGCACGAACCTGCGTGTCGGCCGCCGCGAAGATCTCCGCGAGCATCTCCATCGGCAGCTCCTCGGGAAACGCCGCGATCGAAAGGGCGAGCAGAGGAACGCCTCCCATCGCGAAGACGTCGTTCAGGGCGTTGGTCGCGGCGATGGCACCGTAGTCGCCCGGATCGTCCACGACGGGTGGGAAGAAGTCGAGCGTGAAGATCAGCGCGCGCTCGTCGTCGAGTCGGTACACCGCGGCATCGTCGGCCGGCGCGAGGCCCACGAGGAGGTTCTCCGCCTCGGCGGGGACGAACCCGGCCAGCAGCTGCTCGAGCCGCGCAGCGGAGTACTTGGCTGCACAGCCTCCGCAGGAGGCGAGATCTGTCAGCTTGACGCGCCCGGTTTCGATATCCAAAAGAGGCCCTCCGAGGGTTGAACCGCGAAATGTAGGGGTCGTTACGGCTTTCGTCTACAGACTGCGGTCGGTTCATCGTTGTTACGACCTCGTGGCCGCTCCTATTCCCCGAGTCATGAGAGAGACACACGGGGGAACCATGCGGTTCCCCCGTGCTTCAGGGGAGAGGAGGAGCCTTTCGGTTCCCCCACGCCAGAGTTCTGCGCCAAGAGCGACGGACCTTCCGACTTGCAAGGATGCCCCATGGACAAGGCCGCGCTCGTGACCGGGGGCTCCTCGGGGATCGGACTCGCGATCGCGACGATGCTGAGCGACGAGGGATTCGCCCTCACCCTCGCGGCCAGGACGCGCGAGAAAGTGGAGACTGCCGCGGACACGTTGGGTGCCCAGGCGGTCGCCGGAGACGTGGCGAACGAGGATGACTGCCGCCGGATCGTCGAAGAGCATCGCCGGGAACACGGGCGGCTCGACGTTCTCGTGAACTCCGCAGGCGTGGGGTTCGCCGGCCGCATCGACGAGCTCGGCGCAAAGCAGATCGACCTGCAGCTGGACGTCAACCTGCGCGGGACGATGCTCGTGACGGCCGCAGCCATGCCGCTGTTGCGCGACGCTGGCGGGCTGATCGTGAACCTGGCGTCGATCGCCGGGACGAGCCCCTCGCCGCGGCTGCCCGTGTACGGCGCGGCGAAGGCAGGCGTGATCAACTTCACGAGCTCGCTCAACCGTGCCGAGGAGGAGCACGGCGTGCGGGCGACCGCCCTCAGCCCCGGCTTCGTCGACACGCCGATGACCGAATGGGCGCCCGTCCCGAAAGAGCGCATGATCCGTCCCGAGGACTGCGCTGAGGTGGTGCGAGCCCTGCTACGGCTCAGTCCGTACGCGCGGCTCCCTCACGTCGTCATCGAGCGCGTCGACTCGCGTCCCAGGGCCTAGCTTCCCTTCTCGATCGGCACGTCCACCAGATTTCCCCATTCCGTCCACGAGCCGTCGTAGTTGCGGACATCCTCGTAGCCGAGCAGTTCGCGCAGCACGAACCAGGTGTGGGCGCTCCGCTCACCGATGCGGCAGTACGCAGTCACCGCTTTGTCACCGGTTACGCCCTTTCCGCCGTAGAGATCACGCAGCTCGTTCGCGCTCTTGAAGGTCCCATCGTCACGAACAGCCGAAGCCCACGGAATCGAGGCCGCGCTCGGAATGTGGCCGGCCCGCTGCGCGCCCTCCTGCTCGTACCCGGGGGGAGCAATCAGGTCACCGGCGAACTCCTGCGGGCTGCGAACGTCCACAAGCGCGTGACCCTCGTCCCCGATCTCCTCGCGCACGGCGTCGCGGTAGGCACGAATCGACTCGTCGCGCTCTCGCGCGGCATACGTCATGGGCTCCACCTGCGGGGGGTCAGTCGTCAGTTCGCGGCCTTCGTCGATCCACTTCTGGCGACCACCATCCAGGATACGGATGTCCTCGTGACCGTAGATCTTGAGGTACCAGTACGCGTAGGCCGCGAACCAGTTGTTCTTGTCGCCGTAGACGACAAGCGTCGTGTCGTTGCCGATCCCGCGTGCGCCCATGAGACGCTCGAAGTCCTCCTTCTCGACCAGGTCGCGCTCGACCGGGTCCTGGAGGTCCGCACGCCAGTGGAGCTTGACCGCTCCTGCAATGTGGCCCTCGTCGTAGAGATCCGGGTTCTCGTCGACTTCCGCCACGACGACGTTCGGGTCGTTCAGATGCTCGGCAAGCCAGTCGGTTCCCACCAGGACCGGCTTCGCATAGCCGTTCTCAGCCATATCCTCCTCCTATTACTTTCCCTTTTGAAGTGTAGGAAGTATTCCACACCGGTCCGAGCCCGGACAAGTAGAGCTCTCCTGGCGTGCGGGCCTTCAGGCTTGGAAACGCGTGGGCTTCACGCGCTGACGCGCGAGAAAGCGATCGACAGCCTCGCGATGAACGCGCAGCACACGGCCGACACGCACGGCGTCGAGACGGCCGTCGTGGATGAGGCGCCGGATCGTCTCGGGATGCACACCGAGCTGATCTGCGACCTCGCGAACGCTGACGAGACCGGGATCTCCGCTTTCAGAAGACACGCGGTCGCAAGCCTAGTGCAGGTCGGCCCGCACCGCATGGTCGAGCTCTCGCACCGACACCGACCCGCGACGTACAGCGGGCTTGACGTCGCCATCCGCCGAAACGCGCTGACCCCGACGCGCTCGAGGGTCGTGCTCCTCTCGAAAGGCCGGGAACTCAGGGAGCGCGCGACCCATACCCGAGCTCTGGGCGGTGCGAATCAGCGCGACGACTGCCGCCAAAGCGCTTCGAGCGATCCCGGCCTGGGCGCGCCCTGCTCCGAACGGCTTCCCGAGGAGCCGCAGCCTGCCGTCAGCGCAGCGAGCACGAGGACGACGAGCAAAGCGCGCGCGCGGACACTCTAGAAGCCCGCGCCGTCGGACATGCCGTACGGCGTCATGGCGGCGGGGAGCAACGCGAGGAGAGCTGTCGCGACGAGGATCGCGAAAACTGCGAGATAGGTCAGGCGAGCTTTGGACACTTGGTCACCCCCTTTCGGAAGAACTAGAAGCGGACGTCTTGCAGAGCGTCGGCAGCCTGGCGATACAACCGAGCAGCGGTGCGGTCGTCGCCCCGTTTCGCGGCCAAGTCACCTTGCGCGACCCATGCCGAAGCACGATGACTGCCAGAGGAAAACTGGTCATAGGCACGTTCGCCGGCTGCGAGCGCGGCTTCCGCCTCGTCGAGCCGGTCCTGTTCCATGAGCGCACGTCCGAGGACGATCTGTGCATTGCCGATCTCCCCGAGCTCGTCGACCCGGTCGCCGAGCAGCTCGAGCGCGTATCTGGCCTGCTCCTCCGCGCGTGCCGCGTCACCCGTACGGAGGTGCACCTGGGCGATGCCGTTGACCGCATATGCGGCCTCCACGTCGTCCCCGACCTCGAGGGCGATTCGCACCGCGTCCTTCAAGAGCTCGACGGCCTCTTCCGGATGGCCGAGGAGAAAATTCAGTCCTCCGAGGTTGTTGAGCAGGCGGCCGAGATTTCCGCGGTCCGAGAGCTCTTCGTAGGCGGCTCTGGCCCGCTCCGCGTACGTGCGCGCCAGGACCCAGTGCCCCTCGCGGTCGGCGATGATCGACGCCTGGAAGTGCACGTCGGCCACGATGCGCTTGTCGTTCAAGCTCTCGGCCAGTTCCAGCGCGCGCTCGACGTCCTCACGGGCCGCTTCGAGATCGCGGCGTCGCCTGTAGCAGCGTGAGCGCCACGCGAGGATGTTGGAGCGCAGCTGGTCGGAGCGGATCTCGGAGCGCTCGGCCAGCTTCAGCGCCTCGTCGAAGAGTCCGATAGCAGTCTGGATGCTGTTCAGCCGGTAGCGCGCGACACCAAGGCGAAAGAGCACGTCTGCGCGCTCGACGTCGGAGAAACCCGAGCCCTCGCTGAGACCCCGAGCGCGCTCGAGGAGCTCGATCGCCTCGCGCACCTCTCCGCTTCGGATCCGAACGGTGGCTTCGCCACTGAGCGCCCGAACCTCGAGCTCGGGTAGCCCGGTCGCCAGCACTGCAGCGCGAATCCGTTCGAGCTCCTCGAGCGCCTCGTCGTTTCGCCGTGCCTCGAGCAGCGCATCCGTCCGGGCGAGAGCGGCCTCGACACGCCCGCGCTCGTCGGCGGAGACGCCGTTGGCCAGATAGTCCGCGTCGACGCCCAGCCGGTCAGCGAGCCACCGGATCGTCTCCGGTGTGGGCTTGGTCTTGCCCCGCTCGATCTGGCTGACGTACTCCTTCGAGAAGCGCTCACCGGCCAGCTCCGTCTGCGTCATTCCCCCCGCGACCCGCAGCTGACGCAGACGCTCGCCGAGGCGGAGTCCCGCCTGGGCGGCCGACGCCCGCTGCTGCTTCTGCCGGATGGCGGTCGAGTCAGACATGTGCGGCGTAGTAGACGACATGCTTCACCAAACTTCAACCTGTCCTTTACGGCATCCCCCAGAAAGGTCATGTTCTGGCTGGAAACCGGTCAAGCAAGCCTATCCAAAATCACTTGACCGAGCTACTTGACAGGTCCGGATCAGCCCCCTAGAGTGAGGCCATCTTGCAACCGAGCCAGACGCCAGGGTCGGCTGCAGGAGGCGCTTCACCAGGCGGGAACCGAACGGGGCGTGGCTGGGCCGCAGAGCCAAGTCCTGGGGAAACCGCCAAGAAAGGCGGAGTCGCCTAGCAGGAATCGACCCCCGGAGCCGCAGCCGGGGGTCTTCCTCTTTTTCGGCCCGGTTCAGACGTCGAAAGCCGGTTCGGCGGTTCCGGCCGGCTCGTGCTCGACGTTCCGGATCGTCGCGACGCCGAGGACTGCTCCGAAGAGGAGAATCGCCGCCCCGACCTCCAGGGCGCGGTGGTAGCCGGTCACGAACTGTCCTGGATACGCGGGGCTGAAGGGCGTCACGCTGACCGCCGTGGCCACCAGCGCGCCCATGATCGCAATCCCGAGCGACCCGCCGACCTGGCGCGCGCTGTTGATCACTGCCGAGCCGACCCCGGCCTTGTCCACCGGCACGGCTGACATCGCGGTCGCCGTCGTTGGCGCCATCACGATCGCCATCCCGAAGCCGCCGACGAGCAGCCCCGGCAGGATGTTCCACCAGGACGAGTCCGCGTCGAGGGTTGCGAACAGAAGCAGGGAGGCGCTGAGCAGCACCATGCCTGCCCCGATCAACCAGCGCGCGCCGATCCGATCCGAGAGCCTGCCGGCCGCGGGTGCGACGAAGATGATCAGCAGCGTCATCGGGAGGAAGGTCGCGCCGGTCTTGATGGCGCCGTAGCCGAGCACGCGCTGGAGGAAGAGCGAGTTGTAGAAGAAGATCCCGAACATCGCGAGTCCGACGAAGAACATGACGGCGTTAGCACCCGAGAACGTCGGATTGCGGAAGAGCGTGACGTCGAGCATTGGGATCCGCTGGCGCATCTCGAGGACGACGAAAAGCGTGAGCGAGACGAGCGCGATCGCGAAGAGCGACAGCACGCGCGCCGACCCCCATGCGTGGTCGTTCGTCTCGATCAGACCGTAGGTCAGGGCGAAGAGACCGATCCCGGAGCTCAGCAGGCCGGGGAGATCGAGCCTCTGTTCGAGCGACATGTCTTTGGTCTCGTCGATGAAGAGGCGTGCGGCGATGACTCCTGCAACGCCGACTGGAATGTTGATGAAGAAGATCCAGCTCCAGTTGATGTCCTGCGTGAGGAGACCGCCCACGAGAGGGCCGATCGCGAGGGCGAGGGCGGAAACTCCAGCCCAGATGCCGATCGCGGTCCCGCGCTGGCGCGGTGGGAAGGTCGCGGTGATGATCGACAGCGTTGCCGGATTCATCAACGCCGCGCCGACGCCCTGCACCGTGCGCGCGGCAATCAGTGAACCGGCGCCGCCGGCGAGGCCGCACCAGAGGGACGCACCGGTGAAGATCACCAGACCGGCGATGAAGATGCTGCGGCGCCCGAGCATGTCTGCGAGCTTGCCGCCGGTGAGGAGTAGGACGCCGAACGTCAGCGCGTAGGCGTTCACGACCCATTCGAGCTCCGAGATGCTGATGCCGAGGTCCTGCTGGATCGACGGCAACGCGACGTTCACGACCGTGTTGTCCAGCATGATCATGAACAGGCCGACCGCCACCGCGACCAGCGTCCACCACTTGCGGTTCTCGGGCGCGAAGAGTCGTGCGCGCATGTCAGAGAGGTTAGAGGACGGTCCCGGGGCTACGCTTCGGCCCGTGCCCGAGTTCATCTGGAGGCCGACGCCCGAGCAGGTCGAGACGGCGAACCTGACGCGGCTCGCGCGCCGCGTCGCGGTGGACGGCTACCAGGACCTCCATCGAGTCTCGATCGAGGAGCCCGAGCGCTTCTGGCCCGCGCTGATCGAGGACCTGGGAATCCAGTTCACCGAGCCGTGGCAGAACGTCCTCGACGCTTCGCGAGGGCCGGAGTGGGCGACCTGGTTCAAGGGCGGGAAGCTGAACCTCGCCTGGAATTGCGTGCATCGCTGGGCCGCGGGCGAGCTCGCAGAGGAAGAGGCTGCGGTCTGGCAGAGCGAGGACGGCGCCAGGCTCTCACTTACGTGGCGCGAGCTCTCGGACGAGGTCTTCGCGCTGGCCGAAGGCCTCGGTTCGATCGGGATCGGCGCGGGCGATGCGGTCGGGATCTTCCTGCCGATGTCGCCGCAGGTCGCGATCGCCGCACACGCCTGCGCGCATCTCGGCGCCGTTCAGGTGCCGATCTTCTCGGGCTTCGCACCCCCTGCGATCGCCGCACGGCTCGCGGACGCAAAAGCCAAGGCCGTCATCACCGCCGACGGCTCGCTGCGCCGGGGCCAGGTCGTACCAATGAAGCAGATCGTCGACGAAGCGCTGGAGAGCGCGCCGACGGTCACGCACACCGTCGTCTGGCAGCGTCTCGGGCTCGACGACCTGCCGATGACGGTCGGTCGGGACCGCTTCTGGGACGAGCTGATCGAAGACACCTCCGGCGACCTCGCTCCGCGACAGGTCGACTCTGAGCATCCATATCTGCTCGCGTACACGTCCGGCACGACCGGAAGGCCGAAGGGAGCTTTGCACGTGCAAGCCGGCTTCCTCATCTCGATCGCACGCGAGGTGGCGTACCAGACCAACGTCAAGCCGGCCGACCGGATTCACTTCGCCACCGACATGGGCTGGATCATGGGACCGTGGACCGTCGTCGGCGGGGGCGCGTGCGGCGCGACCGTCGTGTACGCCGAGGGCGCGCCCGACTTTCCCGCCGACCGGATCTGGAACCTCGTCGAAGCGGAACGGGTAACGATGCTAGGCGTCTCGCCTACGCTGGTTCGCGCGCTGATCCCGAAGGGCGATCCGGAGACGGACATGTCGACGCTCAAGGCCATCTGCACGACCGGCGAACCGTGGAACCGCGATCCCTACCGCTGGCTCCATGAAAAGGTCGGGGCGGGGCGCACGCCGATCGTCAACTGCTCGGGCGGAACCGAGGTCGGCGCGTGCTTCCTTGCGACGTGCCTGACGGAGCCGATCAAGGAAGTGGCGCTCGGCTTCCCCGCACTCGGGCAGGACATGGACGTGTTCACGGCGGAGGGCCGACCGGTTCGCGGCGAGGTCGGTGAGCTCGTGTGCAAACGGCCGTGGCCCGGGATGACGCGCGGCATCTGGGGCGACGACGACCGCTATCTCGAAACGTACTGGCGCCGTTTCCCCGGCGTCTGGACGCACGGCGATTGGGCATCGGTCGACGAGGACGGCTACTGGTTCCTGCACGGCCGTTCCGACGACACGCTCAACATCGCAGGGAAGCGCATCGGTCCGGCCGAGCTGGAATCCGCCGCGGTCGGCGACGACGGTGTGGCGGAGGCCGCGGCGATCGGCGTACCGCACGACGTCAAAGGCGAGGTCGCCTGGCTCTTCTGCGTGCTCAAACCCGGCGTCGAGCCGACGCCCGCACGTGCACTGGACATCTCCAACGCCGTGACGGAGGAGCTCGGCAAGGCCTTCAAGCCGGAGCGCATCGTGTTCGTCTCCGCACTTCCCAAGACGCGCAGCGCGAAAATCGTGAGGCGTGCCGTTCGCGCGCGCGTACTCGGCAAAGAGCCGGGAGACCTCTCGTCACTCGAGAATCCTGAAGCGTTGGACGAGATCGCGAACGCCGCTTTGCAGCAATAGCTTCGAGCTCGCAACGTATACACATACGAAAAACGAACCTGAATGTAAATTTCTCTGCAGGAATGCACAGGAACCGGCTAGAACGGGCATCTAGTTCGGCGTCCAGGCATGGTGCTCGCTGGCCCCCTCACCGCACTCCTGCTGGTACTGGCTGCCCCTTCAGGCCAGGCTTCCGATGCCTCGGCGCTTCAGGCGGTTGCATCGTCGTGCGGAGGCGCAGCGACGGCGGATGGCGACGGCCATTCGCGCGTCGAGGCCATGTATTGCGGGATCAACGTGGTGCGGCACATGTATCGGCTCGGTGCGGTACGCAGCAACGGGCCGCTGAATCGATCCGCGTTGCTCAAAGCGGATGCGGTCCGACGTTGCGGTTTCTCCCATACGCCCTGCGGCATGTCGTTCTCGCGAACGTTCCAGCGCGCGGGGTACGCTCCCGCACGAGCCTTTGGGGAGAACCTCGCGTGGGGGCAAGCTGCTCTCGGCTCTCCATTGAGCACACTCTCGACGTGGCTGCACTCACCACCACACCGCGCCAACCTGCTCGGACGCAACTGGCGCGATCTCGGCATTGCCTACGAGCGTGGACGCATGTTCG
>JBKPTB010000123.1:0-16718 GCA_046735315.1 Actinomycetota bacterium
CTACTCCCGCTCGCAGGAGCGAGCCGAGGCGTTCGCCGCTGAGCACGGGATTCCGCACGTCTCGACCCACGTCGAGGAGGCGATCGCGCATCCGGACACCGACACGGTGGTGATCGGTCTCCCGAACCATCTGCACGAAGATGCGGTCGAGCTGGCGGCGCGGCACGGCAAGGCGATCCTGTGCACGAAGCCACTCGCGCGGAACGCGGACGAGGCGAAGCGAATGCTCGACACCGTCGAGCGCGCAGGCGTCTTCGGGGGCTATCTCGAGGACCTCTGCTACACGCCGAAGACGCTGAAGGCGCTCCGCATGGTGCAATCGCGCCAGCTCGGCGACATCACCTGGGCGCGGTCGCGAGAGACGCACCCGGGACCGCACAGCGCCTGGTTCTGGGACGGCAACCAGGCCGGCGGCGGCGCGATCGTCGACCTCGGGTGCCACTGCATCGAGATCGTCAGGAACTTCGTCGGCAAGAACAACCGGCCGGTCGAGGTCATGTGCTGGACGGATACGCTCGTCCACCCGATCGAGGCCGAGGACAACGGGATCGCTTTGATCAGGTTCGAGAGCGGCGCAATCGGTCAGTTCGAGGTCAGCTGGACGTTCCGCGGCGGCATGGATCTCCGTGACGAGGTTGCCGGAACCGAGGGCACGCTCTGGCTCAACCACTTCCTCCGAACGGGGTTCGAAGTGTTCACGTCCGGCGCCGGTGGCGACTATGTCGCCGAGAAGGCGGAGACGCTGAGTGGTTGGCTCTTCCCGGTGGGTGACGAGGTCAGCGAGCTCGGTTACGTGGACATGTTCACCGACATGTTCAAGGCGATGGACGAGGGCACTCAGCCGATGGAGACGTTCTATGACGGCTACGTCGTCAACGCGATCATCGACGCGTGCTACCGCTCGGCGGAGAGCCGCGCGTGGGAGCCGGTCCGCCTCGACGACTGGCGCGGGACAGGCGTGCCACGGATCGCGCGCAGCGCGCGGGCGCACGACGGCAAGACGGTAATCAAGGAGGAGACCATGCCGGACGGCCGTCGGAAACTGATCCTCAAGGACGAAGAGAGCGGAGAGTTCAGCGACGTCGTCGCCTAAAGGGCGACGACCTTCAGACGATGTAGGGACGCAGGGCGTTCCTCGCGATCAAAAACCCCCGCTTGACGAGGTCGACGTCGCCCTCGAAGGCGCGATCCTCGTGCTCGATCGAGACGAACGAGTCGTAGCCGACCGCGTAGAGCGCTGCGATGAACCGGTCCCAGCGCACCTCGCCGAGACCCGGCAGCCGCGGTATCTGCCACCCCATCCCGAGCGACATCACGCCGTAGCGGTAGAGCCCCTCGCGCCGGACCTCCAGATCCTTCGCGTGCACGTGGAAGATCCGGTCGGCGTAGTCGTAGACGACCCGCTCGTAGTCGATCATCTGCCAGACGAGATGAGATGGATCCAGGTTGAGGCCGAGGCTCTTGCTCGGGATGGCCTCGAACATGTCGTCCCACGCCGCGGGCGACGCGGCGAGGTTGTTGCCGCCGGGCCACTCGTCCCAGCTGAAGATCATCGGGCAGTTCTCGATCGCAATTCGCACGCCTCGCTCCTCCGCATGCACGACCAACGGCGGCCAGAGCTGCTTGAACCGCTCGAGGTTCTCCGGATATGGGCGGTCCTTGTCGTTCCCGACGAAGGTCCCCACGGTGCGCACGCCGAGCGCCTGCGCCGCGTCGACCACCTTGAGCAGGTGCGCGTTCGCCGCTTCGCGCTCGTCGTCGTTTGGGTGCAAGTTGTTCGGGTAGTACGCGAGGGACGAGATCTCCAGCCCGTGGCTTCCGAGGAGCTCGTGCACCGCGTCGGCGTCGAACGACTCGACGTCGATGTGCGAGACGCCCGCATAGCGACGCCGCTCACCTCCCGCGGCGGGCCAGCACGCGATCTCCAATGTCTCGAAGCCTTCCGAGGCCGCCCACGCGGCGACTTCCTCGAGCGAGAGGTCCGGGAACGCCGCGGTGAGCAGGCCGAGCTTCACGCCGGCACCTCGACCCACCGCCGATCGCGCGCGCTCGCCGCGACGGCGTCGCCGAGGACGTTGGCCCGGTGGCCGTCGGCGAACGTGGGAAAGTCGGGCTCGTAGGGCATCGCGCCGGCAGCAACCGCCGCATACACCTCCCGATAGAGCTCCCTGAACGTGTCGGCGAAACCTTCGGCGTGGCCCGCCGGAAGCGAGGTGCGCTTCGCTGCGTCCGGCTCGAGCAGCGAGGGATCGCGGGTGAGCGTCTCGTTCGGCCGATCGCGGTGGCCGAGCCAGAGCTCCTCGTGCCTCTCCGCATCCCAGAAGATGGAGCCGGCCGAGCCGTCCACCTCGAAACGCAGCGAGTTCCGCCGCCCGGCGCTTACCTGCGAGATCACGGCCGACCCCCGCGCCCCGCCTTCGAAGGCTACGAGCAGGTGCGCGAGGTCCTCGGTCGTCATCGAGGCCTCGATGCGCTCGACCTCGCCGGCGGCCGCGAACGTCTCGACCTCGGCGGCCGGGCGCTGCCTGACGGGAATCGTCGTGGCGAGGTCCGCAAACAGCTCCGCCACCCGGCGACCGGTTACGAACTGGACGAGGTCGAGCCAGTGCGAGCCGATGTCCGCCACCGCACGCAGCGGGCCCCCTTTGTCGGGCTCGAGCCGCCAGTTCCAGTCGGTGGGCAGGAGCAGCCAGTCCTGAAGGTAGCCGCCGTGGACGTTCCAGACGTCACCGACGCGCCCGCCCGCCACGAGTGCGCGCGCTTCCTGGCATTGCGGGTAGAAGCGGATGTTGAAGTTCGTACAGTGAACAAGGCCGCTTCGGTGCGCGAGCGCCACGAGGTCGGCCGATTGGTCCGAGTCGATTGCGAGCGGTTTTTCGCAGACGACGTGCTTGCCCGCCTCGAGCGCCGTGCGCGCCTGCGCATAGTGGTGGTGGTTCGGCGTCGTCAGATGAACGACATCGACGCGATCGTCGGCGAGCATCTCTTCGAAGCTCTCGTATGGCTCGGGCAGCGGAACCGGCCCGCGCTTAGCACGAACCCGCTCCGGCGACGAGCCGACGACGCCGACGACCTCGACGCCGAGGCGGCGGAGGGCGTCCACGTGCACGATGCCGATGAAGCCGGTGCCGACCACCGCCGCGCGCAGATCCGTCACGTCACGCATCGCGGGCCGATCGTACGAGGTCGCGAGCCGCCGCCGTGATGTCGGCTGCGCCGACGAGCGCCGAGCCCACCCCTACGGCCACCGCGCCCGCCCGGAGGAAGGCGAGTGCATTCGACATGTCGACGCCGCCGGTCGCGAGCAGCGGGACATCTGCGAGCGGACCGCGAAGATCGCGGACGAACTCCGGGCCGAGCCGCGCGGCAGGGAACAGCTTCACCATCTCGACCCCGAGCCTCCAAGCCGTTTCGACCTCCGTCGGCGTCATCGCGCCCGGGATCGCCGGTAGGCCGGCTTCGCGACACGCGTCGAGCATCTCGGGCACCAACGCGGGGCCAATGCAGCCCTCGGCGCCCGCCTCGGCGGCTGCGCGCACGTCTTCTGCGCTCCGCACCGTTCCGGCGAACACAACGAGGTCGCCGTCGTCGCGGAAGCTCGCGATCGACTCGAATGCGAACGGTGAGTCGAGCGTGATCTCGATGACGCCGATCCCACCGGCGCGCAGCGCCTGTACCACCGCCGCCGGCTCCGCCACTCGCCGCAGCACTGCGACGACGCGCTGGGCCCTGATCGCCTCGATCGCCGCGCTCACCGTGTGAGACTCTACGGCGATGGGGCCCGTGCTCGAGGGCAAAGCTGCGCTCGTGACGGGTGCAGCGGGCGGGATCGGGGGCGCGGTCGCGCGCGCCTTCGTCGCCGCGGGAGCGCAGGTGTTCAGCGTCGACCGCGTGGGTGCCGACTTCGTGTGCGACCTTTCGCGAGCGGAGGAAGCCGAGCGAGCCGTCACGGCGGCCGAGGAGCAGCTTGGGCGACTCGACGTTCTCTTCAACGGCGCCGGCGTCAGCGGACGCAAGCTGGGCGACGGCCCGGTCGACGCCTGTACGGAGGAGGCGTGGGATGCCGTGCTGGACGCCAACTTGAAGAGCGTGTTTCTCTGCTCCAAGCACGCGATTCCTGCTCTTCGCCGTTCCGGCAGTGGTGCGGTGGTCAATCTGAGCTCCGTGCTCGGACTCGTGGGCTCGGACCTCTTCGACACGCACGCCTACGCGGCCAGCAAGGGCGCAATCGTGACGCTGACGCGAGCGATGGCCGCGGCATATGCCCGCGACGGGATTCGCGTCAACGCGATCTGTCCAGGGCTGATCGACACGCCGATGAGCGAGCGGGCACGCAACGATGTCCAGACGATGGCGCGGCTGCGCGAGCTGCAGCCCTTGACGGGCGAGCCCGGCCGCCCCGAAGACGTGGCGGGTGCGGCCGTCTACCTCGCGAGCGCGCAGTTCGTGACAGGAGCCGTGCTCACGGTCGATGGCGGCTGGACGGCGCAGTGACGCGCTGCGACGTGCACCTAGCCGACGGCGGTGGGTTCGAGCGCCGCTTTGCGCGCCTTGAAGTCCTCGAGGATCGTTTCGGTGGCCGTCGCACCAATCCGCGTGACACCGAGGTTCATGACCTCGAGCAGCCCGTCGAGCGTACGGACGCCGCCGGCCGCCTTGACCTGCACGTTGAGGCCGACGGAGCGCCGCATCAGCTTCAGGTCCTCGATCGTCGCGCCGCCGGGCGCGAACCCGGTCGAGGTCTTGACGAACGCCGCGCCGGCCTCCTCGGAAAGTCGACACGCGAGCTCCTTCTGCGCGTCATCGAGATATGCGTTCTCGAAGATCACCTTCACGATCGCGTCGTTCGCTCGGGCGACTTCGACGACGGCGGCGATGTCCTCTCGGACTTCGTCTGCCCGACCCGAGCGGAGCCGTCCGATGTTCAGCACCATGTCGAGCTCGCGTGCGCCGAGCTCGAGGGCGCGCTCCGCCTCGAACGCTTTCGTTTCTGTCGTCGAGCTCCCGTGCGGGAAGCCGACCACGGTCGAAACGAAGACGTCGGAACCCTCCATGAGCTCGACGGCGAACGCGACGTCTGCCGGCCGCACGGTCGCCGACGCGACACCGTACCGACGCGCGAGCTCGACACCGTCGCGGACGAAGTCGAGATCGAGCTCCGGCCGGAGGAGCGAGTGGTCGATCGTCTTCGCGACCTGCTCGTAGGTGAGGTTCGCGACCGAAGGCTCGGGCACCCGGCGAGGATAGCCGCGTGAAAGAGCGCCCGCTCCGGACGACGGTCGTGGGCAGCTACCCGTTCCCCGGCTGGCTCGAGTACGCGGGGTCCCACCTCGGCGACTTCGGTCCCGACGATGTCGCCGAGCTCGTCGACGATGCGGTCATCTGCGCGATCCACGACCAGGTCGAGGCAGGCCTCGACGTGATCGCGGACGGCGAACAGACGCGGCTCGACTTCAACCTCTCGTTCTACGGCCACCTGGAGGGGATCGAGCGCGAGTCGGTGACGACAAGACGCTTTGGTCCGCCTGCGCACGACCAGCGTGGCCGCCACGCCATCGTGGGCGAGCTCGCCGCTCCGCGCGGTCTGGGCGTCGTCCAGGAATGGGAGCGGCTTCGCCGGCTCGCGCCGCGCGGCCCGGCGCTGAAGATGAGCGTGCCCGGCCCGTACACGCTGAGCGGCCGGTTGGTCCCCAGCGATCGCTACCCGGACCGCGACGCCGTCGCGGAGGCGTTGCGGCCGATCGTCGGCGCCGAGCTCGAGGCGCTCGTCGCAGTCGGCTGCGGCGAGATCACGGTCGACGAGCCCTCCATGAGCTGCTACGCCTACCGCGCGGACACGTCGCAGCTCGTCGACCTCTTCAACAGGACGATCGAGCCAATCCGCGGCCGCGCACGGCTGTCGACGCACCTCTGCTTCGGGAACTACAAGGGCCGCGCCGTGGGGCCGCGGCAGTACGCACCGATGTTTCCCGCGTTCCTCGAGCTCGGCGTCGACGAGATCCACGTCGAGATGGCGAGCCGCGAGCTCGCCGAGAGTGAGATTGTCGGAACGATCGCCGAGCGTCTCGACGTCGCGGTGGGCATCGTCGACGTGAAGAGCTACTGGATCGAACCTCCGGAGGAGATCGCTCGCCGAGTCCACCACTTCCTCCGGTTCGCGCCCCCGGAGCGTTTGTCGTTCGCCCCCGATTGCGGGTTGAGCCAGACAGCACGCTGGGCTGCACGTCAGAAGCTCGCGAACCTCGTCCGCGGCGTCACCATCGTGCGCGAAGGGGTCGGCGCCTGATCGAGCCGGCGCTCGCCGACGACACCTTCCTCCGGGACGTCGAGGAGGCGCCCGCGGGTGCGCTGCATCTCTGGTGGCTCGGCCAGAGCGGCTTTCTGGTCAAGCTCGACGACCGCTATCTCCTCCTCGACCCCTACCTGTCGGACTCGCTGACCGAGAAGTACGAGGGAACGCCAACTCCGCATGTGCGAATGACGCGACGCGTCGTCGATCCCGTACGACTCGGATTCGTCGACGTCGTCACCGCCAGTCACGGCCACACGGACCACCTCGACCCGGCGACGCTGCACGCGCTGCAACCACGAGCACTTGTCTGCCCACCCGGTCTACACGCGCTCGCCATCGAGCGCGCCGATGTCGTCCCGGACGTCGTCGACGTCGACGAGAGTGCCACGGTCGCGGGCTTCCGCTTCACAGCCGTCGCTGCTGAGCACGACGTTCCGGGAGGAGCAGTCGGCTTCGTCGTCGAGTGCGGGCCGTGGACGATCTATCACTCCGGCGACACTGCGGCCTATGCCGGCCTCGGCGACAGGCTGCGGCTATTCGCACCCGACGTCGCGATCTTGCCGATCAACGGCAAGCTGGGAAACATGGACGGCCGAGACGCGGCGCGGGTCGCCAAGGAGGCTGGCGCAGCACTCGGTGTCCCGTGCCACTTCGAGATGTTCGAGTTCAACACTGCGTCTCCCGACGAGTTCGTCGAGACGTGCGCGAGGCTCGGGCAGCCGTGCCGGGTCCTGCGCGCCGGCGAGCGGCTCACGCTTACTCCATAGACCTCGCTCGGGTCCTAATGGCCGGAAGAGGAAAAGTGCATGTAGTCCTTCGTCGAGCCGGCCCAGGAGCCGCCCCACCCCCAGCCGATGGAACGAAACGCACGGACGACGGCAGGCGTCACCATCCCACGGCGGATCCTGGAACGGTTGAGATACGGCACGCTGGAGGGCTCGCGTGTGCGGCCACAGCCGGTATAGGGATTCTCGATCGGGTTCAGGTCGACTGCGAGCCCGAAGGCGTGCTGCGACCAGGAACCGGTCCCGCTTCCGCACGGTGACGGCACGGCACGGCGGCATTCGAAGCTGCCGGTGATGTCCCGGTCGGCAGGCCGGCCGCGTTTCGGACCGTACATATCGGCGAAGCGCAGATGACGGATCGGAAAGTGCAGCCGGTACAACTGTCGGAAGACCGTCGCCAGTGGAGCAGCGGCGCGCGCGTTGACGACGAGCTCTCCCGTTTGCCGGTTGCCGTCGAAGTCCCAGTACGAGACCGTGAGCACACGTACGCCCGAGAGCGGTACCGGACAACCGCCATGCCAGAACCGGCCTTCGAGCTGGGCGCGTTGCGCGGGCGCCAGCGGCTGGATCGCCGAGTGGAACGGTGGGGAGGCGAGCAGCATCGAGGCCAGGGCGAAAATCCGCACGGCACGACAATCATCACGAAGGAGTCAAGCCCTGGTGGTGTGCCTGGATCAGCGGTTCTCGGCTTCCTCCGCCTCTTCGCCGCTTTGAACGATGTCTCCGTCGGTGAAGAGAATCGTCTGCAGGGCGATCCGCCACTTCGGCGTCCGTCGCAGCAGGAACTCGAGGTCCATGCCGAAGTGCTTGAACTCCTCGCCCTGTGCGTTCTCCATGATCGCCTTCGCCTGCGGATCCGGCTCGAGGGCGATTCGCTGCTCGTACCAGCCGATTGCCTCAGCCTCTTCAGTCATCGAAGCGATCATGCGAGCAAACGTCCGGACCTCGGCACTCAGCTCCGCTGCCGGCTCGTGGTACTGCTCAAATCCCATCTCCGCTCCTTCCCTAGCCTGTTGGCCCAAACAGACTGCCAGTCGATGGTTGCGGCGGCGAGGCCGTGTGTGGTCAGTTCAGAGTCAGCGCGACGGGCCCACATGGCCGGGAAAGTCGAGGTGGTAGTCGAAGAGCCCTGCGCCAGGTCGGCCCCCGTCGGCGCGACCTTGATGACGTTGATCGTGTCCCACGGGCCACGCAGTACCACGCCTGCGCTCCCGAGCACTCGCCCACGTTTGTCGCATTCCGGAGGACGCGTCAACGCGACTCCTGCGGTCGCTAGGTCGCGTCGGATCGCGTGCTCGTGACCGCGTGAATCGCCTTCGTCAACTGAAGGATCTGATTCGAGAGGTCCAGCAGCTCCTGGTTCTGTTTGTCTTCTTCCTTCACGGTCTGCCATTGCTGGCCTGCAATCACCTGACGCTTGGCGTCAGCTCTGTTCTGGCTGATCATCACGAACGTCGAGAGGAAGATTGCCTCGAGAGACACGATCATCGTCAGGAGGCCGAAGGGATACTTCTCGACCCCGAAGCCGATCCAGGAGCCGAACCAGAGGATGTGGATGTAGACGAACCACATCGATCCGGCGAAATCCGTGATCCGATCGGCAATCCGGTTCTGCACGCTCGCAGCTCGCTCCTTGGCGTGCTCGGCGAGTACCGGATTCGGCTCGATCGACAGGTGCGAGAGACGTTCGACAAGCGCCGACTGCTCCATGGCTAGACCGCTCCCTTCCTTGCGGAGTACTCCTGTGGGTGCGGTCACGCTAGAGCCTCACCCAGTTCCGGAGCTGAGTTGACACCCAATCACTGGACCAGAACATCTGGCAAGCGGCGGGTGCTGTCGAACGGTGACGCTCTTTGCGTCCAGCTTGGCGTTTCGCTTCATCGCCTTCTTGCACGTCCCCGCGAAGGTCGGCGTCGTTGCGGTGATCCTCCTTCAGGATTCACCGGAGAGAAGGAAGCGTGGAAGACCGACGACCGCAGGTGCGGCAGCTCGTAGAAGAGCCAGACGGCGAAGTCGCGACGATGATCGAGATGTTGACGATCGGGAAGCGCCGCGCCTGTCTGCCATCCGAAAGGGGAAGCCGGCTCGCGCGCATCGGCAAGATCTCTGACGAGTTGCGGATTCGCAGCAAAGTGACGGAAACCAGGGATTCGCGGTGATCGCGGTCTATTGAGACTTCGCCGGTGACCTCCCCGGGTGGCCTTGACGAACGCCGCCAGGCAGCGCCGGGCTCCCGTCGCGCCGCCTGGAGGCGATACGCGCGTCCCGGGGTGCTCCTCCTCGTCACCGGTGTCTCCCTGTACCTGTTGCTGCCAAGCCTCGTGGCGGTCTTCGCCTCATGGCGGTCGCTCGGCCAGCTGGTCTGGTACTGGACGGCGCTCGCACTGCTCAGCGAGGTCGCAAGCTACGTCTCGGTCTGGCAACTCGATCGGATCGCACTCCACGAGAAGAGCTGGTTCACCGTTGCTTGCGCCCAGCTAGGCGGGAACACCGTCGGCAGGATCGTCCCCGGCGGAGGAGCCACGGCTACGGCCTTCTCGGTCGCGATGTTGCGCCGAGCGGGGGTCGATGCAGGGCAGGCTACCGTCTCTCTGGCGGCGGCGACCTCGCTCCAGGTCGGAACGCGGCTCGCGCTGCCCTTGCTCGCGGTACCGGCAATCCTGGGCGGGCTCCCGGTCGATCGCAGTCTTGCGACCTCTGCCTACCTGGGCGCCGCCGTCCTGGCGCTGCTCATCGGAGCGGGCGTGTTGGCGTTCGCGTTCGATCGGCCGTTGGAGCTGGTCGGAGAAGGGCTGCAGTGGGCCCTCAATCGAACGGTTCGCCGGCATCGCCCGATCACCGACTTACCCAAACGGCTCCTCGGAGAACGCGACTTCGTTCGGGCGACGATCGGGACGCGGTGGCGGGCCGCCGTCGTCTCCGCAGCCGGATACACCGGCTTCGACTTCCTCGCGCTGGTCTGCGCGCTTCGGGCAGTCGGTGCTCAGCCACAGCCATCCTTGCTCTTGCTGGCCTACGCCGCCGCCGCCCTCCTGGCGTTGATCCCATTGACGCCAGGTGGGCTCGGGTTTGTCGAGGCGGGACTCGTCGGAACGCTGACGCTCGCAGGTGTGACCGCCCAGGATGCACTGGTGGCGACGCTGACGTACCGGCTCGTCTCGTACTGGTTGCCGATTCCGGCCGGCGGCGTCGCGTATTTCCTCTTCCGTCGCCGCTATCGATAGGCATCAGAACCGTGCGACAACTCGCGAGAAGTCAGCGCTGGCACCGATGCGCGTGACGCCCGTGAAGGACGAGAATGCCCAGGATGAGCACGAGTACGATCGTTATCGTTCTCGGCGCCTTCCTGGCAAGCGCGGTCGAGATGGTCGAGGCTTTGACGATCGTCCTTGGCGTGGGCATCGTCCGCGGTTGGCGGTCGACGCTGATCGGCGCGGGCGCCGCCGTCCTCGTGTTGGCAGCCCTGGTCGCCGCGCTCGGTCCTGCCCTTCGCCTTGTGCCCATCGGCACCCTCCGGTTCATCGTGGGGGCACTGCTCCTCACGTTCGGCCTGCAATGGCTACGCAAGGCGATCCTTCGCTCCAGCGGATACAAGGCGCTGCACGACGAGGATGAGGCCTTTCGTGAGGAGCGAGAGCGGGCGGCGGCTGCCGGACAGGAGCAGAAGGCGGGACTCGACTGGTACTCGTTCACGGTGGCGTTCAAAGGCGTCTTGCTCGAGGGCCTCGAGGTCGTGTTCATCGTCATCAGCTTCGGGAGCGCTCAGGGCCGACTGGGACTGGCCGCGGCGGGCGCGGGAGCGGCGGCCGTGCTCGTGCTAGCCGCCGGCCTGATTGCGCGGGGGCCGCTCGAACGCGTGCCCGAGAACACGATCAAATTCGCGGTGGGCCTCCTGCTGACCAGCTTCGGCTGCTTCTGGGCGGCGGAGGGAGCCGGCATCGATTGGCCTGGCGACGAGCTCTCCCTCCTTGGTGTGATCGCATTCTTCGGAGTCGTCTCGTATCTGCTGGTACGTGTCTTGCGGCGCCAGCGGCTTGCGACCGTCCCTGCTGGTGCTCAGGCATGAACGCCCTGCGATCGTTCGGGCGCTTCTGGTGGAACTTCATCGTCGGCGACGATTGGCGGGCGGCAGCCGGGGTCGGGCTGGCGCTCGGAGCGACCTACCTGTTCGCGCGCGGGGGAATCGACGCCTGGTGGTTCCTGCCCCTCGCCATTGCCATCGTGCTGGCTGGTTCGCTGCGCCGCATAACCCATCGGGACGATTAGGCAACTGCCATAACGGCGACGGCTGCACACCCAACCGCGAAGGAACGCGCCGCCCATGGCCGGGCTGCACGCTCCACCGCGTCCCGCTCTTCCCATTCGGCCTTCCAAGTCGCCTCCGATCGCGACCCGATCGCCTTGCTCGAGACACAGGCTGAGTCCCGCGTGAGCGAGCTCGTCCCCATCCGCTACGGACGCATGCTCGCTTCGCCGTTCGCGTTCTTTCGCGGAGCGGCGATCCTCATGACCCATGACCTCGCTTCGACGCCGAGATCAGGTCTCTCGACTCAGCTCTCAGGCGATGCCCACCTTTCGAATTTCGGCGGCTTTGCGTCTCCGGAACGCGCCCTCGTCTTCGATCTGAACGACTTCGACGAGACGCTTCCCGGCCCGTTCGAGTGGGACGTGAAACGCCTCGCGGCAAGCTTCGAGATCGCCGCACGGGATCGGAACTTTGCGAGCGCCGACCGTTCGAAGGCAGTGATCGGACTCCTATGTGCGTATCGAGAGGCGATGCATCGCTTTGCAAAGATGGGAGACCTCGCGGTCTGGTATGCGAAGCTCGGCGCCGCCGAAGTCGACAAGGAGCTGAAAGAGGGACACGACCGAAGGCTCGCCAAGAAGCTCGAGCGCTCGGAGGCCAAGGCTCGGTCGAAAGACCGGATGCGCGCGCTCGCCGAGCTCACACACGAGGTCGACGGAAAGCCGAGGTTCGTATCCGAGCCGCCGTTGATCGTCCCAGTGGCAGAGCTCGTCGCAGACGGCGACGAATCAGATCGCGTCGATTCGGCAATCCGCACCCTCTTCGACAGCTACCGGGACACACTGCCCGACGATCGGCGTCGACTCCTCGAGCGGTACACGTACGTCGATCTGGCTCGAAAGGTGGTGGGAATCGGCAGCGTCGGAACGCGCTCCTGGGTGCTGCTGATGCTCGGACGAGACAACAGCGATCCCCTCTTCCTGCAGATCAAAGAGGCGCAGGCGTCGGTGCTCGAGTCGGTGCTCGGCCCAAGTGAGTTCGCCGACCATGGCCGACGCGTCGTCGAAGGCGAACGGCTCATGCAGGCCGCGAGCGACATCTTCCTGGGCTGGATCCATGGCGAGGGCAAGATCGACGGCGAGGTTCGCGACTTCTACGTCCGCCAGCTCTGGGACTGGAAGAGCTCAGTCGACACCGAGACGATCCTGCCGCGCGGCCTCACCGCGTACGCGCATGCCTGCGGCTGGACACTTGCTCGTGCACACGCTCGTTCCGGAGATCGGATCGCAATCGGCGCATACCTTGGTCGGAGCGCCAGGTTCGATCACGCGATCGCCGAGTTCGCCGCGGCGTATGCCGACCGCAACGAACAGGATCACCGCGCTCTGGTGCAGGCCGTCGCCGACGGAACGATTACGGCGGTTGACGCGTAGCGGTCGTGATTGTTCCTCCGGCGCATACGCAGCACAAGCAGCCGGCCTAGTCAGTCGGCCTCTCTCACTCGACCTTCGGCCCGATGATGCCGTTCGCGAGCGCGAACATCACGAGCTCGGCACGGGTCTCGAGTTGGAGGGTCGAGGTCGACGAACGTAGCATTGACCTTCGTGCGGCGCTTCACCTAAGACGGAAGGAGACGGGCCGACGCGACGTTAGCACCATCACCCAAGAAGCTACGAGGGAGGCCCGATGCACAGAGGACGAGTTCTCATCTGCTACGACGGCTCGAGCGGGGCGGAACATGCGATCGACGCGGCGGCCGACCTGCTCGGCCCTTCGCCTGCCGTGGTCCTGGACGTCGGACCACTGTTGACCCCAGCCGAGGGCGGCGCGCTCACCTTGCCGGTCGCGCCTGCCGCAGCCTTCGAGGGCGTGAACCGGGACGAAGCCCTCGAGCGCGCCCGCACAGGCGCCGAACACGCGCGGCGAGCCGGCTTCGACGCTGAAGCGAGGGGCGACATCGCCTCCCCGACGTGGGAGGGCATCGTCGACGTGGCCGACGAGATCGATGCCGACGTGATCGTGATCGGCTCCCGAGGCCTGACAGGAACCCGGGAGCTTCTTGTCGGCAGCCTCTCGCACGCGGTCGCCGAGCATGCCGGAAGGCCGGTGTTGATCGTACCGCCTCCGAAGTCCGCTGAATGACGCGCGGAAGCGGCCGTCGCCGTTTGCCGCAACTTGCTTATCGTGCGGGCGCACTGGCACTTGCGGGTGCGCTTGTCGCGGTTGCTGCGACTTCCGCGGCATCGAGCAGGAACAACGTTCAGGTGTTCTTCCTACAGGGTGAGCAACTCGTTCACGTGACGCGCCCCGGCGCTACTCCCCTGGACGCGTTGCACCAGCTCGTGTCCGGCTTGAGCCGCACGGAGGCGAAACGAGGACTTCGCACGTACGTACCCCACGGCACCCACCGACGGCCGACTCGGGCCGGTCACCAGGAATGGCATTCTCGCGTTCCAGAAGTGGGAGCGTCTGCGGCGCACCGGGTCACTCGACGCGCGAACGGAGTCGCGGTTGCTCACTGCCTCAGCACCAACGCCGGTAAGCCGTGGCCGCAACGGAAAGCGCGCGGAGATCCTGCTCGACCGCCAGGTTGCGCTCTTGATCGAAGACAACCAGGTGATCCGGGCGATCGCGGTCTCGACCGGAAAGCCCTCGACGCCAACGCCTCCTGGCGACTATCGGGTGTACGCGAAAGATCCGGCGCTGGTGGTCGACGCCGTTTCGGGAGTGGCTTCCGTGGACGGTACCGTTCGTCGGCGGCATCGCCTTCCACGAGTTCGCGGACGTGCCGACGTATCCCGCTTCGCATGGTTGTGTCCGTCAGGCCGTCCCCGTGGCCCGCTGGACATATGACTTCGCAGAGGTCGGCATGCCGGTCAAGGTGATCGCGACATCGTGACGGGCCGCTTCGTCAGCGGCCCAAAGGTGGCGATTTTCGCGGAGCGGCCCTAGCGGCCGGACGCCAGCTCGGGCACATCGTGCTCGAGCTTACGAATGAACGCCGCCGGCTCCGCGTAGTGTCTGCTCGGCCGTGCCCCGTCGGCGGTCCTCAGGACTGGATGCGTCCGCTCGGCGTCGGTGACGATTTCCGAGGGCAACTCCCTTGTGTCGTAGGCGCAGATGAACGACACCGGAACCGAGGCCATCGCAACGCTGATCCCAGCTTCGTAACGCTTCCATGCCGCCACGTCGGCCGTGGCTGAGCTCTGCGGCCAGACCACCTCGGCGACGACCCGCACCCGAGATCCACCAGGTTTGAGGTGGTCGTCGAGGTAACGGCTGTACTCCTGCAAGGCATGGTCGGGACTCCGATACCAGTTGATGGCGTCCCCGAACTCGATCCGGGCCGCGTCTCCCCCGAGCGCTTCTCGAAGAACGGTAGTACCGCCCTCTCTGAACACGATCAGGACGGGGTCGCCACGCGTCAGCCCCTGCTGTACGAGCGGCTGTGCTCCGGCCGCGAGCTCTTCCGACGAAGAGTAGAGGAGCGCTTCGTGCCTACAGCCACGACCGTGGGTGCGGTCGGCGAGGAGGTCACGGATTGCATCCGCGGACAACTCGTCCTTGGAGATGAACCCGAGCACGGGGGTCACGGCCACGAGCTCGGCGACATCCGACTCGCGGCGCGCCGAGGTGAGAATCGTCTTCGCCGGCTGCCCGCCGGTACTCGCGGCAAGTTGCCACACCAGGTCGAAGCCGCTCTCGCCGTTCAGATCGATGTCGACGATCGTGACGTCGGGCTCGAGCTCCCGAATCCGCGTGAAGGCTTCGGCCGACGTGGAGGCCGTAGCCACGATGGCCAAACCCTGCCGCTCGAGGTGCTTCGAAGCAGCTTCGAGGAAAGCCCTGGAATCGTCGACCAGCAGGCAGCGCAGAGTCACGCCGGCAGGATGCCATAAGGCATCTCCGGTGTCGTGGCGGCTAGCAGGAATTCGCTGGCTCAACGCCTGGATACTGCCTACGAGCCGGCTCGCACCAGGCCCGTCTCGTAGGCCAGGACGACGGCTTGAACTCGATCCCTGGCGTCGAGCTTTTGCAGGATGTGCGCAACGTGCGTCTTCGCGGTGTGCTCGGAGACGACCAGTTCGCTGGCTATTTCCGCATTCGCCAGGCCTCACGCGACGAGTCGCAGGACCTCGACCTCGCGGGGCGTGAGTCCCGACAACACATCCCCAGCCTGACTCGGTGCTGCACCCGCAAAGCGCTCGATCAACCGTTTTGTGACGGCCGGCGCAAAGAGCGAGCCGCCATCGGCCACGACCTTGATTCCCCGACGAGCTGCTCCTCGGGCGCATCCTTGAGCAAGAACCCGCTCGCGCCGGCGCGCAGGGCTTCGTAGACGTATTCGTCGAGGTCGAACGTCGTCAGGCACCAGGACCCGCGGCCCCTCAGTCCCGTCGACGATGCGTCGGGTCGCCTCGATTCCATCGAGCTCGGGCATACGGAGATCCATCAGCACGACGTCGGGCTCGAGCGCGCGGGCGAGCTCGATCGCCTCGAGGCCGTGTCCGGCTTCCCCGACGACTTCGATATCCGGCTCGGCGCGGAGGATCATGCGGAACCCGGCCCGCACGAGCGCCTGGTCGTCGACGAGCAGAACGCGGGTCATCACGGAGCTCCGTAGGGAAGACGCGCACGGACTGCATAGCCACCGAGCGCCCCGCGTCCTGCCTCGAAGGAACCTCCATAGACGGTGACGCGCTCGCGGATACCGAGCAGGCCATGGCCGGTGCCGTCGCCGTTGCCTACCGCCGAACCGTCATCGACGACCTCGATCTCGAGCTCGCCGTCGCCGTAGCGGACCGACACATTCGCCCGTGCCGGGCCCGCATGCTTGAGCGCGTTCGTGAGGGCCTCCTGGACGATCCGGTATGCGGAGAGATCCACGCCGGCAGGCAGCTCGACCGGCTCGCCGACGATTTCACCTGGACCGGAAGCCCCGCGTGTGTGGCCTCTTGTGCCAGTGCGTGGAGCCCGGACAGACTCGGCTGCGGCGCGAAGGCGAAGGAGTCGTCATCTGCGCGCAGCATCCCGAGCAGCCTTCGCATCTCGCCAAGAGCCTGGGAGGCGGTCCGCTCGATCGTGTCGAACGCGCGCCGCGCTTCATCAGGATCCTCGTGGAGGAGCCTGCGGCCGCCCCGCCCCTGGAGGATGATCACGCTGATCGCATGTGCAACGACGTCGTGGAGCTCGCGCGCGATCCGCGTCCGCTCCTCTGCGACGGCCGCTCGCGCGCGCTTCTCGCGCTCACGTTCGAGCACGACGGCACGGTCTTCGAGGAGCGCCTCCCGCAGACGGCGCGCGCGAATCAAGCGGCCGACGACGAACGGGCCGCCGACGACAACGCCGAAGAACACGAGCCCGCCGAAGTAGATCCCATCCGGGTCGGCCGCAG
>JBKPTB010000124.1:0-9919 GCA_046735315.1 Actinomycetota bacterium
CACCGCCTCGATCGTCGGCGCAGGGTCGACGACCGAGCTGTCACAGATTCCACGCGGTGACATGATCCAGGCGCCCGGGCCTTCGAAGCTCGTCCCGAAGAACGCCTACGGGCCGGGCGGCCCCCTCGCGATCGCGCTCGCAGTTGCGGCGCTGATGCTATTCGCCTGCCTCCTCTTCCTGGCCGGCATCCGCGGCTCCTGGGTGCGCACCCGAATCGCGCCGCACACTGGCGAGGCAAAGGGCAACTCGAAGCAGAAGCGCAAGGAGCGGCGAAGCGAGATGTTCTCGTCGATCTTCCAGGCCACGGAGAGGACGCTCGGCAACCTCAAGCAGTGGCGAATGATCAGCAAGATGCTCGAGCGGGCCGACGTTCAGCTGAAGACCGTCGAGTTCTTCTGGATCGCGGTGGGCTCGGCGCTCGTCGTCGCCATGTTCGCGTTCCTCTTCGGCACCTCCCCCGTGATCCTGATCATGCTGACGGCCGTCGCCGGGATGATCCCGTTTGCGTGGGTCTGGCTGAAGATGCGCAAGCGACTACGGGCCTTTGAGAACCAGCTGCCCGACCTGCTGATCACCATCGCCGCCTCGCTGAAGGCCGGCCACTCGTTCAAGCAAGGTCTGCAGGCCGTCGTCGACGAAGGTCACCCGCCGGCAAACGAGGAGTTCAAGCGCGTGCTAACCGAGGCGTCATTGGGCCGGCCGATGGACGACGCCCTCGCGGAGATGGCCGAGCGAATGGCCTCGAAGAACTTCGAGTTCGCGATCACGGCCGTGACGATTCAGCGGCAGGTCGGTGGATCGCTCGCGACGCTCTTCGACATGGTCGCGGACACGGTCCGGCAGCGGCAGCAGTTTGCGCGCAAGATCCGCGCGCTGACGGCGATGGGGCGGATGTCGGCCTACACGCTGATCGGGATCCCGTTCTTCCTGCTCGGCACGATCACACTCGCCAACGGGACGTACATGCATCCGCTCTACCACTCGCACGCGGGCCACATCCTCATGATCGTCGGGCTGACGATGATGGCGATCGGCTCGGCCATCCTGAAAAAGATCGTCTCCTTCCGAGGTTGATGCCATGTCAATGCTTCTGATCTTTGCAATCGCGGCCGTCGGCGGAGCCGTCTTCTTCATCGCCGAGATTGCAACGTCGCCGATGCGTATCCGACGCGAGCTCGTGCACAGGGCTGCCAACTATGGTCGTGTGCGCGCCGCCACCGGAAAGGAGATGCCGCGCTTCAGGGAGCGTGCCCTCGACCCGTTCGTGGGCAAGTTCGCGGGCCTCGTCTTGCGCGTCAACCCGCGGCTTTCGGTGGAGTCGGTCTCGGCGAAGCTGATGGCCGCGGGCATGCGGAAGACGTCCCCGATGACGATCATCGGCGCAAAGGGGATCCTCGGTGTCGGCGGCCTCGTCTTCGGCCTCGTGCTCGGGACGACGGCGACGCCGAAGTACGCCTTGTTCGTGGCACTCGCACTCGGCGCGATGGGCGCGTTGTTGCCCGGCATGTACCTGAACAGCCGCGTGCGGCGTCGCCAGACGGATGTCTCGGCCGAGCTGCCCGATGCTCTCGACCTGCTCTCCGTCAGCGTCGAGGCCGGACTCGGTTTCGACGGCGCGGTGCAGAAGCTGACCGAGCACATGGACGGCCCGCTCATCGAGGAGTTCGAGCTGGCGCTCGGCGAGATCCGCATCGGCGAGAGCCGCCAGGAAGCGTTGAAGAAGATGTCGGAGCGGAGTGCCTCGCCCGAGATGGCGAGCTTCGTCCGCGCGATCATCCAGGCCGACCAGCTGGGCATCTCACTCGGACGGATCCTCAAGGTTCAGGCGGGGGACACCCGGCTGAAGCGGCAGCTGCTCGCCGAGGAGAAGGCGATGAAGGCCCCGATCAAGATGCTGTTTCCCACCGTCGCCTTCATCTTCCCGGCGATGTTCCTGGTCGTCCTCGGCCCCGCATTCCTCAACCTCTCGAAGTTCTTCCAGTTCTAGGAAGCGAGGATGGCGGTGGCCGAGCACGGCTCCATGGAAGGCGGCTTCGGTTCCGGGCTGAGAGCGAAGCTCCAGGGCGGTGACGCGGCCGAGCCGAGGTCCCCGGGGGAGGCAATCGCAGCCGCTCCGGCCGTCGACGAGGGCGCAGCAGAGAACCTGAGAGCCGAGCTGAACGCCTCGCTGGCGCGCGAGCAGGACCTGCGTGCATCGCTGAGCGATCAGCTGGACGGATCGGGTCGCGAGGACGGGATGGCGCAGCAGCTCGCCGACCAGTCGGCGGCGCTCGACCGCCGCGCGTCCGCGCTGGCCGAGACCGAGGCCAACCTCGACGAGCGCGAACGGCTGATGGCCCAGCGGCTGATGGAGCTCGACGGTCTCCTCGAGGCGAAGGAGGAGATCACGAAAGCCGAGGCGCGCATCGTTGAGCGCGAGCAGCTGATCGAGCTCAAGGTGCGCGAGCTCAAGACGGGCGACGACGAGCGGGCCGCCGCAGCCGCGGAGCTCAAGGCAAAGCTCGAGGAGATCGCGAAACGTGAGCAGGACCTCGCACGAGCCGAAACAGAGATCTCGTCGAAGGCGGACGAAGCGGAGGCCCGCCGCGAGAAGCTGATGCAGGGGCTCTCGGAGCGCGAAGAGAAGGCCAAGGCGAAGGACGAGGAAGCCCGCAAGCTCGAGAAGAAGGTCGCGGAACGAGAAGCCAAGCTTGCCGCGACCGAGCGAGAGCTGACCCAGGCGCGAGTCGGGCTGGACGCGCGCGAGAAGGTGCTCGGGAAACGCGAGGCCGAAATCACGGCGGAGACCTCAAAGGACGAGAAGCGACTGCAAGCACGCGCGCGCGAGCTCGACGCTCGAGAGCTCGACCTGTCGAAGAGAGACAGGACGCTCAGCGCGCGGATCGAGCAGCTCGAGCAGGAGGCGACGGCCCAGGCGACCGCGCTAGGGGAGGCCCGCCTGAAGATCGAGGAGGTGCGCGCCTTCGAGCAGGCGCTCGGTGATCGCGAGGCCAAGGTCGCGGCCTTCGAGTCGGAGCTCGCACATGAACGCGCGAAGGTCGAGGCTCGGGAGAAGGTCGTCGGACAGCGCGAAGCGGACGTCGTCGCCGGGACCGGGCGAACGAACGAGGATCTCGACGCGCGAGCGCGAGCGCTCGACGAGCGCGAGCTCGAGCTCTCGACGCGCACCAGCGACCTCAACGCGAAGGTCGAGCAACTCGAACGCGAGGCAGCCGAGCGGACCGCCGAAGCCGCGAAGGCGAGCGCACGCGAGGAGCAGGCCCGCTCCGTCCAGGAGGCGCTCGCCGAGCGCGAACGGCAGCTCGCGGAGCAGGCCCGTGAGCTCGCACAGGGTCAGGCCGAGCTCGAGGCCCGGGAAGCGCAGCTCTCGAAGCACGAGGCTGAGCAGGCTGCCGGCGGCGGTCGCGACGAGCGACTGGTCGCTCGCGCCCGAGACTTGGATCAGCGCGAGCTCGAGCTGTCCACCCGCGCGAGCGAGCTGACCTCGCGCATGCAGGAGCTCGAGCGGCAGGCCAGCGAGCGCGACAGCGTGGCCAAGGATGCGATCGCGAAGCTCGAGAGCATCGAACGACGCGAGGCGGAGCTGATCGCCCGCGAGGCCGAGCTCCATCGTCTCGAGGCGGCCGCGCGGCGTGCAGCCGAAGAGGCTCGCAAGCCGGAGGTCGACGAGCTTGCGGAACGGCGGGTGAAGCAGCGAGACGAAGAGCTGTCGTCACGTGAGGCGGCGCTCAACAAGGCGGAGCAGGCGATCCTCGCATCGCGCAGCCGTTACGAGGGGAAGGAAAAGGGACTCGACGAGCGGGAGAAGGTGCTCGCCGGTCGGGCCAAGGAGCTCGAGGAGCGTGAGGCCGCTCTCAACCTACGCGAGGCCCAGCTGGAGGCCGAGTTCGAGGTGCGCGAGCAACGGCTCGAGCAACGCGAGAAGGCGGGCGCGGAGCTCGAGGCTCAGCTGTCGACCCGTGAGAGCGACCTTTCGATCTACGTCGCGCAGCTCCAGGAGAACTTCGACCGGCGCGAGACGGAATGGTGGTCGAAGCAGCTCGGCAAGGACGCGGGTCAGCCGCCCGCAGCGTAGGACTTGCCCTAACCCTCCTCGTTTAGCGTCACAATCCCGACGATGGCGTCGACGCTCAGTGACAGCGAGCTCGTTGCGAGGTGCCGGTCCGGTGACCAGCAAGCCTGGGCCGACCTCGTCGAGCGGTTCTCCAGATACGTCTACGCCATCTCGGTCCAGGCGTTCCGCTTGCCGGAGGCCGACGCCGAGGACGTCTTCCAGGAGGTGTTCGCCCGCGCCTACGAGCACCTCGACGCGCTTCGGGACGACGCTGCCGTCAGGCCGTGGCTCGGACAGCTCACCCGCCGCCTGTGCATCGACCGGCTTCGCTCGGCCGCCCGAGAGCGGCCGGCCGGGGAGGAGGAGCTCGACGTCGGTGGCAGCGACGAGACGCTGGTGATGCTCGAGGAAGCGATGACCGTGCATGAGGCGCTGGCCGAGAGCCCGGAGCACTGCCGGGAGATCCTCGACCGTTTCTTCGCCCGGGACGAGAGCTACCGCACCATCGGTGACGCTCTGGAACTGCCTGCCGGAACGATCGCCAGCCGAATCTCGCGGTGCCTGGCACGGCTTCGTGATCTGCTCGAGGGAAGAACCAGGACGGATGGGCCGTCTAGTTCACGATGACCGCGTTTGAGGAAGAGCGACTCGCGCGCCTGATCGGGGCGTTGCCTCCTGCTCCGACCGGCTGGGTGCGGGCCGCCCAGGAGCTGCCGGCGGCGCGGGCCGAGCTCGACCAGATCGTCGCGCGGGCCGAAGCCGATGCCGAGTTCCGTGCCCTGCTCGTCGCGGATCTGGAAGCGGCGCTCGCCGCTGACGGCTACGAGCAGAGCCCCGCACTCGTCCAGCTGCTGCGCGTTCGTCTCAAGTCGAAGTAACGCTTCGACGAGAATTCCCCGCGTGAGCTTGCTGGACCTTCCGCTGCGGGAGCTTCTCGACGAGGTGGCATCCCCTGGGCGCACCCCGGGCGGCGGGTCGGTGGCGGCGCTCGTCACCGCAGCTTCGGCCGGATTGCTCGCCAAAGTCGCGCGCTCGTCCGGAGACGGATGGCCGGAGGCGCCGGGGATCGCCGCGCAGGCCGAAGCCCTCCGCGATCGCGTCGGGCCCCTGGCCCAGACCGACGCGGACGAATACGAGGCCGCGCTGCGCGCACGGGGCGATGACAGTCAGGGGCAGGGGGAGGGCCGGGATTTCGCTCTCGGCCGTGCCTTTGCCCGCGCCGCGGAGCCTCCGCTCGAGATCGCGGCTATCGCCGCCGACGTCGCGCGGCTGTCGGTCACCGTGGTCGAGCGCGGAGAGCCGGCTCTCCGCGCGGATGCGGTGGCGGCGGCTCTCCTGGCCGCGGCCGCGGCTGCGGCGGCGGCAGAGCTCGTCGCCGTCAACCTGACTGCTTCCGAGACCGACGAGCGGGTGGTCCGTGCAAGGAGGCACGCCGTCGAAGCGGCGGAGGCAGCCGAGGAGGCCAGGGCCGCGTTGCACTAGAACCGCGCCGCCCGGACTCATACGCTTCGCACATGACCGAGGAAGAGCTTCCCGCCTGGAGCCTGCCGGCCGACGCAGTCGAACGGATCGCCCTGCCCGAGGAATGGCCGGGCGAAGTGAACCGAGAGTGGGCGTGGGGCGGTGCAACGGGCGCCGGGGCGCGGGTCTGTGTCCTCGACAGCGGCATCGAGGCAGGCCATCCCCAGGTGGGGGAGGTCCAGAAGTCGATCGCGATCTCGATCGAGGGCGACATGGTGCACGTCGAGGAGCACGACACCCAGGGCGACCTCTGCGGCCACGGCACCGCCTGTGCAGGGGTGATCCGCTCGATCGCGCCGGAATGCGAGCTGACGAGCGTTCGCGTCCTCGGGGCCGGCTACACCGGTAGCGGCGCTGTCTTGCTGGAAGGGCTGCGCTGGGCGATCGAGCAGGGCTACGACGTCATCAACATGAGCCTGTCGACGACAAAGCAGAAGTTCGCCGGCCTCTTGCACGAGCTCGCGGACAGCGCATACTTCCGCCGCACGATGCTCGTGGCCTCTGCGCACAACATGCCCGTCGAGAGCTACCCGTGGCGGTTCTCGAGCGTCATCTCGGTGGGTAGCCACGAGGGCACCGATCCGATGGAGTACTTCTACAACCCCGCACCTCCCGTCGAGTTCTTCGCCAGGGGCGTCGACGTCGAGGTGGCCTGGAACGGCGGCGGCCGGCTCGTCTGCACCGGCAACAGCTTTGCGACGCCCCACATCGCAGGCATTGCCGCGCTCGTCCTCTCGAAGCATCCGGAGCTGACCCCGTTCCAGCTCAAGAGCGTGCTGTACCTGACGGCGACGAACGTGGGAGGTGGAAGGTGAGCCAGGACCTACATGCCGCGGTCGCCGCCGGGGTCCTCGGCGCCGAGGATCAGTTCCGGGCGCTGCTGCAGTCGATCGTCGACGTGGCACGGGCGATCTTCCGAGCGAAGGCGTCGTCGATCCTGCTGCTCGACGAGAGCACGGACGAGCTCGTCTTCGAGGCGGCGGCCGACGAGTCGTCCGAGGCGCTGATCGGAAAGCGCTTCCCTTCGAGCACGGGCATCGCGGGATTCGTCCTGGTCAGCCGCCAGCCTCTGGTCATCGAGGACGTGCTGGCCGATCCGCGCTTCTCCAAGGAGACCGCGGAGAGCACGGGCTTCGTGCCGAAGGGCCTGATGGCCGTCCCGCTGCTGAACGAGGAGCGGGCGCTCGGTGTCCTCGAGGTGCTCGATCGTCCGCAGGACACGAAGTTCACGCTTGCCGAGATGGAGCTGCTCGGTCTGTTCGCGAACCAGGCCGCGATCGCTCTCGATCTCCTGCAACGTGCCCGCCTTGCCCGGGGGGCCCTCGAGGGAGAAGGCGACCTCGCCGTCGTGGCGCGGGTCGCCGCGTCGCTCGAGCGATCCCGCGAGAACGAGGATGGATCCGGGGAGGCTGCCCTGCGGCTGCTCGCAGAGCTGGAGAAGCTGCTCTAGAAACGACGAAGCCCGGGCGCTCGCCCGGGCTTCGCGAACAGCTGTTGCGAGGCCTAGCCTTTCTTGCGATGGAGCTCGAAGTCGTCCGAACCCTCGACGGAGTCGTTGAGCTCGTCCGTCAGGCCCTTCTTCTTGTGAGCCTCGAAGTCGTCTGAGTCGTCGCCGCCGAGCTCGTCGCTCGCCTCGTCCGTCAGGCCCTTCTTCTTGTGAGCCTCGACGTCTTCGTCCTTCGGCTCTTCCTGCTCGAAACTATCCTCGGACATGAAACTCCTCCTTCCGGAAGGGGTCACGGCAGATTGCCGGATTTCGAGTACTAGACGGGTTGGGCTACGAGAATCTTCCCTTCTCCTCTTCAAATACTCAAGCCGTCCTGCGATTCTCCGCCGGCGTGCGGCGACTTCTAGGCCAGTTGGCGGAATCGGGCAGGGCATTCCGGGAGGTGTTCCGGAACCAGGCCCTGCGCCGGATCGAGCTCGCGTGGGCGGGCTCCATCATCGGCACCTGGGCCTACGGGATCGCCGTCGTCGTCTATGCCTATGAGCAGGGCGGTGCGACCGCAGTCGGAATTGTCGGACTCGTGCGTTGGATCGCGGCCGCGATCGCGTCCCCGTTCGCGGCGCTCCTCGGCGACCGCTATGACCGCCGGCTGGTCATGGTCGGGTCGGACCTGGTTCGGGCGGGTCTCATCGGTCTCGCCGCTTTCGCGGTCTACGCCGACGCCCCCGCCGCTCTCGTTTACGCAATCGCGGGCCTCGTCGGCGTCGCCGCGACGGCCTTTCGTCCGGCCGAGGCCGCTCTGATCCCGTCCCTCGCGCGAACGCCGGAAGAGCTGACCGCCGCGAACGTCGCCGCCAGCACGATCGAGAGCGTCGGGATCTTCGGCGGCCCGGCGCTCGGCGGACTGCTCCTGGCCGCGAGCGGACCCGGACTCGTGTTCCTCGTGACCGCGGCCACCGTCCTCTGGTCGGCGTTCCTCGTGATGGGGATTCGTCCCGTCGCCGCGGCGACGGAGAGGGAGGGGCTGGAGGCGGTGTCCATCGTGGACGAGCTTCTGGCGGGCTTTCGGACGATCATCCGCGAACGGAGGCTCCGCCTGCTCGTCGGGCTCTTCTCGGCCCAGACGTTCGTCGACGGAATGCTGAACGTGCTCATCGTGGTCATCGCGCTCAAGTTGCTCGACACCGGCAACGCGGGGGTCGGCTTTCTCAACTCGGCCGTGGGCATCGGCGGCCTTCTCGGCGCGCTTGCTGCAGCTGCGCTGGTGGGTCGGGGGCGCCAGGCCGCGGATTTCGGGGTCGGGATCTTCATCTGGGGCATCCCGATCGCGCTCGTCGCGATCTGGCCGAATCAGGCCTTCGTCCTGGTTCTCCTCGCCGTCGTCGGCATCGGCAACACGATCGTGGACGTCTCCGGGATGACCCTCTTGCAGCGCTCGGCGCCGGACGACGTCCTGGCAAGGGTCTTCGGGGTCCTGGAGAGCCTGCTGCTCCTCACCGTCGGACTCGGGGCGCTCGTCGCGCCGATCCTGCTCAACTGGCTCGGGACGCGAGGCGCGCTGATCGTTGCCGGCGCGCTTCTCCCGCTCGTGGTGATACCGGCCTGGCCCCGCCTGAATGCGATCGACCGCGCTGCGCACGTTCCCGTCGAGCGACTCGAGCTGTTGGGCGCCAACCCGATTTTCGCGCCGCTGCCCGAACCGACGCTCGAACGGCTCGCTGATGCGCTCGAGGCGGTACGTGCCGCCACCGGGCAGGAGGTCGTGCGTCAGGGTGAGCCGGGCGACTTGTTCTACCTGGTGAAGGACGGAACGCTCGACGTCTACGTCGACGGGCGGAAGGTCCAGACTCTCGGGCCCGGCGAGTCGTTCGGGGAGATCGCTCTTCTCCGCAACGTCCCCCGAACCGCGACGGTGAGAGCCCAGAGCGATGCGGAGCTCTATGCCCTCGGGCGGAGAGATTTCCTCGGCGCCGTCACCGGATTCGCGCCAAGCCTCTCCGCCGCGGAAGCGGTGATCGGGATGCGTCTCGGCCCCGCCCGCGCGGGGATCGTTCGTGCGTGACTAGCTGATCTTCGCCATCACGTGCTTGATCTGGGTGTAGTCCTCCAGTGAGTAGGCCGAGAGGTCCTTGCCGTAGCCGGACTGCTTGAAGCCGCCGTGTGGCATCTCGCTGACCAGCGGGATGTGGTCGTTGATCCAGACCGTCCCGAACTGCAGCTTGCGTGCGGCATTGAGGGCACGGCCGATGTCACGGGTCCAGACCGACGCCGCCAGGCCGTAGTTCACGTCGTTCGCCCAGGCGATCGCCTGGTCGTCCTCCGCGAACTTCTGCACGGTCACGACCGGGCCGAAGACCTCGCGCTGGACGATCTCATCCTCCTGCCCGACGTCGACGACGACGGTCGGCTTGACGAAGAATCCGCGGTCGCCGTTCATGCCTCCGCCGGTCAGGACGGTTGCGCCTTTGGCACGGTCGAGGAAGCCGAGCACCCGGTCCTGCTGTGACTTGGAGATCACCGGCCCCATCTCGATCTCGTCCCCCTCGGCCGGATCGCCCACGTGCAGGGACTCGACCGCGGGAACGAGCTCCTCCAGCAGCCTGTCGTAGATCTTCGGGCCCGCGACCACACGCGAGGCGGCCGTGCAGTCCTGGCCCGAGTTCCAGTAGCCGCCGATCTTGATCCCCTCGGCGACCGCCGCGGGGTCGGCGTCGTCGAACACGAGCACGGGAGCTTTCCCTCCGAGCTCGAGGTGCACTCGCTTCAGGTTGTCGGCGGCGGTGCGAGCGATGATCTTGCCGGTCTCGACGTCGCCGGTGAGCGAGACCATCCGCACGTCCGGGTGCTTCACGATCGCCTCGCCCGCAGGCACGCCGTCGCCCGTGATGACGTTGAG
>JBKPTB010000125.1:0-6753 GCA_046735315.1 Actinomycetota bacterium
TTCGGACACGCGACCGCCCCGCAACGCTGCAGGGGCAAGCGTGACGGGTCTTTACTTGCCGCGCGAGGTCTTCTTCGGGCGCTTGGGCTTCGCTGGCGCTTTCGTCCCGGTCTGCGCAAGCGACTTCGGTCGCTTCTTTCCCGCCACGTCTGGCTCCTTCCGGTTGATGTGCTCCCGCTGAGACACTAGCGACCGCGGCTAGCCTGAGCGGGAGCTCATCATCGACGTCAGGCCACTCTTCTCGCTAGGTACGGGCAGCCGTACCCGCAGGACTCGCGCTAGCGCGGATCGAGACTCGCGCTGGCGCGCTACCGGCGGCTACAGGTGCGGGGTCACCCTTTAGGCCATGAGGGAACGGCTTTCCACCAGGGCGCTCGTGGTCGCGAGCGCGTCACATCCCCGCCGGGTCATTGCCGCCTGGGCGGTGACGGCAGTTCTCGCGATCGTCGCGATCGGCGCCCTGCTCGGCGGCTCGCTCAGCAGCGACAACCACCCGACCGACAACCGCGAATCTCAGCGCGCCGCCCACCTGATCGACCGGTCGTTCCGCGCAGGATCGCGGGTTTCGGCAGCAGACGTGATCCTCGTCCGCTCGGAGCGCTACACGGCCGACGCGCCGCAGTTCCGTACCCTCGTCAACAACCTTCAAGCCCCGGGAGTCGAGCGCAATCGGGAGGTCGTCTCGCGGGACCGGCATGCGGTCCTGATCCCGGTCGACACCAACTCGGACGGGATCGACGGCGTCATCGCCGCCGTCGATCGCGCAGATGCGAACCCCGCCTTCGGCGCGAACATCACCGGCGACCAGACGCGCCAACACGATTTCAACCAGCTCTCGCAGGACGACCTGCGTTCCGGTGAGCTCGAGTTCGGCATCCCGGCCGCGCTCATCATCCTCCTGCTCGTCTTCGGGGCCGTCGTCGCGGGGCTGATCCCGCTCGTGATGGCGATGTTCTCGATCATCATCGCGCTGGGGATGGTCGCGGTGCTCGCGCACGCCTTCGAGCTGTCGGTGTTCGTCGTGAACATGCTCACCGGCATGGGACTAGCGCTCGGGATCGACTACGCGCTCTTCGTCATCTCGCGCTACCGGGAGGAGCGCGGGCGCGGCCGCGAGAAGTTCGACGCGATCGCGGCGTCGTCGACCACCGCGAACCGCGCTGTCGTCTTCAGCGGCACCGCGTTCGTGGTCGCGATGCTCGGGATGCTGATCGTCCCGAACTCGATCATGCGCAGCCTCGCGATCGGCGCGATCCTCGTCGGCATCGTCTCCGTCATCGCAGCGACGACGTTGCTGCCCGCGCTGCTCGGCCTGCTTGGCGACGGCGTCGACCGGCTGCGCCTGCCGCTCGTCGGGCGGCGCTCCTGGAATCCCGAAGCGAGTTTCTGGGGCACGATCGTGGGCGGCGTGCTGCGCAGGCCGGTCCTCAGCCTCGGCCTCTCGCTCGCGGTGTTGCTCGCGGCCGCGTCACCGATCTTCGGCATGCACGTCGGCACGAGCGGCGTGAGCGCCCTGCCGGACCGATTTGAGTCGAGACAGGGATACGCAGCGCTGCAGCGCAACTTCCCCGGCGCCACCGCGAGCCCGGTCGAGATCGTCGTCGCCAACCGTCCGGCCCAAAGATCCCTCGCAGGACTGCGAGCCGAGCTCGCCGCAGACCCTGACTTTGGGCCGGGCCAGATCACCCGGTCACCCGACGGGGTCGCTCTGCTCTCGGTGCCCGTGAAGGGCGACCCCTCGGGCGAGCACGCGATCGAGGCGGTGCGCAACTTGCGGGGGGAGAATCTTCCTGCGGGCGCGCTTGTCGGCGGCGTCACCTCCGAGAACATCGACTACGTCGACTCGGCCACCGATCCGGCGATTTACGTGATCGCGCTGGTGCTCGGGCTGACGCTCGTCCTGCTGACGGCCGTCTTCCGCTCACTCGTGCTCGCAGGCTTGACCGTCGTGCTCAACCTGCTCTCGGTCGGCGCCGCGTACGGCCTGATCGTGCTCGTGTTCCAGCACGGCGTGGGAGCCGGGTTCTTCGGCTTCCAGCAGTCGGACACGATCGAGGCGTGGGTTCCGCTCTTCCTCTTCTCGGTGCTGTTCGGGCTCTCGATGGACTACCAGGTCTTCCTGCTCAGCCGGATCAAGGAGCGCTACGACCAGGTCGGCGACACGACGAAGGCGGTGACATCCGGCGTTGCATCGACCGCGCGCATCATCACCGGCGCGGCGTTGATCATCATCGCCGTGTTCACCGGCTTCGCCCGCGGTGAGCTGATCATGTTCCAGCAGATGGGCTTCGGTGTCGCCGTGGCGCTGCTGATCGACGCGACGATCGTCCGCTCGATCCTTCTGCCGAGCGCGATGCGGCTGCTCGGCCGCTGGAACTGGTATTTGCCGAGCTGGCTCGGGTGGCTGCCGAGAGTGCAGATCGAGGCGCCGCCTGCCGCGGCGAATTGAGATCGGGCATACTCGAAGGCGTGGCCGAGGACGCGTCGCCTGGAACAGAGCCCGCTGCAGCAGATAGCGGTCAGGAGCGCAGCTTCGGCGACCTCCAGTACTACGTCCCGCAGGACGTGCTCGACGTCTCCTTTCCCGTCGCGGTGCGTGGCTACGACCGCCGTGCGGTCGACGCCTACATCAAGCGGGTCAATCGTGTGATCGCGGAGCTCAAGGTGAGGAGCTCGCCGCCGGCCGCCGTCAGGCATGCACTCGAAGAAGCCGAGGGGACGGTGCAGGAGCTCCTCCAAGCCGCGCGGAGCGCCGCGGGGCAAATCACATCGAGCGCGCAGCAGGAGTCGGAAGAGAACACCCAGCGGGCAAAAGCTGAGGCGGCGACGCTCATCGTCGACACGAACGCCGAGGCGGACCGGATGAAAGCCGAGGCAGACGAGCACGTCGCCAATGCGAAGAGGCAGGCGGAAGAGACCGTCGCTACGGCGAGGGCCAACGCCGACGAGTTGGTCGCCGGCGCGAAGGCCCAGGCGGAGGACATCGTCACGCGGGCGCAAGCCGAGGCGGACGAGCGACTCAAGCGGTTGGAAGAGGATCTGACGGCGCGCCGGGAGGAAGCGGAGTCGCGGATGCGCGAGCTTCAGTCGGATACGGAGACGATCTGGAACGAGCGCCACGAGCTGCTCGATGACATCCACCGGATGTCCGGAAGCCTCGTCGAGCTCGCGACTGCGGCGGCTGCCCGCATCCAGCGCGAGGGAGACGCTCCGGTAGGGGAAAGCGAGCCGCTGAGTGCGGACGATGAGCCGACTCGGATCATCGAGCCGCATGGGCAAGAGGAGGCCGAGTCCCAGGAACGACCTTGAGGTGCCCTCCTCTGCGAGAATCGAACCGAGGGAAGTCTGGTCGTCACAACCGCAGGGAGGGACCATGACGAAACCGATTCCCGAGGGCTATCACGCCCTCACTCCGTCTCTCGCCATCGAGAATGCTGCAGAGGCGATCGAGTTCTACAAGCGTGCGTTCGGCGCGAAGGAGCGCATGCGCATGTCCACGCCGATGGGCACGATCGGCCACGCGGAGCTCGAGATCGGCGACTCCGTGCTGATGCTCGCGGATCCGATGCCGCAGTCGACCGTGAAGCCGCCGAAGGAGCTTGGTGGCACCAGCGTCGGCATCTTCCTGTACGTCGACGATGTCGACGAGGTCGTGCAGCAGGTGATCGACGCGGGCGGAACCGTGACGATGCCGGTCGAAGACCAGTTCTGGGGCGACCGCTTCGGCGCCGTCGCCGATCCGTGGGGGCACCAGTGGCAGATCGCCACGCACGTGGAAGACCTTTCGCCCGAGGAGATCATGGAACGCGGCAAGGCGGCAATGGCCGCGATGGGCTGAGCTTGGCTGTAGGGCCGCCGGCATCTCGCCGGCGGCCCTAACGCTTACGGCAAAGGAACTCTCGCGACGACCTGCTGTTGGTAGTTGCTCGGGTTCTGCCCGTAGTCGTAGGTCGAGATCGAGGTCGTATAGGCGTAGCCGCCGCCGAAATCGAGCCCGAAGTAGTCGCCGATGAAGGTGGCCGACCCGCAGACGCAAAACCGTTTGGGGGCGCTCAGCTGCGGATCCCAGGTGAACTTCGAGAGCCGGATGTTGTGTCCGAGGGGCGTGAGATCCGGCCTATAGAACTGGATGGCCGTGTCGATGCAGAAGTTCGTGGTCCCGCCTGGCGTGAGCGGGTCGTTCTGCACGCCCGACGCCATGCCGGTCGGACAGGGGAGCCGCCGATCGTAAAACACGACCGCTACGGTCCCGCTGGGCGCGACCTCCACCCGGGGCTGCAGTGCCTCGACATCGTCGGGCCCGTCGTTCACGCGGATGGGCTCGCTCCAGCTGGAGCCGTCGTCGAGCGAACCGGTCAGGTACACGCGCGAGAAGCCGTCGGCGTCCTCGTTCTCATAGGTCACGTACAGCGGCCAGTGCCCGTTCACCGACTTGGTGCCGAGCCCGAACGAGTTGACGATCCCTTCGGTGAAGGTCGTGTTCTTGTAGGTAGGCGTCAGTACGCTCGGCAGTACGAGCGTCGGTCCCTGCCAGCTGACGCCGCCGTCCTTCGAGGAGATGAGGTAGATCGAGTTGTTGAGGAAGTCTTTTGCAACCGGGTTGTTCGTCACGGTTGTGTAGACGGTTCCGTCCGGAGCGACGTGCGGCAGCAGGTATGTGTCGAAGGGGTGGCCGGGGATCGTCGGCAGGGTCTGCGGCGGCGACCAGTCGGTGTGCGTCCCGTCCGGGCGCGCGTCCGCGTAGGAGACAAGGATCCTCGACGGGTTGAGCACGAACTGGGTGAACATCGCGTACACGCGTCCGTAATGGGGGCTGAGGGGGTTCGTGTCGATCGCGATCCACTGCTTGTCCGGCGTGTTCGTGTCGGCGTTCGGGACGGTGAAGACGAAGTCCGGGTGACCGTTGTGGGTCGTGATCCAATCTGTGGCCGTCTGTTCCATGGCCGGCTTGGCCGGGTGCACGGCAACGGAGATCGCCTCCGGCGGCTGCGTCGGGTTGGCCTGCTTGGAGCCGTTGTTGAAGACGTGCCCACCCGACTTGGAGTAGACAAAGACGTACGGCAGGAGCAGCGAGTAGAAGTTGCCCCAGGGGTCGAAGGCGCCGACCGGGTCGGTGTTGTCCGTCCAGCCTTCGTAGCCGGGGACGTGGCCCTGCACCGGCCAGGTCGTTCCACCATTCCACGACTCGTAGAAACCGTTCAGGTGGTTGTACCCCTCCGCGCTGACGAACCACTTGCTCTGACCGATCAGATGCTGCGGGTTCTTTGGATCGACGCGGATGTCGGACTCCGAATGATCCTTGACGAGCACCGGTTGATTGGAAACGTCCTGTGTCGCGAAGCCAGACGTCTGCTCGCCGGTCGTTGCGCCGGGACAGGGCGTCTCACCGCCGCCCGGATAGCCATCGGCCGCCGACAGCGTGGTGAGATACGGCACCTCGGGCGCGTAGCAGCTCACGCGCTCGGTTGTGGGGGACAGGTTGACGACACCGTTCGCCGCATAACTGGCGGCAAACGCGGCGTCGGACTGGGTGCCTTGCGGTGGTGGCGGCGCCGCCGCGGCGGTCATCGGTGCCAGGAGCGCACCCAGCGCAGCGACTACTGCGACGAATCCCTTCATGCTCTCTCCCCATCCGAGCAGCGTTCTTGCCGCCATTATCTAGCAGGTTTCCGGCGGAAACCGCGACTCTTCGCAAACAGTCCGCCTCCGAGCGACTGAGCCATTTCGAGCGCAGCGCCGAGTCTTCGGCCGAGTGAGAGGACGCTCGCGCAGGCGAGCCATTACGCCCAGCGGCTTTCAATCTCCTCGTCGATCCCAGACATCTCGAAGAAGCTCGTACACCGTCATCGGTTCGCCGAAGCGACCGCGGCCCTGGCTGCGCATCGTGAAGCCGAGGCTGGCCGCGAGACGACGCGACGGTCCGTTCTCCCCCTCCTCGATGTACGCGGTCACGCTCTCGACGCCGGCACGACTCCAGAGGTCATCGATGGCCACGCGCATCGCCTCTGTCGCGATTCGTTGGTTGCGCCGGTTCTCCCTCACCCACCAGCCTGCTTCGACTTCGTAGGGGGCGATTCCCTCGATGCCATCGCCCGCGAAACGCAGCTCAGCGGCACCGAGGAAGTTGTTGTCCCCGAGGTCCCGGATTGCCCATGGGCCGAATCCGTGCTGTCGCCATTGCAGCTCAGCGGCGCGGGTGTCACGCAATGCATCGTCCGAGTTCCCCGACGCTCGGGCGTGCTCGGCTTCGTCGAGCGGGGAAAGAGGCGTCAGGATCAGCCGTGCCGTTCGGAGAGCCGTCGCGTGGTGCGCCGAGTCTCCTACGGAGTGTCGTTGCACGCCTCTCATTATTGCCCGAAAGCTCAGGGGTCATTCCGGAACACTCGCCCAGCCGAAGGACTGTTCTACAGACAGCTCCAATAACTCCAGGCGCAAAAGGCCGGTTGGCCTCGGGCGCCCGATGCTCGTTTGCGGCTCCTTGTGCTGGGACACCGGAGGAGGCGCACCGCCTGGCGCGCCTCCTCGGTCTTGCGTACGGCGCGACTCTAGAACGCGCCCGGCGAGGTGCCGCCGAGCGTGAGCGGCGGCGCCACCACACACTGGCCCACGCGCCGCCCGGAGACTCTATTCGGCTCCCACAGGCGCGGGTACAGCGCCTCGGTGATATCCGCGCTGTCCCACATCATGCTGTTCTGCTCACAGACGATGTTGCCGGCGATGTCGTTGTCGAGGATCTCGATCGCGTCCGGGTCG
>JBKPTB010000126.1:0-15358 GCA_046735315.1 Actinomycetota bacterium
CGAGCCGGCCGGCGGGCTGAGTCACGAGGAGGTCCAGGAGCTCGGCACGTTCATCCGCCAGATGCGCAGCGACTTCGAGCTCACGATCCTGCTCGTGGAGCACCACATGGGCCTGGTCATGGGCGTGGCCGACCGCGTACACGTGCTCGACTTCGGGCGCAAGATCGCCGAGGGCACGCCGGCCGAGGTGCAGAGAAACGAAGCCGTCATCGATGCCTACCTCGGGGTTACGACATGAGCTTGCTTGAGCTCCGGCGCGTCGGCGCACGCTATGGCCCCGTCAAGGTGTTGCACGAGGTCTCGCTCGACGTGGGGGAGGGTGAGCTCGTTGCGGTCCTCGGTGCGAACGGGGCAGGCAAGACGACGACGCTGCGGGCCGTGTCCGGCACCGTTCGCCGCAGCGGGGAGGTCCTGTTCGAGGGGCGCAATCTGCCGCGTCGCCCCGAAGCGACGGCGCGGGCGGGCATCGCCCATGTGCCCGAGGGCCGCGGCACATTCAACGAGTTGTCCGTCTGGGAGAACCTCCGCCTTGGTGCGTACGTGCGCCGGGGCAAGGTGAAGGACGAGGCGGAGCGGGTCTTCGACTTCTTCCCGAGGCTCGAAGAGCGCCGCAACCAGCAGGCAGGGACACTGTCGGGCGGCGAACAGCAGATGCTGGCGCTGGGCCGCGCGGTGATGGCCCGACCGAAGCTTCTGCTGTTGGACGAGCCCTCGCTCGGGCTCGCGCCCCTGATCGTGAAGGGGATCTTCAATTCGCTCGTTCGCATGAAGGAGAAGGACGGCATGGCCATCCTGGTCGTCGAGCAGAACGCCAACCTCGCCCTTGCGCACGCCTCGCGTGCGTACGTGCTCGAAGTCGGCCGCGTCGTCGTCACGGGAACGAGCGACGAGCTTCGCGCCAACGAATCAGTCCGCAAGTCGTACCTCGGCTATTGATGCTCCTGGCCGCCTTCACGTGGACGGAGTTCGCGCAGCAGATCGCTGCGGGCATACGCGAGGGTGCGATCTACGCGGGCCTCGCGCTCGCGATCGTGATCATCTACCGCTCCTCGAGGGTCATCAACTTCGCGCAGGGGGAAATGGCCACGTTCACGACCTTCATTGCGTGGTCGCTGATGAACCACGGGCTCTCGTTCTGGGCCGCTTTCCCCATCGTGCTCGGGATCGCGTTTGCGGGCGGCGTCGCGATCGAGCGCGTGCTGATCCGGCCGGTCGAGAACGCACCCGTGCTGACGATCGTGATCATCACGCTCGGGCTGGCACTGTTCCTGAACGGGCTGACGAGCATCATCTGGGGCGGCGCGACACGTGAGTTCCACGGGCCGTTCTCCACGCGCACGATCGACGTCGGGGGCGTGCCGATCAGCGTCCAGGACATCGGGATCGTGGTCGTCTCGATCGTGCTCGTCGCGCTGCTAGCCCTGTTCTTCCGTTACACGAAGCTGGGCCTGGCGCTGCGCGCGGCGGCAGTGAACCGCGAGTCGTCGCGGCTCGTCGGCGTGCGGGTCAGCTGGATGCTCGCACTCGGCTGGGGGATCGCTGCGGTGCTGGGCGCGGTCGCCGGGATGATGATCGCGCCTGTCGTCTTCCTGGACCCAAACATGATGCAGACGATCCTCGTGTACGCCTTCGCCGCGGCAGTGCTCGGCGGTCTCGACAGTCCGCTGGGTGCGGTCGTGGGCGGCATTCTGCTCGGGCTGACGATCACGCTGCTCGGACGTTACGTCGATTTCATCGGCTCGACGCTGAAGCTGCCCGTCGCCCTCCTGCTCATCCTCGTCTTGCTGCTTGTCCGTCCGGGGGGCCTGTTCGGCCGCGTTGAGGTGAGACGCGTATGAAGTTGCGGCTATCGCTCGAGCTACTCGGCTTCGTCCTCCTGGCCGCGATCGTTGCGGTCCTGCCGAGGCTGGTCAGCGACTTTCGGGCGAGAGAGCTCGCGATCGTCGGGATGTACTTCATCGCGCTCGTCGGCCTTTCGATCCTGACGGGCTACAGCGGCCAGATCTCGCTCGGGCACGGCGCGTTCATGGCGATCGGTGGCTACACGACCGCGATCCTCAGCGTGAACGGCTTCTACGGCCATCCGATTCGGGACCTGTGGACGATTCCGATCGCCGGCGTGGTGGCCGGCCTGGCGGGGCTGCTCGTCGGCGTGCCGGCACTGCGTCTGTCCGGTCTCTACCTGGCGCTGATCACCTTTGGGATTGCTGTCGCCTTGCCGCAGCTGCCGAAGAAGTTCGACCACTTCCTCGGCGGCACGACCGGGAAGATTCTCAATCTCGCGAAGCCGCCGCACGGTCTCGACACCACGGCGAACGACTGGATCTACTACCTCACCTGGGGCAGCGCCCTCGTGCTGCTGTTCGCCGCCTGGTTGCTCGTGCGTGGAAGGACGGGTCGGGCGTTGAAGGCCATCCGCGACAGCGAGGTCGCGGCGGCTTCCTCGGGCATCAGCCTCGCGCGGTACAAGACGCTCGCGTTCGGGATCTCCGCGTTTTACGCGGGCGTCGCGGGCTCGCTGTACGCAATCGCGAACGCCTACGTGAATCCGGACGTGTTCCCGATCATCCTGTCCGTCTACCTCGTCGTCGGGCTGGCGGTGGGAGGGCTCGACTCGTTCCCCGGGCTGATCGGCGGCGCCGCGCTCATCTACTACCTGCAGAACCACAACGACACCGTGGCGAATTGGCTCAACCACCTGCCTGCGTTGAGCCTCGATCCGAAGCAGCCGGGAATTCCCAGCGTGGTCTTCGGCGCCGTTCTGATCGTCGTGATGCTCCTCGTGCCGACGGGCATCGGCGGTCTCTTGCGAAGACTTTTTCGCCCCCTAACAACCCGGCTATACACTCGGTCCTAGCTGGCGTGGTGAGGATCCTCTTCTTGTGTGCGCTCGGCGCGACCGTCGCGGCCACCGCCGCCGGTGCGCGCCCTCTCGCCACGCCCGGAGTGACGGCGACTGAGATCCACCTCGGCTCGAGCGTGCCGCTGAGCGGCGAGGCCGCGGTCGCCGGCAACGTCGCCCGGGGCGCCGACGCGTACTTCAAGTACGTGAACGACAAGGGCGGCGTGCTCGGACGCAAGATCACCTTCTCCTATCTCGACGACGCCTACGACCCGGGGCGCGCCGTCAACAACACGATCCGCCTGATCCAGCAAGAGCAGGTCTTCGCGATGTTCAGCTCGCTCGGAACGAACAACAACCTCGCGGTGCGCAAGCTCCTGAACGACGCGAAGGTCCCGCAGCTCTTCGTGTCCTCCGGCGCCACGACCTTCGGGCGAGACTTCAGGAAGTACCCGTGGACGATCGGCTACATCCCCCCCTACGCCGAGGAGGGTGCGATCTACGGCCGCTATGTCGTCAAGAACATCAAGCGGGCCAAGATCGCAGTCCTGTACCAGGACGACGATTACGGTCGCGATCTGCTCGCCGGCCTACGTCGCGGCCTCGGCGCCAGGGCCAAGTCGATCGTCGCGAAGGTGGGATACGACCCGACCTCCGCCGATGTCCAGCCGCAGGTGACCCAGTTGAAAGCCTCGAAGGCGAACGTGTTGATGATCTTCGCCTTCGGGAAGTTCTCGCTCCAAGCCTTCAACGCCGTGTCGCGTCTCGGCTGGAAGCCGCAGATCTTCGTGAACGACGTTTCCTCTGCTTCCGCCCTGATGTCGATCGTTCCTCAGAAGGCGGCGAACGGCGCGATCTCGATCGTGTTCGGCAAGGATCCGGCCTCGCCGCAGTGGGCAAACGACAAGGGCATCAAGCTCTCACAGTCGATCCTCAAGAAGTACGGAGACGGGATCAGCTCGCGCGAGTTGAAGGACGGCTACTTCACCGCCGGAATGGCGGCGGCCTACACGATGGTCGACACGCTGAAGAAGGCCGGGAAGAACCTCACGCGGCAGAGCGTGATGAACGCCGCCATCCACCTGACCGAGAAGGGCAACCCATTCGTGCTCCCCGGCATCGTCATCCGCACGACTCCGTCGAGCCGCTTCCCGGTCACACAGGTCCGCCTGCAGCGCTGGAAGGCCAACGCCTGGCGCACGTTCGGCAAGCTCATCTCGGTCAACCCGCTTTAACCGCCAATCCGGTTTAACTGGAGCGGCAGGCCCCCGACTCTTCGCCGACGAGCGTCCTCAACGCACGTCCGGCCGTGACACCGAAGCGCAGCGAGACGATTCCGGGCCGGGACACGGTCAGTTCGGACATTCCGTCGGGCGTCTCTCTGAGGCAGCCCGACGGCGAATGCCAGTAGGGCGCGTACGTGATGTTGAGGCGATAACGGCCCGGCTCTGGAACGCTGAGCCGGATCGACGAGTACCCGAGGGCGAGCACATGTGCCGGCGCCGACACGAGCGGCCGCGGCGAGGGGACTTCGAACACCGTGGTCGTGGCCGTGCGGTGGACCGCCTTCAACCCCGACCGGCCGCTCCGCAGCAGCTGTGCCTCGGCGCGCGAGCTGTAATCGGGAGGCGCTGACGTGAGCACGACGTATCTCACGCTCAGCTTCCGCAGCCAGTCGAGGTAGGCCGTCGGCCCGAGGTCTCCGTACAGCACGCGGTTCTGCGGGAAGTCTTCCTGGCGGAACCAGCCGCGTGCGAGCGGGATGTCTGCCCGGGCCAGGAAGTTGGCCGGCCAGTGCCCCATCGTGTCGACCGCCTCGACTCGGTACGACGCCGGCAGGTGGTGCCTGAGGTATCCGATCGTCGGCGTCCAGAAGGACGCACGTTCGGCGGGGTCCTCGACGCCGTGCGCGAAGCTCGCCGCGAGCGGTGTGATATTCCACGACACCGCGAGGGCCAGCGCGATCGCGCAGATCGGGCGCGGGCGCCAGTTTCGAATGGAGAGCGTGAGGATCGCGATCGGTACAGCCACGAACCGCAGTCGTGCGATGTTCTCCCCGACCGGAGAAGCGACGGCGAACGCCGCGGTGCAGGCAATGAGGTAGACCGCGAACGTCCACCTCAAGACTCGTGCGCGGGGAACGCCCCAGGTCAGCCCGAGACCGATCAGGCAAAACGCGGACGCGGCCACGAACTCTTCGGGCGAGAACGGGAAGCTGCCACGCCCCGGGAACATCCGTCTGAGCAGGAACTCGAGCGCGCCGATCGCCGCGATCGCCAGGGCAGGAGGAACGAGCCGGCCGCCGTCACCGCGTCGCGCCAGGGCGACGCCCGCGAGCACGACGACGAGCAGCAGAAACGCGAGCGGGCTCGCGGCGAGCGTCAGGAGGGTGAAACCGCTGAAGAGCGCATACCTACCCCGTTGCAGCGAGCACAGCGCGAGCAGCGCCAGCGCGATACCGAGCATGAACGGGTAGGCGGCGGAGAGAACGAGCGCGGCCCAGACAACCGCAAAGGCGCGGATGGCCCACTTGCTCTGCTCCCCCCACTCGTTCCGTACGAGGACCGCGAAGGATGCGACCGAGATCGCCACGATGAGCACCGCGAGCAGCTTGATGCCGACGACGGCAGCGAGGGGGTAGTAGAGGACGCTGTAGGTGACGAAGCTGTATCGGCCGGAGTACCAGAAGTTGTTCCAGAAGACGAAGCCGTGCTCCAGGAAGAGCGTGCGCTGGTAGACGTGCGCCGCTAGGTCGGTTCCGGGCGGGCCGAGCCAGACCAGCAGGCCTGCCAACAACGCGGCGCCCGCCGCAGACGCGACGAGGTCCACGCGCGTTCTCAGCCAAACCGTGGCGGCCATTACCTCATGTTGCCTGTGTGGCCGATCGAGTAACGACCAGGTTGCGGCCAGACACACAGTCCATGCGGACTGGCACCGACCGGAATGCGCGCAATGAGGCGCCCGGTCCTGGTGCTCAACGCATACACCTCTGCGTTGTAGCGGCCCGACAGCCAGAGGACGCGACCGTCGGCGGAGACGTCACCCATGTCGGGGCTGCCGCCTCCCGGTATGCGCCACGTTCGAAGCACCTTTCTCTTCCGGAACGAAACGACGGACACAGTCCCTGCATTTCGGTTCGCAACATAGAGGACCTTGCCGTTGCGACCGACGACGAGCCCATGCGCGCCCGCGCCCGTCTTGATGAACCCGATGACCTTGAAACGTTTTGGAGCGATTTCCCAGATGCCGCCGGCAGCGAGGTCGGCCACGTAGAAGACCTTCGCGTCGGGAGATGACCGCACGTCCTGTGGAACCGAGTAGCGGCGAGGCAGCGATCGCACCGCGATCACGCGGAAGCGCACGACATCCACCTTCAGCAGGCGACCCGAGAACTCGCAGCTCGCAATCGCGTAGCGTCCGTTCGACGAGAAGTCCAGGTGATTGATGCCCGCGCATGGGACGGTGAGCCGGCGAATCAGCTTCATCGTGTGCGCCGAGCGGAAGTCCAGTCGGTGCAGGCGCTCGGCGACCACGATCGCATACCGCCCGTTCGGCGTGAAGTAGAGGTTGTACGGATCGTCGACCGGGATGGGACGGCCGGGGTGACCGGTCCGGGGATCGATCGGGGTGAGCGAGTTGCCGACATCGTTGTTCACGTACAGGGTCCTCAGGTCGTGTGAGGGCGTGATGTGCTGGGGGAGCGCCCCGACCGCGAAGTGATCGACGATCTTGTACGTCTGCGGATCGATCACGTCGACCGAGTCTCCGGCGCTGTTCGGCACGTAGACCCGGGAGAGTGCCTGCCTGGCGACGGGCTGAATCATCCCCACGCGGTCGTAGGCATAGAGGTCGAGCCGGCGAGCGCGCGCGTGACGCTGGCGATGCGCCAGGGTCGTCGGCCGCTGGGTCGCTTGCGGCACCGCACGAGCGTCGGCTCGCACCTCCCCCTCGTCACGCTTCCCGAGCGTGACCCAGGCCACGGCCACAGCGGCCGAGAGAAGGAGGATCGGACCGATCCGGAGGAACGGACGTGGCCTCGGTGGTCGGCCTCTCACCGGCCGACATGATCGCAATGAACGATGACAGAAGAGCTGATTCTTAACGCTCCTCTCATTTCCCGCCGATACGGTGAGGACGGTGTCCGTTCACGAGCGACGCCCGGTCCTCTTCGACGAGTTCCGGCTTCCCAGCGGTTGGTGCTCTCCGCGCGCGTATGCGGCTGGGTTCGTCCTGCTCGTGGCGGCCGGCCTCGCGCTTGGGGCGACGCGACTGGGGCGGGGTACGGTCGGCAGCGCCCTGACAAGCCTCGGCCGAGCCCAACCGGGCTGGCTCGTGCTCGCTGCCGGTTGCTTCTCCGTCGGTCTCCTGTGCTCAGCGGCGGCGTGGCGCGGCGCCCTCCGGTCCTGCGGAGGAAGCGCATGCTTCACCGACGTCTCGGCTCGATACGCCGTTGGCTCGCTCGTCAATGCGCTGGCGCCTGCCCATCTCGGGGGTGCAGTTCGCATCGGTCTTCTCGCCCAGACGCTGGACGGCAAGGACCGGCTCTGGCGCGCGGGTGGGGTCGGGAGTGCGGTCGCGGCCGCGCGCACGCTCGTCCTGGTACCGCTGATCGTCGTCGCGGCGCTGCTGAGCAGGATCCCGCTCTGGCCGGCGCCGATCATGGCTGCATTGGCGATCGGCGGCATCGTTCTCAGCCTGCGACTCGGCGGCCGGATCGCCGGACGCTTCGGCAGCCTGCTTCAGGTCCTCCGTGACCTCGCGAGCTCGCCACGCGAGGCACTCCGTCTGACCGGGTGGATCGGGCTCGCCCTGGTCACACGCCTCGGAGCCGCAGCTGCGATCGCGGTGGCGCTCGGCGTGCACAGATCCCTGTGGATCGCCGTCGTGCTCGTGGCCACGATGTCGCTTTCCGGCCTGCTTCCGGTCACACCCGGGAACCTCGGAGCCGGCGCGGGCGCGGCGACGCTCGCCTTGCACGGCAGCGGCATCGGCCTCGGGACGTCTCTCGCGATCGGAGTCGCCTTTCAGGCCGTCGAGACGTTCGCGGGCGCCACGCTCGGGCTCGCGGGGGCGGCGACACTGGCCTCGCCGGCGTCTCCGGTCCGGCGCTGGTCGATGGCGATGGCGGGAGTCGGGTGTGTCCTGGTCGCCGCTGCCGTCGGGATCATGACAGGCGATCTCGTCTGATTCTGCGCGTGCGGGCTCTGCCCGTGCTCCCGTCTGTCGTCGCCGCAAGCTCGCAGCGTAAGCTCCGCAGGATGGAGCTGCTCGAGCGGCCGCTGCAGGATTTGTGCGCCGAGGCTCGGGCGCTTCGCGATCAGGGACACGGCCGCCTCGTGACCTACTCGCCGAAGGTCTTCATCCCGCTCACGAAACTGTGCCGGGACGTCTGTCACTACTGCACGTTCGCCCGGCCGCCGCGGCGTGGCGAGCGTGCGTACCTGACGATCGACGAAGTCCTGGCGGTCGCGCGCGCCGGTGCCGCCGTCGGTTGCCGCGAAGCGCTGTTCACCCTCGGGGACAAGCCGGAGCTTCGCTATCGCGTGGCACGCGAAGAGCTCGCCGCGCTCGGATGCGGCTCGACCATCGAGTACCTCGCGCGCGCGGCCGAGGCAGTCCTCGACGAGACAGGTCTCCTTCCGCATCTCAATCCAGGCGTGCTCGAGCAGGGAAACCTACGCGACCTTCGCCGCGTTAGCGCCTCGATGGGCTTGATGCTGGAGACGACGTCGGACCGGTTGTCCGCGCGAGGCGGTCCACACTTCGGCTCGCCGGACAAGCTCCCGGCGCGGCGTCTCGAGACGGTCGAACGGGCGGGGCGAGAGCGCGTCCCGTTCACGACGGGGATCCTCATCGGGATCGGCGAGAGCCGCGAGGAACGCGTGGAGGCTCTGCTCGCGATCCGCGAGCTCGTGGAACGGCACGGCCACGTCCAGGAGGTCATTGTCCAGAACTTTCGAGCCAAGAGCGGAACACGTATGGCCGACGCGCCGGAGCCGCCGCTCGAGGAGTTGCTCTGGACGATCGCGGTCGCGCGCATCGTGCTGGGGCCGAAGGCGCATCTGCAGGCGCCGCCCAACCTCTCGTATGACGACTTCCCGCGCCTGCTCGATGCCGGGATCGACGACTGGGGCGGTGTCTCGCCTGTGACGATCGACCACGTCAATCCCGAAGCGCCCTGGCCTGCCCTCGACCGGCTGCGCGCTGCGACCGAGAGCCGGGGCCTCGAGCTCGCGGCTCGCCTCCCGATTTATTCCGAGTGGATCTCGGGTCAGTGGGTCGATCCGAACGTGCTGCCGGCCGTGTTGCGGGCATCGGATTCCCTCGGCCTGGCACGCGAAGACGGCTGGTCTCCCGGCCGCGACGCGCCGATCCCGTTCGTGCCGCGCGACGCGCTGCCGATCGACACTCGCGGGGAACTCGAGGAGGACGGGCTCGTGCGTCTGTTCCGGGCGCGGGGCACCGAACGGGAGCGTGTGCTTGCCGCCGCGGACCGGCTTCGACGCGAAGTCTGCGGCGACGACGTGACGTACGTCGTCACGCGCAACATTCAGTACACGAATATCTGCTACTTCCGCTGCGGCTTCTGCGCGTTCTCCAAGGGCAAGCTCGCAGCGAACCTGCGCGGCGCGCCGTACCTGGTCCCGCACGAGGAGATCGTGCGACGCTGCGAGGAAGCGTGGAAGCGGGGTGCGACCGAGGTCTGTCTCCAGGGCGGCATCCATCCGGCCTTCACGGGGGACTACTACCTCTCGGTCGTGCAGGCGATCAAGGACGCCGTACCCGAACTGCACGTGCACGCATTCTCGGCGCTCGAGATCTGGCAGGGTGCAGCCACTCTCGGCCTGCCGCTGGACACGTATCTCGGCGAGCTGAGGGAGGCCGGTCTCGGCTCACTGCCGGGGACCGCGGCCGAGATCCTCGACGACGAGGTGCGCCGCGTGATCTGCCCGGACAAGGTGACGACGGCGCAATGGCTCGAGGTGCACGACGTCGCGCATAGCGTGGGCCTGCAGTCGAACGTGACGATGATGTTCGGCCACGTCGACGGACCGCGCAACCTGGCCCGTCATCTGCTTCACGCGCGCGAGCAACAGATGCGCAGCGGCGGGTTCACCGAGTTCGTGCCGCTGCCGTTCGTGCACATGGAGGCGCCGATGTGGCTCCGCGGCCAGGCGCGCTCCGGCCCGACCTTCGGCGAGACGCTGCTCGTGCACGCGGTTGCGCGCCTGGCGTTGCACCCCTGGATCACGAACATCCAGGCGTCCTGGGTCAAGCTCGGCGTCGAAGGGGTCGGCGCTGCGCTGCGGGCTGGCGTCAACGACCTCGGTGGGACGCTGATGAACGAGTCCATCTCGCGTTCCGCCGGAGCCGAGCACGGTCAAGAGTTTCCGCCCGAGTCGATGGAGGACCTGATCCGCTCGCATGGACGAACTCCTCGTCAGCGGACGACGCTCTACGGCGATGCTCCGGCCGAGCGCCGACTCGCGTCGTTCGGTGCGCCGGCGCTCGCTGAGCCGTGGAACCCGCCGGTGAAGGATGCCCGGCTGACGGCGCCGCCTCGACTCGTGCGACCCGGCTTCGCGGCGGCTGGGTTAACCCTGAATCGTGGGCTCGGCTGACAGCAGGTCGTCCAGCGACTCACGACGGCGAATGAGCTTGGCCTTTCCGTCGGCCACGAGGACGGCGGCCGGTCGCGGCACGCCGTTGTAGTTGGACGCCATCGCCAAGGTGTAGGCGCCGGTCGCCGGGACTGCGAGCAGGTCTCCGCGCCGCGGCTCGGGAAGCTCGATGTTGTCGATGAGGACGTCGCCGGATTCGCAGTGCTTGCCGGCGATCCGATAGGTGCCGGTGAGCGCTTCGTCGGCGCGGTTCGCGAGCAGCCCTTGGTAGCGCGCCCCGTAGAGCTGGGGGCGGGGGTTGTCGGACATGCCGCCGTCGACAGCGGCGTACGTCACCGTGCCGGTTCGTTTGACGACGCCGATCTCGTAGAGCGTCAGGCCCGCCTGCCCGACCAGCGACCGTCCGGGTTCCAGGATCAGCCGCACGGGGTCCGGCCATTGCGCGCGAAGATGCGTCACCAGCTCACCCGCGAAGGACGCCGGATCCGGAACGGCCGCGCCGAGCGAGTATGGCACTGCGAGCCCGCCGCCAAGGTTGAAGATCCTCGGTGTCCACCCGAGCTCGTCGCGACAGTGCTCGGCAACGTCGACGAGCCGCTCGACGGCGAGCAGGCTCTCGGACGTCCGTTTCAGCTGCGAACCGATGTGCACGTGCAGTCCTGCCACATCGAGGCCGGCCCGAGTCGCGTCGCGCACGGCAGCAACGGCGTCGTCGGCCCCGAGGCCGAACTTCGATTCGGCGTGCGCTGTTCGGATCGCGTGATGCGTCTCCGCCTCGATTCCCGGCGTGAGCCGGACGAGGACAGTGTGCACGCCGGCCTCTCTGGCGCGGGCGACCTCTTCCAGCGAGTCGAGGACGACGAGCGCGCCTACAGCCGCGGCGGCGCGCAACTCCTCGTCCGACTTGTTGTTCCCGTGGAAGATGAGGCGCTCGGCCGGAACACCGGCGCGCAGCGCGAACTCGAGCTCGCCGCGCGTCGAGACGTCGGCTCCCAGCCCTTCCAGTGCAAGCAGCCGCATCAAGGCGACGTTCGGAAATGCCTTCGTCCCGTAAACGACCAGCGCCTCGGGGTCGACGCTCGCGTATGCGTGTGCCCGCGCCAGGACGGTGCCACGGCAGTAGACGACGAGCGGCGTGCCGAACTCGCGTGCGAGGTCGGAGGCGCGCATCTCGCCGACGACGAGCTCGCCGTCCGCGACGGCGGCGGTATCCGGGAAGAGGTCTAGGAGTCGCGCGCTAGTCGCTCCACCAATCCTGGACCACCTCGGCGTCGCCCGGCCCCGTGTTCGGCGCGCCGATCGCGATGAGCTCCGCGCCCTCCTCGCCGGCCTCGAAGCCGCGAATGGTGTCCCGATGCAGCCGAACGGCATCCCACTGCTTGAGCTCGCGAACCTCGTCTTCGATCTTGATCCGCGCGCTGCCGCTGACGACCACGTAGACCTCTTCCTGGTTCTTGTGCTTATGGCCGAACGGGATCCGGAAGCCGGGCGCGATGCGGATGTAGCTGACACCGGCGTTCTCCATCTCGAGGGGGACGCGCGCCATTCGAGTCTCGAGTTGCGGCGACAGGCCGAAGTTCGGCGCCTGATCGTCGACGTCTTCCTTCAGGTTGATATGGGTGTAGTCGGTCATGCCGGGATCTTCCCTCATTGCTACAGTCAAAGGGATGAAAGAGCTGCTTCTGTAGGGAAGGGAGCGACCGCGGCGAAAGCCGTGCCGGCTCCCCACGGCCTCTCGAACGAGAGGCTTTTTTATTCTTGAGGATGATCATGGACAGGTACGACCCGAAGACAGTCGAGCCGAAGTGGCAGCGGATCTGGGAGGAGACGCGTGCCTTCGAGGTGCCGAACCCCGAGCCCGGCGCACCTCGGAACGAGCGCAAGAACTACGTCCTGGAGATGCTGCCGTACCCTTCCGGCTCGCTGCACATCGGCCACGTCCTCGTCTACACGCTGGGCGACGTGCTTGCGCACTTCTACCGGCGCACCGGCCACGAGGTGCTGCGACCGATGGGCTACGACTCGTTCGGGCTACCGGCCGAGAACGCCGCGATCAAGGAAGGCGAGCATCCCCGCGACATCGTCGAGCGCAACATCGACTCGATCCGGCGCACGATGAAGCGGCTCGGCTGGGCGATCGACTGGTCGCGCGAGTTCTCGACTCACGAGCCCGAGTACTACCGCTGGACGCAGTGGCTCTTCCTCAAGCTCTTCGAGGCCGGTCACGCATACCGTAAGGCCGCGCCCGTCAACTGGTGCCCGAACGACCAGACGGTCCTAGCGAACGAGCAGGTGAAGGACGGACGATGCGAGCGCTGCGGCTGCCTCGTCGAGTCGCGCATGCTCGAACAGTGGTTCTTCCGGACGACGGCGTACGCGGACGAACTGCTCGACGAGATGAAGGAGCTGGACTGGCCCCAGCGCGTCCTGGCCCTGCAGCGCAACTGGATCGGCCGGTCGGAGGGCGCGGAGATCCTCTTCCGCGTGGAGGAGCTCGACCTCGACATCCCCGTCTTCACCACGCGCGCGGACACGTTGTTCGGCGCCACCTTCTTCGTGCTCGCGCCCGAGCATCCGCTCGCGGACCGGCTCGCGGAGCGTTCAGCGAGCGGCGACGAGATCCGTGACTACATCCGCACGATGGGGGCGAAGCCCGTGGAGGAGCGCGCGGCCGGAACCGACAAGACCGGTGTCTTCACCGGGTTCTACGCGACGAATCCTGTCAACGACGAGAAGATCCCGATCTGGGTTGCGGACTACGTCCTGATGGACTACGGGACAGGAGCATTGATGGCCGTGCCCGCCCACGACGAGCGCGACCGTGAGTTTGCGGAGCGGTTCGACCTGCCGATCAAGACGGTCATCGACGAGGACGGAAAGCTCGTCGAGTCGGCGCAGTTCTCCGGGATGCCGCACGAGGAGGCCGCGAAGGCGATCGTCGAGTGGCTCGGCTCGCGTGGCCGCGGACGACCCGCGGTGAGCTACCGCCTACGCGACTGGGGATTTTCGCGGCAGCGCTACTGGGGCTGTCCGATTCCGGTCGTCTACTGCGAGGAGTGCGGCATCGTTGCCGTTCCGGAAGAGGACCTCCCGGTACTCCTGCCCGAGGTCGAGGACTACAAGCCGAAGGGAATTCCGCCCCTCGCTCAGGCAGAGGACTGGGTCCGGATCCCTTGCCCGCGCTGCGGCATGGAGGGGCGACGCGAGGTTGAGACGATGGACACCTTCGTGGATTCCTCCTGGTACTTCCTGCGTTATTGCGACCCGCGGAACGACCGGGCGCCCTACGACCGGGAGATCGCCGACTACTGGATGCCCGTGGACCACTACACCGGTGGAGTCGACCATGCGACCGTGCACATGATCTACGCGCGCTTCTTCGTCAAGGCGCTCAACGATCTCGACCTGCTCGGCCACCGAGAGCCCTTCAAGCGCTTCTTCGGCAACGGCTGGGTCACACAGGGTGGCGCGAAGATCTCGAAGCGCGTGGGCGGGGCGTCGACGCCTGACGAGCTCGTCGAAATGTACGGCGCGGATCCGACGCGTCTTTCGATCCTGTTCATCGGACCTGCCGACGAAGACATGGAGTGGACCCCGGCAGGCGTCGAGGGAATCCAGCGCTTCCTGCGGCGGCTCTGGCGCGCCGCCGGCGCCGTGGCCGAGCAGCCGCCGGCCGGTGCTCCCGGCGACGGCCCGCTGACGCGGAAGGCGCACCACACGATCGCGCGTGTGACCGACGACCTCGGCCGGCGTCACCAGTTCAACACGCCGATCTCCGCTGTCATGGAGCTGGTGAACGAGCTGGTGAAAGCGCCCGACGACCCCGCTGCGCGGTTCGCCGCGGAGACGGCGGTGTCGCTGATCCAGCCGTACGCCCCGCATCTCGCGGAGGAGTTGTGGCAGCGGCTCGGTCACGAGCAACTGTGGCTGGAGCCGTGGCCCGAGGCTGACCCTGCGCTCCTCGAAGAGGACACGTTCCAGCTGGTCGTCCAGGTGAACGGGCGCGTGCGCGACCGCTTCGAGGTGCCTGCAGACCTGCCGGAAGCCGAGCTGGTGGAGCGGGCGAAAGCCTCCCCCAAGGTGCGGGCTCATCTGGACGGCGGCGAGATCCGGCAGACCATCGTCGTGCCGCGGAAGCTCGTCAACCTCGTCGTCGGCTAGTCCACTCGGCAGACGTTCGGCACGGAGTCGTCACAGACTCGTGACTCTGCCGTTGTCAATATTGACGACATGCCAGAGATTGCCTTTGATCGCCGTCGCGTGCTCGTCGGTGGAATCGTGGTGGTGCTGGTGCTTGCCCTGGGCGGCAGGTTCCTCTTGCACTCGCCGACGCCCACCGCGGCGCGGCCACCCATACGCGTCGCCGCCTCCACGAGCACGACGGGTCGCGCGACGATCTTCGTCAACGTCGTTGGAGCGGTCCGGCGACCGGGTCTCTACCGTCTGCGCGGGGGCTCGCGGGTCGCGACTGCGGTCTCGCGTGCGGGCGGCGCGACGCGACGGGCGCAACTCGAGCTGGTCAACCTGGCGGCCCTGATTTCCGACGGTGAGCAGATCGTCGTGCCCCGTCGCGGTGGTGGAGGTGCTGCGGTCTCGTCCGGCGCAGGTGCGGTGGTCGCCGGGCCCGTTCATCTCAACAGCGCCTCGCTCGAGCAACTCGACGCGCTGCCCGGCGTCGGGCCGGTCACGGCGCAGAAGATCCTCGCCTACAGGCAGGAGCACGGCGCGTTCGGTTCGGTCGACGAGTTGGACGCGGTCCCCGGTATCGGGCCCGCGCGGCTCGAGCAGCTCCGGGACCTCGTGGCACCGTGAGCGCCCTCGCCCTGCGACGGTTTCCCCAGGCCCTCGCCGGCGCCTCGTGTTTCGGTCTCGCCGCCGCGAATGCGCTGCGCGC
>JBKPTB010000127.1:0-2998 GCA_046735315.1 Actinomycetota bacterium
GGCCAAGGAAGGGCACGTCTTTAATCTGGCGCAGTGTTGATACGAAGCAGCCCGCTTTCTGGGAATGCTTGAAAGACGGAAAAGCGCTCACCCGAGTGAATTGAGGCGTTCGATCAGCAGCTCGAGAAAGCCGTCCGAATCGATCTCCACCCCGACGTGAGCATTGGGCTCGCGCGTCGTGCGTCGCCAGAGATCGACGACGGTGCGACCGCGGCAAAGGTCCGAGTCCGTGTCGATCTCGACGTTGCGCTCGACGGTCTCGACGAGCCCTGAGTCGAGGACGTATGCCACGGCGACCGCGTCGTGGATCGGGGAGCCGTCGAACCCGTAGACCTTCCGATGGAAGTTCCCGTAGAACCGCAGCAGCTCCGCAACCATCTCCCCCACCCGCCCAGCCAGCCGGCCGACGTGCGCCTCGGTGAACAGCGCCTTGTGCGTCACGTCGAGGCCGACCATCGTCACGTCGAGGCCGCTGCCGAACACCCGCGCCGCCGCCTCCGGATCACACCAGATGTTGAACTCGGCCGCAGGGGTCACGTTCCCCTCTGCGATTGCACCACCCATCAGGACGATGCGCTCCGGTCGTGCGTCCGGATGCAGCGCGAGGAGCAGCGCGACGTTCGTCAGCGGCCCCGTCGGAATGAGCGTCACCGGTCGCTCGGCTGCACGGATCCGGTCGGCAAGGAAGTCGACCGCGTGTTGCGCGACCGGCTCACCTTGCGCCGGGGGTAGGTCCGGGCCGTCGAGTCCTGTCTCACCGTGAACGTCCGCCGCGACGTACTGGGCTCGTAGCAGCGGACGGTCCGCGCCCGCCGCGACCTGGATGTCGGTGCGCCCGCTGAACTCGAGCACGCGGATCGCGTTGGCTGTCGTCTTGTCGAGTGTCTGGTTGCCGGCGACGGTAGTCACGCCGAGCAGCTCGACCTCGGCAGAGGCGAGCGCCAGCAGCAACGCGATCGCGTCGTCGTGGCCGGGATCGCAGTCCAGGAGAATCGGGGTCGCGCTCACGCGAGGAGTATCTCGTCTACCTCGGCGGCGGTCGGCAAAGAAGGCTGGGCGCCGAAGCGGGAGGCGGCGAGCGCACCGGCCGCACATGCACGTCGCAACGACTCCTCGGGCTCTCGGCCCTCGAGCACCGAGACGACCAGGCAGGCGGTGAACGCGTCGCCCGCGGCGGTCCCGTCCACTGCGTCGACCCGCGGTGGTTTCGCGCGGGCGATCTCGATGCCCCGCTCCAGCAGGACCGCACCTTCCTCGCCGAGTGTGACGGCGATCAACGGCTGCTCGCCGACGGCCTCGGCCTCGTACCGGTTCGCGACGACGAGATCCGCTTCGACCGCGAGCGGCCGAGCAGGGGCCGCGTTGACGCAGAGCCAGTCCGCCTGTGCACGAGCCTCCCGCACAGCGTCGTCCGGACTCTCGAGCTGACAGAGGACGTTCCCTCCCACCGAGAAGCCGCCGACGAGCCCGTTCGCACCGGGTACGACCACGATGATGTTCTCGCCGTCGTCCGCGACGAGGATGACCGCGATCCCGGTTGCCTCCGCCACCTCCTGCAGCTCGAGCGTGACGCCCGTCTCGCGAAGGCCGACCAGCGCTTCGGTGGCGTGAGCATCCGTGCCGACGGCGCCGACCATGCGGACCTCGGCACCGAGCCTGGCCGCCGCCACCGCCTGGTTTGCCCCCTTGCCGCCGGGAATCCTTTCGAGCGTCGCGCCGCTCAGCGTCTCCCCCGGTCTCGGCAGCCGGGCTACCTTCGTCACGAGGTCGAGGTTGATCGACCCGACGACAGTGAGGTCAACGGCGCTCGCTTGCGACGCCGACGATGGGAGGCCGCGGCGGCTTTGCCGGCGCGGCTGTTTACGCGGCAAGCGCGCGCAGGTCGATCGCCGCGCGCTCGAGGTTCTCGCGGAGATCGAACAGGCCGGCCCAGAGGGACGAGCGGTCCGGCACGGCATCGATCCGGGCCATGTCGGCAAGTCCCTGCAGCGCTCGCACGAGCACCGCGAGCTCGAGGTAGGCCTGGGCGGTGCGCGTTGGACAGGCGCTGACGCCCGCACGCTTGAGGACCGGTCCCCACTCGAGCAGCTCGCCCGCCCCCGGGCCGCCGTACCAGGAACGACCCTCAGCACGGTCGGACTCGAGCTCGAGGAGGTAGCGGTCGAGTGGCCGGTCGAGACCGGCCAAGGCGGTTTCGGCGCGGTCCGCCGCGTGCCGCAGCGCCGCCTCGCGGGCGCCCGCGGTGGACGGATACGCGTCGCCGCGCCTCCAGCGCTCGAGCAGCCGGCAGTACGCGAGCGCGGCAGCCTCGCAGGCCCCGAGCTGGCCGACGAGGCGGCGGGCCGTGGCCCACTCCGCCGCGTGGTCCTCGAGGACGTCTGCCCAGCCGGGCTCTCTGGCGCGAATAGTCGACATCAGGTCCGCATCACACTTCCACTACTACCGGAAGGATCATCGGCCGGCGGTGGGTTCGGTCGTACACCAATTGTCCCAGCTCGTCGTGCAGATGTTCCTGTAACAGCTTGATCTCCGTTATGTCTTCGCGCAAGCACCCTTCGAGTACACGGTTCGCCTCGTCGCGAAGCTCCTCGAGGAGGGGACCCGAGCCGTCGCCGAAGCCGCGGGCGATCAGCTCCGTCGGCCCGGCCGAGCCCCCGTTCGACCCTGCGACGGTCGCCACGACGATCAGGACGCCGTCCTCGGACAGACGACGGCGATCGCGGAGGGCGACGTCGTGGACGTCGCCGACCCCCAGTCCGTCCACGAAGGCCATTCCGGTTTCGACTTCGCCGACGACGCGGACCCCGTCACGGGAGAGCTCGACGACCGTCCCATTCTCCGCCAGGACGATCGACCCCGCGGGGACGCCTGCTTCGCGAGCGAGCTGCGCATGTGCCGCCAGCATGCGGAACTCCCCGTGGACGGGCATCACGGCTCTGGGACGCAAGAGCGACAGAATCGTGCGCAGCTCCTCCGCGCACGCGTGCCCGGACACGTG
>JBKPTB010000128.1:0-3450 GCA_046735315.1 Actinomycetota bacterium
TACCACACCTACACGGTGATGGCGCCGGACCCGTTCGTCGCGCCGTACTACAGCTCCCTGCTCGAACGAACGCCGAAGACCCAAGCTCCGGAGCCCCGCACCTGGCGGAAGGACGAGTACCCCGACTGACGCCGATGGCCCAAGTGGGTGCGTCTGCTATAGTGAACCGAATGGTTCAGTATCCCACGACCGTCGACCGCGCTTTCGCAGCCCTCGCCGATCCGACCCGCCGCGCCGTCCTCGAACGGCTCGGTTCCGGCAGGGCGACGATCAGCGAGCTTGCCGAGCCCTTCGGCATGTCGCTGACCGGGATGAAGAAGCACATCCGGTTGCTCGAGGAGGCGCAGCTCGTCACGACGGAGAAGGTCGGCCGTGTCCGGAGCTGCATGCTCGCGCCCTACGCCTTCGAGGGGATAAGCACGTGGCTGCAGCGGCTCGACCGCTTCGCCCAGGTCGTCGAACGCACGAAAGGAGAACGATGAGCACCACCCCAAAGACCAAGCAGAAGAAGGATGGATTCACGGCCGAGGAGAAGGCGGCGATGAGAGCGCGCGCCAAGGAGCTGAAGGCGGCAGCGGACGGGGAGGAGGCCGTGCAGTCCGCGCTCGCGGAAATGTCGCCTGACGACCGCGCCCTCGGTGAGCGCATCCACGCGATCGTCAAGAAGACCGCCCCCGACCTCACGCCGAAGACCTGGTACGGGATGCCCGCCTATGCCAACAAGGAAGGCAAGGTCGTCGTCTTCTTCAGAAACGCGGAGAAGTTCAAGGAGCGGTATGCGATGTTCGGTTTCAACGACACCGCCATGCTCGACGAAGGATCCATGTGGCCGGTCGCTTTCGCGCTGACGAAGCTGACCAAGGCCGACGAGACCAGGATCGCGAAGCTCGTCAAACAGGCGGTGGGCTGAGATGAACGAGACCACCGTCACCACTCCGAACGAGCTCGAGATCCGCGTCGAGCGGACCTTCGACGCACCGCGCGCGCATGTGTTCTCTGTCTGGACCGACCCGAAGCTGATCCCGGAGTGGTGGGGCGACGGCACGGTCGTCGAGGAGATGGACGTGCGTCCCGGCGGCACCTACCGCTTCCAAACCGCGTTCGGCGTCGTCGAAGGCGAATTTCGCGAAGTCGACGCGCCTGAGCGTCTCGTTCAGACGTTCCAGAACCACCTGCAGACGCTCGAGTTCGAGGATCTGGGCGACCGGACGAAGCTGACGCAGACGATGCGCTTCGCTACGACCGAGGAGCGAGACACGACGATGCAGTACGGCGTCGAGGAAGGAGCGAAGAGCGGCTTCGCGCGCGTGGACGCGCTGCTGCAGCGGCTACCGATCGACGCCTGAGCCGAGCGTGGCGTCGCGGCCGGAGCCACGGACGCGTTCCGTGCCCTCCGGCTCGACGCCGCCGCAAGTACCTCGGGACTAGCGGGACGAGGACTCGTTCAAGCTAACGGCAGCTCGAATGAGGGTCACGAAAGCCTTCTCGTCGATTTCATCGTCCTCGTGGAAGTCGATTGCGCGCCGCGTGTTGCCTTCGAGGCTCGAGTTGAACAGACCCGCGGGGTCCTTCAGCGAAGCCCCCTTGAAGAACGTCAGTTTCACGACGCTCTTGTACGTCTCGCCGGTGCAGATCCCGCCTTGGTGAGACCACACCGGAACTCCCGGATTAGAAGGCTTTCTCCACTTCCACTCCTCGACCACTTCCGGGTCGGCCTGGTTGATCAGGGCGCGAAGCCTGGAGAGGGTCTTGCCCCGCCAGTCGCCCAGTTCTTTGATCTTCGCGTCTATCAGCTGAGATGGAGACTCAACCTTCTGCGCGCTCTTCTTCATGTTGTAGACCCCCCGCTCCTTCGCTTTTGAGTCGTGTCATTTTATTGGCCTAGAGGGGAGTGAATCGCTTCGGTGCCGGTCCGGTGTGGTCGCCGTTTTCTCCCCACGGTCGTTAACCGAGCGCTGCGACTAGGTCGTTGCACGCCTGCTCGCAGCGGCGGCAAACCTCCGCGCAAATGCGGCAGTGCTCGTGATGGTCGGCATGCCGCTCGCACTCATCGCCGGAGGCTCGGCAGGCCGCCGCGCAGGCTTCGACCACTGCTCGGAGCACGCCGAGATCCGGCGCGGTCTGACGTATCGCGATGCGGGCCGTAGCGTCGCAGGCGTCGGCGCAGTCGAGGCAGAGGCGAATGCAGCGCACCATCTCGCGCACGTCGTCCTCCGCGAGATCGGCGTCGGCACAACTCGTGCAGCTTGCGCCACAGTCGAGGCACTCTTCGATACACCGCAGGAGCACGTCGAGATCGACGCCTGTCGGCTGTGGGTGTGTCTTGATTACGTCTTGAAATGTCACGTCCTCTCCTCTCGGTCGGGCCATCACCACGAAGGTCAATCAACAGCATGTACTTCATCCGCTCCTTCTCGCGGTGGATGGTCGCCCAGGAGACGACCGAGCGGCGCCTGAGAGGACAGTAGGCTCCGTCCGATGACGGAGACCGAGGAGCTGGGCCGCGGCGGACGGCTTCGGGGCGGGGCGGCCAGCGAGCTGGTCGTGGCCGCGTACGCCGCCGAGAGCGCGCACGGCCCGCGGCTCGCGCACGGGCTTTCGCTCGCCGATCTGGCGCACGCGGTCGCGCTCGTCGAGGGCGGCGACCTGGCCGGCGACGACGCACGGGCGCTCCTGCGGGGGTTGCTCGAGCTGCACACGATTCCCGGCGACGAGTTCCCGTGGGACCCGTCGCTCGGCGACGCGTTCAACGCGCGCGAGGCCGAGCTGGAGCGGCGCGTCGGCCGCTCGGCGGCCGGCTGGCTGAGCGCGGGCCGGCCGCGCCGCGAGGCCTTTCGCGTTGCGCTCCGCCTCACCGCCAGGAGCGCCGTGCGCGAGCTTCACGACGCGCTCGTCGACCAGGCCGGGGCGCTCGCCCGGCATGCGCGCGACACGCAGGCCGCGCTCGCCGCCGACTACACGTATCTGCAGCCGGCGCAGCCGACGACGGTCGGCCATCTCCTCCTGGCGTACGCCTATCCCGCGCTGCGAGACGCCGAGCGCGCTCGCCGGTCGCACGCCGCGCTCGGGGCGAGCGTGGCGGGCGCGGGTGGGAGCGCCGGCTCCCGCTGGGCGCTCGACCGGGGGCGCCTGGCGGAGCTCCTCGGCTGCGACGGCCTCGTCGAGCACGCGAAGGACGCGGCCTGGCAGGCGGACGTGTACGTCGAGCTCCTCGCGGCGCTCGCGATCGCGGCCACGCACCAGAGCCAGCTCGGCCAGGACTTCGAGATCTACGCGAGCCAGGAGTTCGGGCTCGTGGAGCTCGGCGACGCGCACAGCCGCGCGAGCGCGCTGATGCCGCAGAAGAAGAACCCGTACGCCCTCGCCGCGATCCGAACACAGGCCGGCCATGCTGCCGGCGATCTCGCCGCTGCCCTCGCGACCCTGCACACCGGGTCGGCTCGCACGGAT